>CAYZNV010000008.1:0-39944 GCA_964480125.1 uncultured archaeon
GGTCGATTTGACTGCACTGCGCGAGGCCAGGAGTGTTGGCGGGACGGTGATATCAGATGTCACACACATTCTTTTTGATCCGGAGTCTCTTAGAGAAGTGTATGAGTTTTCGGATTTTGTATTTGCAAGCCTGCGCAAAATTCTGCCAATCCACTGTTGCACGCGAATGAAATTACACAAATAATGAGTGGATTCCGCCAAGAGCTCTTGATTTCGGGTTACTCGGAAAAAACAATGAAAATGTACTTGTTGTATGTCGAGAAATTCTTACAACAAATTCGGAAAAAACCAAGCGAAGTGGGAAAATCAGAAATTGTTTCTTTTCTCGCCAGCGCAAAAGAAAAAAATGTTTCCAATGCCACACTCGCATTAATGCATGCCTCCATCAAATTCTTCCTCGAGAAACATATGCAGATGAAAGTGATGGATGAAGTGCGCATTCCTAAGAAAGCAAAAAAATTGCCTAGCGTACTTACTATTGAAGAGATCAAATCACTCATCAAAAATACAAAACCAGGAAGAAATCGTTTGCTTGTCATGTTTCTTTATTCAACTGGCGTGCGCGTTTCCGAAGCAGTGAAAATAAAATTGCAAGACATTGATTTCAACGCTGGAATGGCGCGCGTGCAAGGGGGAAAAGGAAATAAAGATCGCGAAATTGTCCTTTCGCAAAAATGGATTGGAGAAATGAAAAAATATCTCAATAGAAGAAAAGTAAAAAGTGAATTTTTGTTCGCCAAAAAAAATGGAAAACCCATTTCAACGGACACAGTAGAAAGAGTCATGCGCCACTCGGCAGAACGAGCCAAAATCACTAAGCGCGTAACCCCTCACGTGCTACGCCACTCATTTGCCACCCACTTGCTGGATAATGGAGAAAATATTCGGAAAATTCAGATCTTGCTTGGGCACGCCAACCTAGCAACCACATCCATTTACACGCACGTGAGTAAGGAAGAGCTGAGAAAGGTTCAAAGTCCGCTTGACAACTTATAACAGCAAATACCTACCCACATATATAGTTCAATAGCTTAATGCAAATATGCCAAGCTATATTACTAAAGCGCTAGAAATTGCACTAAAGAATATAGATATTAATCCAAACAAAATGAAAATTAGCATCACCACTAACAGAACAAGTGTGTTCATTGAATTCAAGCCCACTGTTGACATGTTTGGTGGCTGGAAAAAAATTACGATCAATAAATTAACCAATAAAGTAACCAAAGTAGAAGCAGATCAATAGTTCGACATAAAATTCAAAAGTTATAATCACAAAAAGAAAGATATATTATGTAGATATAAAATACATAACGCTATTTTTGTTTTATAAAACACATAGTTGAATTTGAGTGAACCCTACCCCCATACTTCCACTAATCCATGGAGTTACCGGAATAAGTGAATAGAAAAAAAAATATGAAATCCTAATTTTGAGTGAATTGCAAAGGAATTTGGCAATGAATAAGGCGTAAGCTTAAATAGGAATTTTCATCTCTATGCTTGAAATTTGGTTTTAACATACCAGGGGAGATCAACTATGACCGTACGCATTTCCAAGTTGTTTGGAATGGATATCTATACCGATAACGCTGAATACAAGGGGAAGATTTTCGACTTGATTATCAATCTTGAAAAAGGAAAGATTGAAACAATGACAACCGAACCCCTAAAGGTTCGCACCAAGCAAGAAGCTAGAAAAATTATTACCGAGCGATCTATCCCCTACCAAAATGTCTTGTCTGCAAAGGACATCTTATTGGTTGGCACACGCTCTCGCCCCGTTGAGCAACCGGTTGAAGAAGAACCTCAACCCACAATGCGCCGCCCTAGCTACACTTCTTATCGCCGCCGATAAGAAGTAATTTTTTTCTTTTATGTTGACTATTTCATTTTGAGGCATAAGTATTTAATGTAGTTAAAGAATACATAATCATTTCCAAAATAAGATAACAAAATAATTTATTACCGGAACTATGGGGGGTCGTTGGTATGTCAAAAAGCTATTTTATCCAATACAAGTTTATTCTTCCCGAATCGATTAAACATTCGACTTACACCTACCAAAAACTTTTCCGAGCGATTTATGGTTATACTCAAAATGTAACCAAATCAAATGGTAAGACATACCATTATTTTCGTAAAGGCGTCTTATCTGATACTCCATATTATCGACCAGGAAAAAATAGTGTAATAATCGCCCCCGAGGCCTTTCCTAAGCTCAAACAATTCTTTGCTACAGGACAAAATCCTTCTCACAAATGGATAACGAAAGGGGATTGGAAGGCAGTATATTACATGGATGAAAAAGAGCTCGAAGAAACAAAAGTAGTTCAATCACTAGAAGACTTGTTGGATCGTACCTATATTACTACTGATTCTCCACAACCTTCAAAAATTTTGAACGAATTGAGCACAATCTTGGACACTAGTGCTGGCTCTCTTTCCAATATTGATGTGCGTAAACGGGTATTATTGTCTGAATCACAAACAATTCTCTCGCACGAGTGGTTTCAACAGCACCACCCCAAATCAAAAGTTTTAACTGAATTTAATGACAAAGTTAAACAACTAAAGGGGTTGTGAAATAGGGGTTGTTTGTTGTGCCTCTATTTCCCTCTCTAATTCTTCTACACTAATCAATAATCCTTTCTTCTTCCATCTCATTTTTCCCCCCACTACACTCGACTCAAGCAATCCGCTGTCTACTAGCGTCTTAAGATAGGGGTAAAGGCTTCTTTCGTTCTGGTATTCAATCCCAAATAACTCTTTCACTCTACGAAGTATTTCTTCCATTGGCGTCCACTCCTCAAAATCAAGCGCCTGTGTCACATGGTGTGCCTGGGTTCCTTCCCTAAACTTCAGGTGGTCCCACAGATTTACTACTTTGAAGCGTGGAGACGCTTTTGGGGTAATTTGTTCACTAATTCTAATGGTTCGGTGATTTGTTGATTCTGGATTAGTGCTCTCATTTCTGGGAGTGTACTCAACCCATTGTTTGAGGCGGTCGACCCCGGAAAAGATGCTTCTAACTATCAGTTTCAACATGGTAATGATAGTAATGATAGTAATTACTTAAAAACCTTATGGTAATTACTAGTAATTACCAAAAATAATAGTAATTACGAAATAAATGGTGTAATTACTATGGTTGTTAATTATTCGGCAGTAAATTAGGTGTTGAGTTTTGTCGAAAAAACTACAACATTACAAATATAATAAATAAATTATGAAAATGTTAATATTTGATTAAATTTGATCTGAAAAACCAATAATGAGGGTGAAAAAATGATCAAAACTGCGCAAAAAATCACTGTGTATGATAAAATGAGTGAATATTTTGAAGGATTTTTGTTTGGAATTACAAAAGGTATTGAAAAAGAGAGATAGCGGGAGAAGGATTTGAACCTTCGATCTTCGGGTTATGAGCCCGACGGGCACTCCAGACTGCCCCGTCCCGCTAGGAGTGGAATAGAAATTAACGTGAATTAATGAACGAATATTTTGGCTTTATTCGCTCTTTCTCGTTATTCTACTCTTCAGCTCCCATTTCCTTTTAACTGTGTGCCTGTCCAAGAATGTGCGTTATACTGCTTTCTGCAGCGCTTCTAACTCTTGTTTTAGGGCAGTAATCTGGTCTTGTACTCCTTTTGCCTTTTCGATTGAATCAATCGGCGCCATCATCTCTCCACATTCGGGGCAGCGGAATTCGTATTGTGCTGCGATCTCAAATGCTGTTTCTTCACATGCTTTTTTGCACGCGAAGAACGCGTGGCTCTCTCCAAAACGGGCCTTTTCTTCTAGCTTCTGCAGCCGCTCAGATTGTTGTTCCAAAATCAATTCGATAATCCGTCGTTTCTTGATTTCCCACGTATAGGTGTACCATCCTGAATTCTTGTTCTTGGTTTTGTTGTAACATGCAATTCCTCGATAATGTAATCGATTCAGGATGCTTCTGATTTCAGTAATCTTCAAATGTTTCATTTCTTTTTCAATGTCTTCGTCAAGACATTTTCCATTTTTCTTCAAACAAATTTTGACCAAATCAACGGCTTCTTCTCCTCCGATGGTTTGGATGAATTCAGCGGTAAGTGGAAAACTAAGTAGATCTTTCGCTCGCCCCATGGTATTCCCCCATAGGAATATGGGGTCTACGAATTTAAAGTCATCTTTATCCGAGTCGATTGACGTGTTTTCCTTTTGGGGTGGGGATGACTTCAAGCTTCCGATTTGTGAATACGATTTCTTCTTCTCTTCCTCCCATTATTTCATGCATGGTGATGGCGAGTGCGGCGACTTCGCTGTGGGGTTGATTTGTAATTCCAATGTTGTAGTCGGCTTGTTGGTAGATGCTGGCTGGAACTTTGTCTGCTCCGATGATAATTGCAATTTTGTTTTTCTTCTTGATCTCAGTAAGGTGGGTTTTGATTTTTTCTCCATACATGGTGAGGTGGATGATACAATATCCTTCTTTCTTGAGTTTTTTGAGTTGTTGTCCGATGTTTGGGGTGAATGCGACTTCAAAGTCTCCTCCGAATCGTTCGGTGACGGATTGAATGGTTTTAGGGATGGATGTGTCTGAGTCCTGTGATAAAATTATTTTTTTTGCCCCGAACGCGCGTGCAACAAGGCCGCAGTGGGTGGTGATGCGCAAATCTCTGTATGCTCTTCCACTGATTCGAACCACAATGATTTGGGGTGTCTTCATGATATAATTGAGCGGAGTTAGTTTTTAGTTAGTGGTGTTTCATTGGGGGATGGTAAGGGTGAGGGTGGCCAGTCCTTCACTGGGGGTGATGATTCCATCTCCATTGATATATCGCGAGTGGGTGGCATACCATTTTTCCTGTTGTTCGATGGGGGCGCTGGCGGGATAAATGGTTATTTGGTATTGTCCTGGCGGCACCTCGGGGGGAATTTGGGCATCAATCGTGATGCGGTGAATCCATTCAGGGGTGAACACAGGGAATGTGGGTCCCAATAATACATGGGGCGGAGTGAATTGTAATTGGATGTTGGCTGCTGGTTGGATGCGATAGCGGAATCCCATTCCTTGGTAGTATGTGACCCCCCACGCACTGCCGACGAAGAGTGTGGTCGAGAATCCGTTTGTGTCAGGCGCAAGGACGGCTTCTTGTACTGCTGGGGTGGATGCAATTCCTATTGTGTTGGGAAGGGTAGCTGGGGCGGTTGCCCATGTCTTGATGCCGCTTGTTGAGAAAGTGGGATAGAATTCGGGCTGGCGATAACTCTCAAGGGGTATTTGTCCAATGCTGATTCCATTACCATAATGGAGAGTGTTGACGTCATTTTGGAATGAAGCAGGGGTGGGGGGTAATTGTGCATAGATGTCGTCTTCAGTGATTCCATAATTTTCCTTGAAGAATGTGCGGGTTTGTTCGATGGTGAGTTGGTTTTGTGTGGCATGGCTGGCGAATATGGACTGGCTGCGTGGCGGGTTATAGGTGGGGGTTGGGCCGGTTGACGTTGGAGTAACAGGTGTTGGTGGTGATGGGGTGACGCACCCAAGCACCAGGATGGCGATGAAAATGGTTGCGAGTGGGGTGATTTGCATGACATCAGCTCTGGGTCTGGAATGTCTTGATATGGTTGCCGGCTCCTACAAATCCATTGAAGTCTCCGGAGAAGCACAAGCTGGCATTTCCATCTACGGCAATCGCGGTTATAAGTCTGCTGATGGTGGTGGCATTGCTGCTATTGAATTGCTTGCACGTGGTGGTTCCCGGTTGCAGTACGGTATTGGTGATGCTGCAGTCTTTTTCCCATCCTCCAAAACCAGTATTTCCACAGAATGGAGTTCCTCGCCATACTTTGAGCACGATGTTAGTATCAACTCCCGAGAATGCGCTGGAGAAGTTTCCGTCGATATTGAGGCCAGTATTTCCGACATTGCGTATTCGCATCGGCGCGACGGTCGATGACTGGCAGTAACTCGATTCGTCATATGCGCGGTATTGTAGGAACGTTTGTTCCGTGACAATGCAGCTGTAGCGTCCATTGCTGGTGTTTGGGACTCCACGCACGAGGAAAGTGATATTGTTGTCGGGCGGGCTTCCCACGTAGTTGGACAGGATATAGCTGGTTCTTGGCATGAATATATTGCTGCGCGTTGGATTATTCCCGGTATAGCTCGAAACACTTCCTGCCCGTTGGAGGAGTCGTTCATATTGTGTGGTGTTATAATTGTAAATGTAAAAGTCCATGTTCGCGTCCTCTCCTCCTCCGACACAGTTCAAATTGTTTTGGGTGCTCACGGAGCTCCCTAGGTAAGTGAAGTTTAGGTCGACGATGCGTTGGGGGTGGATGGCTCCCTGTAACTTGAATACGAATTTTTGGTTTGGGACGAAGTTGAGGGTTCCAGCAATCGTGTTGGCATCGGCGACATCGACCAGATCGAGGTTCGTATATTTTGCGTTCGTGAATTCCAAGTCATGGGTTGCCGCGGATGTTGGGAGTGCGCTGGATAGATTGATGTCGAACGCACAGTTGTTTCCGCTGCTGGCGCAGGGAATGGTGAAGGAGGTGTAGCGTTCGTTTCCAACTGATGATGCTGGGGGATTGATTCCGATTCCTGGGCTGGGTTTTACTTTGGCGGCGTTTCCGTCGATATCAGGGTCGAAGTTGGCATCGGTCTCCTTGAATGTGAAATTGATATCATCGCAGCTTCCACCATAGGTGATGCTGTGCGCGGAAACGAGGAGGTTGACCCACGTCATCTGGGTCTGATTGGTGCTGGCGTAAGCTAGCATGGGGATTGTCAGTATTGCTGCGAGGCATAAGAGCGCGATGAGTTGTCGCATGCAGGGGAGGAATGATTTGTGCAATAAAATGCTTTGTCAAGTGGAGTTGGTGTCGAACGTGTTAAAATAATTGGTGTGGCTTCCTCCTGGTGCATATGTATTGAAGTCTCCGGAGAAGCACAACTGATTCGTGTCTCCTACTCCGAGATTAGTGATTAGCCGCGCGCTGGTGACGGCGTTGCTTTGGTTGTATTGTCTGCAGGTGGTCATTCCGAGGTCTTGTTGGTTGTTGGTGATGCTGCAGTCTTTTTCCCATCCTCCCATTCCGTTTGTTCCGCATCCGCTTCCGGTTCCTTGCCATACTTTCAATACCAAATTGACATCGTTTCCTGCGAATGCGCTGGTGAAATTTCCATCCACATTGATGTCAGTGTTTCCGGTATTGCGCAAGGTCATCGGAGCGAGTAAGGAGGATTGGCAGAATACGTTGTTGTCTGTGAAATATGTTACTCCCATCGCGATATAGTCGACAAATATGCAGGATTTTGGGTCTGCTGATCCGATGACGGATTGGGCGAGAAATGTGACGTTGGTGTCGGTCCCGATGAATCGTGGGATGTTGTAATCGATGGCGATTGTCTTGGAAATGGTGCTGTTGTCATCAGAGATGGTTGCGCCTGTTCCAATATAGAATCCGATTCGCCGGTAGACGAGGTTGTTCCAGTCGTATAGGTAAAATTTCAAATCCGAGTCCACTCCAGACCCGGTTGAATCGCAGTTGGTTCCTACAATGGATGATCCTGCGAAATTGAAAGTGAGTTGTTTGATTTTGCTTGGGTTTTCGGTGACTTTGAATACGGCTTTTTGGCCAGGGTAGAATGCGCCTCCTGCATCGACCGGGAGTGCGGCCCCGTCCTCGGCTTGTATTACACTATAAAATGGGTGTTCGATTTCGACTGCAAGATTGTAGTTGGTGGGGGGTTGAGAAAAATCAATGGTGTAAAAATCGAGATAGGTTGAGCTTGGGGTTGTGATCCCGACAAAGTTGTAGTCGTGATATGCGTTTGTTTCCGCCAATCGTGTGCGTGCGCTGGGGGCGATTTTTGCTGCGTTCCCATCTGCGTCAGGGTCGAAGTTGGCATCGACTTCATTGAAGTAAAATGCGCTTGCCGAACAGCTTCCGCCATAGGTGATGCTGTGGGATTGGTTTGCCAGAATATTCCAGGTCATGGTCTGATTATAGAGCCCGGTCAATGCGATAGCGAATGGGGCAAGGGTGGTGGTGAGCAATATCAGCAAGATGATTCGGTTTGCGATGGGGTAATGATGCATGGTGGGTGCAGGTAATTGTTGTTATAATACTTTGATGCTTCAGCTGTTGAAATCTCCCACTTGGAATGTTTTGACATAAGTCCCTCTGCGTGTGAAGGTGTTGATATCCCCTGAAAAGCATAATTGGTTGGAGTCATTGGGTCCAAGCGTGCTGATGAGTCTTCCATTAGTGGTGGCGTTGCTTTGGTTCCATTGTCTGCAGGTGGTCATTCCGAGGTCTTGTTGGTTGTTGGTGATGCTGCAGTCTTTTTCCCATCCTCCCATTCCGTTTGTTCCGCATCCGCTTCCGGTTCCTTGCCATACTTTCAATACCAAATTGACATCGTTTCCTGCGAATGCGCTGGAGAAGTTTCCGTCGAAATTGAGATTCGCCTGGCCGTTATTGGTGATGGTAATGGGTGCGACAGCAGATGTTTGACAGAACGTGTTGTTGTCGGGATAATAGACGACGTTGAGATCCACCTTGTCAAGTATCAAGCACCCGGCCGAGATGCCGATAGAATCGGTCTCAATGGCGAAGACGACGTTGGTGTCGCTCGCAATATACTTGTACGCGTTAGCATCCACATTGACATGAACTCCATCGTATGTTTGGGCTGAGGGGCTGCTTCGGCCAGTATATTCTGTGTGGAGCGTGTCGAGTGTACCCGTTGTCCAATTCCATGCACGGACGTAGGTGGTAATCTCTTGCCCGGTTGCGTCGGTGTTACATGGGTCGGAGGTTACTTTATCATACCCGGCTCCCGCGAAAATGAATTGTAATTTTTTGACTCTCGATGGGGCTTGGCTGACTTTGAATACAAATTTTGCTGTGCTGTACACTCCTGTTGAATCGCTGCGTACTTCGGTGAAGAGATCATCATCCTCTGTTGTCACGTTGATATACTCATCGGTCGTGAACTCTGTAGTCACTTCAGTCGGAAGCGTCATTGGCGATGCTTTATCTCTTTCCAAATACGCGAATGTGGGCCCGCTACTGGGGGAGGCCACCCCTGAATAATTGTAATCGCGTTCGAGGATATTACTGTCGCTGACAAGATTGGCTGTTGGGGGGATTTTGGACCCGTTTCCATCGCTGTCGGGGTCGAAGTTGGCGTCAATTTCATTGAAGAAGAATTCCGTCGCGCTACATGCTGCGCCGTAGGTGATGGTATAGCTGCGGGTTCCAGCGGGCACATTCCAAACAAACAGTGTTGTGGCAGTGGTGGCGGCTTGGATGATGGGTCCAATCGCGAGAACCAGCAAAAGCCCCCAAATAATCCATTTTTTCTGCATGCATAGGGGATTGTTTCCGCGAATAAAACGTTGTCCGTCTAATGGGGGAGTATTTGCTTTTTTTTGCCGCTTCTGTTGGTCGGCGCCTCAAATAGGGTCTTTTTTAACCGTTTCTTTGCCTTTTTATCGTGTGAGGGGCTATAGCTCAGCCTGGTAGAGCAGCGGACTTTTAATCCGTGTGCCGTGGGTTCAAATCCCACTAGCCTCGTTGGCCAGTTTCGGCTGGCCGCAGCGAGAACGGGTATCGCTTCGCGACACCCAATTCGATGTGTTGCGAGTTCTCAATTCGCAGTAGACCACTACTCAAGTGGGGCCGTAGCTCAGCCTGGTAGAGTATCTGCCTCTTAAGCAGACTGTCGAGGGTTCAAATCCCTCCGGCCTCGTTGCACTCCTTTTTCTCTTTTCCAAAAGAGAAAAAGTAGGCGCCCAGTCAAAAGAAAAAAGAGAGGTGTTGCTTGTAGCGCAACGCAGTTCTTCTTTTTGGGTTTCCGCTAATTTTTTTATTCTCGAATTGCGTTTTGTTTTTCATCCAGTTTTTTGAGGTGGTCAAATGGCTAAATCAAAATCTAAGAAAGTTAATTCGACTCCACAAAAGTCTAATGAGTCTCCAACTCACTTGCCCGAAGTGCGTAACAGTTCTTCCTCTTCCATTTGGGATGAGATGCACCGCATGCAAGAACAGATGGATCGCATGCATGAGGCGTTTTTTGGGGATAATTTCTTTTCGCGTTCATTGTTGAGCCCGTTTTCTAATTTCCCTTTGTCGCGCGATGTTTTTTCGTCGCGCTCGGAGTTGTATGAGACTCCCACTGACGTGAAGGCGGAGATTGCGTTGCCCGGCATGGATAAGAAAGACATCCAGCTGCGCTTCACCGAGAACGTCTTAGAAGTGCGCGCGCAGAAGCACGCGGAGCAGCGTAGCGATGATAAATCGGCTCAGCATTTTTCGCGTAGTTATTCTTCATCTTCATTTTATCGCTCATTCGCGCTCCCGCGCAATGTGGATGTGTCGAAGGCGCGTGCGAAGTTGGAGAATGGGTTATTACGCATCACCATTCCTAAGACTTCGCTGCAGAAGTCCAATTCGCGTACGTTGGAAATCGAATGATGGGGTGCGGCAGGTTTCTTTCTTAAACTCTGCCGTACCTTTCTTGTTTATGGCTTCTTCCATCAAGCGACTATACCGTTCCAAGACCGACCGCGTCCTGGGTGGCGTGTGCGGGGGTATCGCTGAGTATTTGGGCATTGATCCTGTCGTGGTTCGTTTGATTTGGGTAGTCGCTTCGCTGTTTTGGGGCGTTGGGATCCTTGCATATATTCTGGCTTGGTTGATTATTCCAGTGAAGAAATAGTGGTTTCGCGCGCCATTTATAATGGCTCGTGTATTGGGTATCCGATATGTCTGACTATGTGATTGAGGCGCGCAACGTCACCAAAACCTACCAATTGGGTGAGGTTCCCGTGCACGTGTTGCGTGGCGTGGACGTGCAGATTAAGCGCGGAGAATTTGTTTCGATTACAGGCCCTTCCGGTTCTGGCAAAACAACGCTGTTGGATGTTCTCTCTGGTTTGTTGCGTCCCACTCATGGGGAGATTTTGATTGATGGGAAGAAGATTTCCGAGATGGATGATAACGCGCTGGCGAATGTCCGTGGTAATACGATTGGGTTTGTTTTCCAGTCCTTTCATTTGATTAATCGTTTGACTGCATTGGAGAATGTGATGCTGCCCTTATGGTTCCAGGGCATTTCAGAAGAAGAGCGTAAAGAGATTGCCGCGAAAACCTTGACTGCGGTGGGTTTGGGGGAGCGTTTGCATCATCGTCCTACTGAGCTTTCGGGCGGGCAGCGTCAGCGTGTGGCGATTGCTCGTGCGTTGGCGACGAATCCGGATGTGATTGTGGCGGATGAGCCTACTGGAAATTTAGATTCTCAATCGGGTGCGACGATTTTGAATATGATTGATGAGTTGAACAAGAAGCAAGGCAAGACCATTTTAATGGTCACGCACGAGAGATATGTAGCTGAGCGCGCGGAGCGTATCATCCATATCAAGGATGGTCTGATCCAGTCGAGCGAGAAAGTGCGCAAGACGAAAGAAAAAGCCAAGGGGGATTACAAATGAATAAGCTGTTGTTGATTTTTTTAGGTGTTTTGTTTTTTGCGGTTGCGGCGCATGCGCAATCCTTGTCAGTATCATCCGTGAACGTGGATCCTTCTCCCGCGGTGCCGGGCAGTTACATTACGATTACGGCTTTCATCACGAATAATTCTCAGATTTCTGTTCCGGATGCGCAACTCGTATTGACATTGCGCGCGGCCGGTAGTCAGACGGATTTTCCTTTTTCATTGGATCCTACTGACTCTCCCGTCCGTGACCTCGGCACGATCCCTGGTTTTCAGACGGTAACGGCAAAGTATAATGTGCAGGTGGACTCTGCGGCATTGGATGGGGCGTATGACATTTCCCTCCAAGCGGGCCAGCCTGGTCGTCCGGGGGGTAAGCTCGAGTACACGATTAACGTGCAGGCGCGCCAGCCTATTTTAGCGGTCATCTCGGCGTCTCCCACGCTGGTGCAGATTGGTCAATCTTCAGAATTAAGCTTGCAAGTGAAGAACATTGGTAGTTCTTCGGCGCAGGACATCACTATTGGTGTTGGCGAGGATCGCACCGTGACGAGCGCGGGGACGGTAGTGGAGCGTGACATCGTTCCTCTTGGTGCTGCCTTTGCATATGTGCCTCGTCTTTCTCCTGGGGAAATGATCTTGGTTCGCTTGCCTGTTTTGGTGAATCCTTCGGCGACGAGCAAGCCGTATTTTGTTCCGATCACGATGTCCTTCTATGATTCCAACAAGACGGATTATGCTTCGACCGATTACGTTGGGTTGAAGGTGAATGCGGACGCGCACTTGGGTGTTTCCGTTGCAAAGTATGACGTGGCTCCTGTTCCGGGTGGCGCGGCAACTGTCACGATTGACATGTTCAACACCGGCTTGGGCGCGGCGAAGTTGTTAGAGGCCCATGCGGAAGTTGCGTGGATGGATCTCTCGAAGAAAGACTTTTTCATTGGCACGATTGAATCGGATGATTTTGATTCGATTACGCTGCAGGGAAAGGTTGCTCCTTCCATTTCTCCTGGGTTGCATGACGCCAAGATTACATTGATTTTCCAGAATGCGTTTGGGGATAAGCAAACCATCGAACAAGTGGTTCCGATTCGTGTCTTTTCTCCTTCGGAGTTAGCCCAACAGAATGGGGATAGTTTTCCCTTGCCATTAGTGATTGCAGTAATTGTGATCATTGTTGGAGTGTGGTACTTTCGCTTCCGCAAGCCCACCAATGGTAAGGCAAAGTAGTAACGAGCGATAGGTTTCCCTATATGTCCCAAATCGGTCCCGAGGTATTCCGTTTTGCGTTGCGCAATCTTACGCATCAGGGGCTGCGTTCTTATCTCACGCTTCTCGGAGTGGTGATTGGGATTGCCTCGATTGTGACGCTGATTTCTTTGGGGGCGGGATTGAATAACGCAGTGGTAAAACAATTCGAGCAATTGGGTTCCAATACGTTGTTCATTACAGTCGGGGCAGTAGCGGGGGGAAACCAAGAGTCGGGTCAAGCGGGCACGAATCTGAAGACGTTTGTGGATGCGGACGTGGAGAAGATTCGTAATCTTCCCGAGACGGCTGATTTGTTAGCGCCAGTAGTGAGTTCTGCGACCGTGGAGTTCGCGCGGAGCAAGAATAAAGTGGCCATTATTGGTTTTGATCCCGCTGAAGGAGAGAGTTTTGCGGATTCTGGTTTTTTTGACGTGCAGGAAGGGAGGACTTTGGAGAAAGGCGATGGTTTTGTCGCGCTGATTGGGAGCAATGTCTCTCGTGAGTTGTTCGATAAGGATGTTCGCCTGCGCGATCGCATTACGATTGAGGGTCGTTCCTTCCGCGTGATTGGCATTACGAAAGAGAGCGCACAGTCTTTTGGTGGCGGCCCCAACACGAATGATACTATTTTCATTTCCTTGAAGGCCTTTGAGCAGATCTATTCCAATGCGGATCCCATTTTCATGCTTGTGCGGACGAAAACGAAGGATGATGTGGCGATTGCCAAGACGAAAGTAGAGCGCATCTTTGAGCAGCGCTATGGGAAGGATCAGAAGGAAGTGGTTGTGAATACGAGTGAGCAGATTTTGGAGAGTATTGGTTCGGTATTGGGTTTGTTGCAGATGTTCCTCGCTGGGGTTGCGAGTATTTCTCTCTTAGTGGGTGGAATTGGGATCATGAACACGATGATCATGGCAGTATTGGAGCGCACGCAGGAGATTGGGGTGATGAAGGCGATTGGTGCTACCACTACGCTCATTTTGTCTTTGTTTTTGTTGGAAGCGGGTTTGATTGGTTTAGCGGGCGGAGTGATTGGCGTGCTAGTGGGCTATGGGCTTGCTTTCTTGATTGGGGCGATTGCGACTTCTTCGGGTTTGGCATTAGACGTGCAGCTGGATTTCTTGCTCATTTTGGGTGCACTGGCTTTCTCGATGTTAGTAGGAATGATTTCGGGTTTGATTCCTTCGCGTAACGCCGCGAACATGGATCCTGTTGTTGCACTGCGCGGTGCAGAATAATTATTTTTCCATTTCGATGTGGATGCCTTCGGCATAGAACATTTTTTCCCACCATTTTGGGGCGATGTTTGCAAGTAAATTGAGTCCGGGCAGTGGGGGCATGAGTAGTTTGTTTTGGACTACCTTGAATGGGGTTCGATCGTGCTTTTCGGGGTAAATGCTGAAGGTGGACCAGCTGAAGAAATGCTTGTGCGTGATTCGGTATGCGGCGGGTGCTTTGTAGTGGGGGACTTCGATGATGAGTCTCCCTCCTTTTTTGAGTACTTTCCATGCGCGCGAGAGGAATAGTTCGATGTCTTGGAGGTGTTCGAATCCGTCTTTGATGAGTATTTCGTCTGCGCTATTGGGTTTGGCCCACTTCCATTCTTTTTCAATATTTGCGATGATTTCTTGTCCAAAATCGACTTGATCGACGTTGACATATCCTTCTTTTTTCTGGGGTCCGCAGCAGAGGTGGTATTTCATAGGGCTCAAATTATCCCGTTTGTGAATCCTATTAAACCCGATTAGAAGGTGGCTTTATAACCGTTTTTTAGGGCTTTTTGATTAATCCTAGTGCTTTTGATGAACCTTTTTCCAAAAGGTTCTGGGGTTGTAGCTCAGCCTGGGAGAGCACCACGCTGAAGACGTGGGTGTCGCGTGTTCAAATCACGCCAACCCCAATCTATTTTTTGTGTTTTGGGCACTTGCACTTGAATTCGAGTTTGTTTCCTTCTTTGGTGTAATCTGTTGTGATTTCTTCTCCTTTCTTAATTTCTCTAACGGCAACATCTGCGTCGTTGATGATTTTGGTGTTGGGCTGGCAGGAGTGATTGACAAAACGTTCGGGCGGCAGGTGTAGAATAAATTTGTTTCTCCCATAAGGTGAAACATACTTTAGCTCACTTTTTGGAAGCGTATTCAATTGTTCTTTTGTCATTATTTTTGATAAGTTCCATAAAATTACAATTTCGTCTTTTTCAAAATCTTTATTTGCAAAAACGCCTTTGCCTTCGATAAGTGATTTTTTTATTATCACTGTTGCAGCCATTGTGTCACTTCTTCTCTTCCTTTTTGGGCCTTAGCGCAGGGAATGGAATGACATCCGCGATGGAGTATTGTCCTGTGAGTAACATGACCCACCTGTCAAACCCAATTCCTAGTCCTCCAGTGGGGGGCATTCCATATTCCATGGCCAAAAGAAAGTCTTCGTCCACGGGCATTTCTTCTCCTTTGGCTCTTCCTTCTTTGGCTTGTTGTTCCAATAGCTGGCGTTGCTTGACGGGGTCGTTCAGCTCAGAGTATGCATTGGATATTTCCCACCCATTCATGAATGATTCAAATCTCTCGATGAATCCTTTCTCGGTGCGGTGTTCCTTGCATAGTGGAGTAGTCTCGAATGGGTGGTCGATGATGTGAGTGGGCTGGATTAATTTCTTCTCCGCGAAGTGTCCAAACAACTCAGCGATGATGAGTCCGCGCAGCTTGGGTCCTTCCATCTTGATGTGTTCTTTTTCCAATATCTCGAGCAATTGCTTGTCACTTAATGCGTCTACATCAATATTGGCGTGGCGCTTGATTGCCGCTTTCATGGGTAATCGTTCCCATTTTTTGCTCAGGTCGATTTTGACTCCGTTGATTTCGAATTCGGGTTTTCCATGAATCAAAATACATGCTTCTCGGAACATTTCCTCGGTTAAGTCCATCATGTCGTTGTAGTCCGCATAGGCTTGATAGCATTCCATGGTGATGAATTCCGGATTGTGTGTGCGGTCCATGCTTTCATTGCGGAAATTTTTGGTTATCGTGTAGACTTTTTCCATGTTCCCAATAATCAATCGCTTGAGATACAATTCTGGTGCCACGCTCAAGAACCAGTCTTGCTCAACCGCGTGATAGTATGTCTTGAATGGTCGTGCGTTTGCTCCGCCATATTGGGGTTGCAAAATGGGCGTCTCTACCTCAATGAAGTGGTGTTTTTCCAATACTTTGCGGATTCCCTGTAATACTTTTGATTTGTTGATGAAAACCGTTTTAGTGGCGGGATTCATGACCATGTCCAAGTATCGTTGTCGGTAGCGTGTTTCGATGTCCGAGACGCCGTGCCATTTGTCGGGCATGGGGGCGATGCTTTTGCTGAGGAAAGTTAAGTGGTCTGCGAGCACGGATATTTCTCCGCGCTGCGTGCGGATGATTTCTCCTTCGGCCCCCAAAAAGTCTCCTGTATCCAAGCACGTGAATAATTTGAATGCGTCCTCGCGTGTAGTGCCTTCTTTCAATTGGACTTGTATTTTTCCCGTGTCATCCACTAAATCCACGAATGCGAGTTTTCCGAATGCGCGGATGCTCATGATTTTTCCGCAGACGTTTGCTTTTGTTCCCGAATTTTGATTATTTTCTAAGTGCGCAAATTTAGTATGAATGTCCGTTGCGAGGTGCGTGCGCTGATAGCGGTAAGGGAAGGGGTTGATTCCCATGTCCTTGATCTTCTGCAGTTTGGCGAGCTTGCTCTGGCGTAGCTCTTCAAATGAAGTCATATAGCAAGAACCCCCATGAATGGGTTAAAAATGCTCCTCCAAACCCCTTGAGATGGGTTCATCCAAGAACCTTTAGACAAAGATTGAGCAAAGGGGTTATTGCACTGCAATAACCCGTTCTCGCTGCGGCAGCCGAAACTGGCCTTACACATTTCCAAAGCTGCTTTGCATCGTCTTGATGCTAATTCCTTTGTTTCCAATCTCGATGGGGTGTAGTTCTTCCGAGTGATGGGTTGCGCGTAGCTTGCGGATATGCATCGTTCGATTGCTTTGACTGCCTAATCCCAAATAATGTAATACGAATACTCCGTCCACCACATATTCTTCTACTCCATATTTTCCGAATACGTTTTCTCCTTCGTTGACTTCCGATACTAATAGCGATGTGACTCCAGTGCGTTCAAGCATGAATGATATTTTCAAAATGGCTTTTCGTACTTCGTTGGCGTTTTCGTAGTTGAATCCTAATGCGGGAATGGAGTCGATGACCAATCGCTTAGCTCCTATTCTTCGCACGGCGCGCATGATTTCCAATAATAGTTTGTCTAGATCGAATCCGGCTTGCATGGAGTATTCTTCCTCCGATGGCAATCCGAGTTTGGCGATGCTTCCATCGATCATTTCGAGCATGTTGTCGTCTTCTGCTTTTCTCAAGTCCCACCCGAATGAGAGCATGTCCTCGCGCAAGAGATTAGGTCTTTCATCCAGTGTCACATACACGCCAGGCTGCTTGTATTGCATAATTCCGTTGTAGATGAATTGGTTGCAGAAAATGCTTTTTCCTGTTCCAGTGGCGCCGGAAACGAGAAAACTTCTTCCTTCTGGGAGGCCTCCTTCGATGAGGGGGTCCAATCCATTAATGCCTGACGGGATGCGCTGCATGCAGGGAGGGGGTTTTTGGGCTTTTTATAGGTTGTTTCGCCGCTGAATAGCTAGTGCGAGTTTGGTGCATCGTTGATATGTATTTTTCCATCGAATTTGCGTACAGCTTTAAACCTGGACGGACGGTTTTCTTGCATAGTTGATATTTTTTGGAGGATTTTGAATGAGTGAAGATTCACATGCGCACCATTCTTCGCATACTAGCGGGGGAAGCGCCAATTTATTGCCTTATTCCATTTTGATTGCCGCGCTCATTTTGGGCGGAAGCATCGTGTGGTCTGCCAACACGCTGAGCACGAGCTTGAGCGGATTGGATATTTCCAATTCTAATACTGGCGGGACGACCGTTCCTCCTGCTGTTGTTCCCGACACAACGGATCCAACTCCCACTACGATTAATGTGGATGAGTTAGTGGGTGATTCCGCTACTCTTGGAAACGCGAATGCGCCAGTTACTATCATTGAATTCTCTGACTTTCAGTGTCCTTTCTGCCAGCGCTTCTTTTCGGACGCATACCCTCAGATTAAGTCCGAGTACGTGGACACGGGTAAAGTGAAGATTGTCTTCAAGCACTTTCCCTTGAGCTTCCACCCTTATGCGCAGAAAGCTTCTGAAGCAGCGGAATGCGCACGCGAATTGGGCGGCGATGATAAATTCTGGATGTTGCATGACAAGATGTTCACGAATCAGTCCGCAATCGATGTGCCTGATCTCAAGCGCTATGCAAAAGAAGCGGGATTGAATGAATCCCAATTCAACGCATGCTTGGACAACGGCGACACCGCTGCAAAGGTGCAGGCGGATTACACGCAGGGCACTTCCATTGGTGTTTCCGGTACGCCGAGCTTTGTGATTGGTTCCGGGGAAAATGGAACGCCTCTTGTGGGGGCATTGCCTTTTGCTTCATTCAAGTCCGCAATCGATGCGGCTTTGGCCGAAGCGAATTGATGCAGTATTAAATAGGATAAGGGGATTCATTCCCCTATATCCGTTCTATTATTTTTCGTGTAAGGTGATTTGATGCGTTTTCCTATTGTTCTTGGCCTCCTGATTGTTTCTTTGCTTTTTTTGGGGTGTGTGCAATCGCAATTGAAGGTGCGCGACACGTCACAAATCACTCCCACTTCGATTACCACTTTTCAAGTGATTCCTAATGCGGAAATTTGCACGCAGGATGGAAAGCCCATTATTCGTCTTTATTCCACGACGTGGTGTCCTCATTGTAAGTGGATCAATGACACGTTCAATGGCGTGGCAAAAGAGTATGTGGATGCCGGGAAGATTGTGGCGATGCATTGGGATGTGGATATCAAAGACGATCAGTTCACTCCAAAAATTGATGATGACTTTCCCACTGTGGAATTGGATCTATTTCAATCCGTGAATCCGAATGGCACTATTCCCACTTACCTCTTTGGGTGCAAGTATTATCGCGTGGGCAATGGTTTTGAGACACAGGATGATTTGGATGCGGAAGCCGGCGAGTTCAAGGCGGTCATTGAGAAGTTGTTGATGGAATCGGCTCCTTAATCTCTCTTTCAATTTGGGAAATCCTTTATATTGCTGTAAAACGTTTATTGGTCATTCGAGGTTGATGTATAATGCCTGCCAAAAAGAATTCCGTGACCATTTATTCCACTCCTACTTGCTCCTACTGCAAGATGGCCAAGGAATACTTCAAAGAACACAAAATTGATTTCAAAGAAATTGATGTGGCGGCGGATAGCATGGCAGCGCAGGATATGATTCGTAAGTCGGGTCAAAGCGGTGTTCCGGTCATTGAAGTGAATGGCAATATCATCATTGGCTTCGACAAACCGGCGTTGAAGAAGGCGTTGAATCTTTCTTAATTATTTTTTTTCTCACTTCACGCAGTGCATGGGTGGTTTCGTCAGTAGCTCGCGCATGAGTTCGATGCAATGCATGATATCTTTCTTGCTGGCGATGCTGTGGGTAGTGTGAATATTGCGCAAGCACACTCCTAATGCCGTGGTGGGGACGCCTTCTTTGGAGATGGAAATAGTTAATGCATCCGTCGTTCCGAAATTGCTGACTTCGAGTTGTAGGGGTATTTTGTTTTTCTTGGCATAATGTTTGAAGAATTCATTCAGGCAGGCGTTGCCGATCATTTCGTCATCTTTTACGGTGAGCACGGGTCCTTTTCCCAGTATCTTGGTGGGTTCCTCATTGGTGTCATTGGCATTGCTCACATCCACTGCGACGGCGAGATCGGGGTCGATGGCATAAGCGGATACTTTTGCTCCGTAAAGGCCTACTTCTTCTTGCACGGTGAAAACGAAATAGGTGTCGTGGGGGCTCTTAGTGGTCTTGGCGAGATGCAATAGCATGAAGCACCCGATGCGATCGTCTAGTGCTTTTCCAGCGATGAAGTCCGGGTTTCCCATGCGGTGGTCCATGCGTTCCAAACTCAAATAACTTCCAATTCCGACTTCGAGTTTTTCGAGTTCTTTTTTTGATAGTCCGGTATCCACGAATACTTTGTTCATGTCCGGCAGCTCTGTAATCTCATAATCGTTGTTGATTTCATTTGTGGAAATAATTCCGCGCACAATTCCTTTGTTTCCTTTGATTCCAACGGTTTGTCCGACGACGTTGAGAGTAGTAATCCCGCCCAATGCCGAGACGTATATCCTTCCTTCCTTGTCGATGCGTTTGACCATCAATCCTATTTCGTCCATGTGTGCTGCGAGCATGAGGGTGGGTTTTCTTCCTTTCTTGTGACAGATGAGATTTCCTAGCTTGTCAGTATGAATTTCGTCCACATAGGGTTTGATTTTTTTTTCGATGTATTCTCTCACATCGCTTTCGTTTCCCGAAACGCCATCGAGGTTGATGAGTTCATCCAGCATCTTGAAGTCTATTTTTTCCATGTGCGTGTTCCCCCTGCTATGCTTCCTTGTAGAGTTTTTTTGCTGTTTGTGCGATGACGTGCATTCCTTCGGTGATGTCTTCTTTCTTGACATTGAGTGCTGGGATCACGCGTATCCCTTGGATGCCGCATCCTAATAGTATTAGTCCTTGCTTGAAGCACTCGCTAACGAATTTTCCGCGCAGTGCGTTCGTGGGGACGTCGAATGCGTTCATGAGTCCGAGTCCGCGTGGGTGCATGACGAGCGAGGGATATTGGATTTCTATTTCTTTGAGTTGTGCGCGCACTTCTTTTCCCATTTTCTCTGCATGGTGCAATAATTTTTGCTTTTTGATTTCGCGTATGATGGCAGTTCCCATGGCCATATCCAATACATGGCCTCCTCCCCACGTGGAGGAGATGGCTCCTTTTTCTTTTGGGAACCATTTTCGATTGGCGACGGTAGCGGCGACTTGTAATTTTTTTCCGCAGGTTTGGATGTCGGGTGTAATGCCATAATGTTGGTATGCCCACCATTTTCCTGTGATTCCCATTCCGGCCTGGACTTCATCTGTGATGAGTGGGATTCCATACTTGCGCGTGATTTTGCGAATGCCCGTGACCATTTTGGGCGGGGCAATATGGTATCCTCCCTCTCCTTGAACGCACTCCATGATGATGAATCCTATTTCGCTGGGATCGAATTCGCGTTGCATGAGTAATTCAAGCTCTTCAATCGCCGTCTCATTATATTCGAGATGGCGTACGGGGATTTTGAAGTATTGTTTGACTTGCACGGCTTTCGCATTAGTGAGAGAAAGCGCTCCCGTTGTGCGTCCATGCCATCCATTCACGAATGAGATTCCGATGCGCGCACTATGGTTGTGTCGCACGGCGATCTTCAATGCATTCTCGTTCGCTTCTGCTCCGGAGTTGATGAGGAATGCTGCGTTCATTTCGCGCGGGACGATTTTGAGTAGTTCGTCCAACAGCTCTTCGTGTTGCGGGACAGTAAAATCTTGCCCCCCATACTTGAATGGGGTGTAACTGGAATGCTTTTGGAGTACGCGTAGCATTGCCGCATGATTGTATCCTAATGGGTTGCTGGCCACCTGGGATGCGAAATCCAGGAATGTGTTTCCATCCAAATCTTCAAAATGGCTTCCTTTTCCTTTTCCCGAGTGTACAAAGGCGTGATCGAGGTTGAATGCAGCGTTTTTTTGTTTGAGGCGTTGTAGGATGCGATTGGATTTTGGTCCCGGCAGTGCCGTTTTGAGTTGGATGGGCATAGTTACTTACAAAAAATTGGACTATTAAAGCAAAATGGGTGTTTTTTTGTCATTCATCAATTCCTTGTGCTTTTTGTAGTTTTCCGGAGTAGTCGATGTAGATTGTTTTTGTTTCCGTGAACTCGTGGATTCCTTCAATCCCTGCTTCACGTGTTCCGTTTCCTGTTTGCTTTACTCCTCCAAATGGAAGATGGACTTCCGCTCCAATCGTGGAGGAGTTTACATAAGTGATGCCTGCTTCAATTTGCTCAATGGCCAGCATGGCTTTCTGAATGTTTTGCGTGTAGATGCTGCTGCTCAACCCATACTCGATTCCATTGCACACCCGAATGGCTTCGTTGAAGTCTTTGATGGTAATCATGCTCAGCACGGGGCCAAAAATTTCTTCTTGGGCAATTCTTGTGTTGGGTTTGACGTTTTTGAAAATAGTGGGTTCGAAGAAATATCCTTCCATTTCTGCTTTTTTTCCTCCACAAATCATTCGCGCTTCTTTTTTTCCAATCTGAGTATAGAGAAATGCTTTTTCTTGCGCGGCTTTGTTGATGAGGGGTCCCACGTCCGTCTTCTTGTCGAGTCCATTTCCTAATCTCAGCTTTTTTGTTTTTTCGAGAAGCTTTTCTTCGAGTTGTTTGGCTACATTCTTGTGCACAATGACGCGAGAACAAGCCGTGCACCGCTGCCCAGTGGTTCCGAACGCTCCCCAAATGATTCCTTCGACGGCGTTGTCCAAGTCAGCGTCTTCCATAACGATGATAGCGTTTTTTCCTCCTAATTCCAGTCCTATTTTTTTGATGCCGGCATTTTGAGTAATCCATTTTCCGGTTTCTCTGCTTCCGGTGAAAGATATCCCGCGTATTTTTTCATTCATGATGATTTCTTTTCCTACTTCTTGTGCGCCGCCCGTGACCATGTTTACGACTCCATCTGGCACACCGGCTTCTTCGATGATTTGAATGAGTTGCGTGGCCGTGCGCGGGGTGTCCGAACTGGGCTTGAATACGATGCTGTTTCCGCACACAAGTGCTGGCGCGATTTTCCATGCAGGAATGGCTAGGGGGAAGTTCCATGGCGTAATGATCCCAACGACTCCAATGGCTCTGCGTTGTGTGAATGCGATTTTGTGCTTCAACTCGGAGGGAGTGGTATTCCCGAATAATCGTCTTCCTTCTCCTGCCATGTACTCAAATACGTCAATGGCTTCTTGCACGTCTCCGCGTGTTTCCTTCAGCACTTTTCCCATTTCCTCGGTCATGCTCTCTGCGAGTCTTTCTTTGTTTTTCTTTAGCAAGCGTGAAATATCGAACAGGTATTCCGCGCGCTTGGGTGCAGGTGTTGCATTCCATTTTTGGAATGCTTTTTCGGCGGAGCGGATGGCTTCGTGTACATCTTCTTTGGTGGAGAGTTGGAATGCCCCTATGCTTTTTTCAGTAGCAGGATTCAGTGAGTCAAATGTTTTTTTTGATTTGCTGTTTTGCCATTTTCCGTTGATGTAGTTCTGATACTCTTTCATGCTGCAAGCGAATGCGTTCGGCTATATATTTGTGCGGCTCGTTTCACGGGTTAAACTGCTCCACCCATGAGTAAAATAATCCCTACAAGAATGGGTTGGTGGATGAAGTAAATCAAAAGTGAATTTCTTCCTGCCCAAATGAGCGATTGCGTGATTGGGTGAGTGGTGTTAAATGAAATGCGATAGCGTTGTCTTCCGCTGGGGTAGAGGTATTCTCCCACACTCATTCCTAGAAAAAACAATCCAAGCCATGGGAACAGTGGAAAATAATCGAATGTCTGTATTGCGACTGGGAATAATGGGATTATTGCCGGAGTCCACGCTGAAAGACTGGGGAGTGATAGCGCAATTCCCAATCCCGTAATGATTATTCCTGTCAACAACGTGCTGCGCGGATAGAGTAGTAATAGCGTGCCGATGATGACTCCCAGCCCAATCAGGTGCAGTACGCCAAACCAAATAGTGTATGCGTTGAAAAATATCCACGTGAATGCGGTTAGGGCGATTCCCATTCCGAATATTTGGACTCCTCGCATGAGGAGTGGGCTTTTCTTTCCGGCATGCTTGCGTCGCCATGCGAGTCCCATAGAACACCCTGCAAGGGCGACAAATATCGCTGCGGCGCTTCGGCCTATTGCCCAGATGATGCCGCTGTCGAGTTCCAATTGTTGTCCGGCAAAAAACACCCAATCGAATGCGGCATGGAATAGGATCATGCCCAAAACAGCCACTCCTCGCAGGAGGTCAATCTCAGGATAGCGGCTGATGGGGGTATTTGAGGTCATTTTGCCTTAATTCTCACCATTTCCATTATAAAGCTCTTATGGGGTACTTTAGAGTATTATGGTCGTCGATATATCGGGTGTGAGTATGTTGGAGTTACAGGTGCTTTGGCATCTTTCCCTACAGGATCTGCATGGGTATGCTTTGATTCAGGAACTCTCCAAGCATCGCTCTTCTCCCCTGACTCCAGGCACGCTGTATCCCCTTCTTCAGCGCTTCGAGAAGCAAAATTTGATTGTTGTGAAGGAAACTGGGGAGCGCGACAAGAAAATATACACTCTTACCCCAGAAGGAAAGCAGTTGATCGACAAGCTCGCGCATGAGTTCATCGAAGTCTTCGATGGGATTTACGTGAAATATCATTGTTCGGTTTGCGAGCACTTTTTGCATGATAAGTCGCGCAGCGCACAAGAGCCGGGTGTTTCCTTCGCGGAAGAAAAGAAGTGAGTCTGATCGTCATGGATACCA
The DNA here is from genome assembly GCA_964480125.1 of uncultured archaeon. Lineage (GTDB taxonomy): Archaea > Iainarchaeota > Iainarchaeia > Iainarchaeales > VGJJ01 > VGJJ01. The sequence continues at coordinate 24,302 of CAYZNV010000008.1, forward strand.
ACACCAAACCTGTTACAAAATCCGATGTCTCGGCATTGCAAGAATTAGATCGCGATGTCTTTGATCACGCGGATTCGGAGAAACACTCCTACAAAGCGGTCCCGGGTTTGAGTGAAGAGTTGGTGCGTGAAATCTCAAAACAAAAGAACGAACCCCAGTGGATGTTGGATTTGCGCTTGAAGGGATTGCATCATTTTCTTCGCACACCCGTTCCCGATTGGGGTCCTTCTCTGAAGAAATTGAATTTTGATGAAATTATTTATTACGCGCGCCCGGATGCCAAGCAGAATTCCACGAATTGGAATGATGTTCCACAAGAAATCAAGACGACGTTTGATCGTTTGGGCATTCCAAAAGCGGAGCAGCAATGGTTGGCGGGTGCGGGTGCGCAGTATGATAGCGATGTTGTCTATCACAAGATCCGCGATGATCTCGCGGCGAAAGGGGTTATTTTCGAGGACATGGATGTGGCGCTACAAAAGTATCCCGAGTTGGTGAAACAGCACTTCATGACGAATTGCATTCCTGTGACGGATCACAAATTCATCATGCTGCACGCCGCAGTTTGGAGTGGTGGAACATTCATTTACGTCCCGAAGAATGTGAAGGTGGATTTGCCCTTGCAGGCGTACTTCCGCATGAATGCGAAGAAGGGCGGGCAATTCGAGCATACGCTTATCATCGTCGATGAGGGGGCGCAGCTGCATTACATCGAGGGTTGTTCCGCTCCCCAATACAATGCTAATTCTTTACACGCCGGGTGCGTTGAAATATATGTGAAGAAGGATGCGCGTATGCGTTATTCTTCGGTCGAGAACTGGTCCAAAAACACCTACAACCTCAACACCAAGCGCGGAATCGTGGAAGAGAATGCGTTGCTGGAATGGGTTTCCGCGCAAACGGGTTCGGGTGTGACGATGCTATATCCCTGCTCGGTGTTGAAGGGCAAGTATGCCAAGGCGGATCATATTTCGATTGCGGTTGCGGGGAAGAATCAGGATCAAGACACGGGCGCGAAGGTCTATCATCTCGCTCCCCACACTTCTTCGATTATTCGCGCGAAGTCCATTTCCAAAGATGGGGGCATTTCCACGTTCCGCGGTCACGTGAAAGTGATCAAGGGTGCAAAGGATGCAAAAGTTTCAGTGAAATGTGATGCGTTGATGGTGGATGCCATTTCCATCTCCAACACTTTCCCTTACATGAAGATCATGGAGAGTGAAGTGGATGTGGCGCACGAAGCAACAGTGGGAAAGATTGACGCGGAGCAATTATTCTATTTGATGTCCCGCGGCCTCACCGAAGAGCAAGCCACGCAGATGGTGGTCGCTGGTTTCATTGAGCCGATTGTGAAAGAGCTCCCACTCGAATATGCAGTAGAGTTGAATCGCTTGATTGAATTGGAGATGGAATCGCATTAGCTTGGGGAAAGAAACATGGAATCGATTGCAATCAAGAATTGGAGTTCTTCCCACGCGGAATCGGCCGGGCGACAGCTGAACGAGTCAAAGCGTTGGGCTGGTTTTCGTCGAAAGGCATTGGATTCATTTTCTTCCTTGGATTTTTCCCAATTCAAGTATGGATTGGATATTCGCTCCGACGCTTCGCGGATGGATTGGGAGGCGTTTGTGTTCGATGTTGTTTCTCCCAAACGTTTCATGCAGGATTTAGGAAATGGCGCAGTGATGTGTGATTTCGCAACGGCTTTTGAGAAGTTTCCTCAGCAAATGGATGCGCATTTGGGTCGGCAGTTGCGCGTGGAAAATAAGATGGAGTCCTTGCACGCGGCTTTCCTCTCAGAGGGGGTCTTCATTTATCTCCCCGCGAATGTGAAGGTCCCATTGCCCATTCATCTCTCTGCAGTCCTTGGAAAATACTCGCGCGTGGATCATGTGTTGCTGGTGGCAGAAGAAAATAGTTCGGTTTCAATCGTGCAAGAGGTGCGCGCTGAAGCGGCGTTCGCGCATCCTGTGTTTTACAGTTCGGTGCTTGAGGTGGTTGCAAAACCGAATGCGTTGGTGCATATTGGTCGTTTGCAGGATTTGCCTCCCTCCAATGTTTTTCATTTCTTTATTTCGCGCGCAGAAGTGGAAGGGAATGCCGCTGTGCGTTTTGAATGGGGTGAGTTCGGGGGTGAATTTACAAAATCAGAGTACGCTTCAACCTTGACCGCGCCCCATGCGTCTTCTTCGAACGTGGGCGTTGTCCTTGCAGGGCACACGCAGCAAGTGGATTTATCCCAGTCCGCCCGTCATGTCTCGCCGCATACGCATTCCGAAATTTTGGCGCGTGGTTGCTTGGATGATAATTCGAAATGCATCTATAATGGTCTTATCCGCATGGAAAAAGAAGCCGTTGTTTCGCAGGGCAAGCAAGCGTGTGATTTGCTTTTGCTTTCCCCTCAAGCGGAGGCCGATCCCATTCCCTCGTTGGAAATTCTCAACTCGGATGTGAAGTGCTCCCACGCTGCGACAGTGGGTCGTCTCGATAAGGAGAAACTTTTCTACATTTCCTCTCGCGGCGTCTCTGAGGAAGTGGCGCGCAGCATGGTGATTGCGGGCTTCTATGAGAATATGCTGGCTCATTTTTCGATGCCCGAATTGAAATCCAAATGCCAATTGCTCTTGGAGCAGCGCCTTCGCTTGAATGCGCATGTATTTGAAGGCCTCGATCGTGCTCCGGTGCAGGGAGTGAACATATGATGAAGAATATTCACCAGCAATTTCCCATTCTGAAGCGTAAGATCCGCGGGAAGAATCTGACCTACTTGGATAACGCTGCCACGACGCAGAAACCACTGAGTGTGCTGCGCGCGATGGATGATTATTATGAGCACCACAACGCGAACGTGCATCGTGGGATCCACAAGCTCTCTGAAGAGGCTACGCTGGCTTTCGAGCATGCGCATGAGAATGTGGCAAAATTTATTCATGCAAAGTCGATGAAGGAGATTGTCTTTACGCGTAATTGTTCGGACTCCCTGAACACGATCGCGCGCATGTTGGAGCCTGGAATTAAGCGCAGTGATGAGATTATTGTCTCGCAGGTCGAGCACCACTCCAATTTGGTTCCTTGGCAGCAGTTGGCCAAGCGCAAAGGAGCAAAGCTTCGCTTTCTTCCATTGGATAAGGATTCTTTTTTGTTGCATGAAGAGAAGTTGCCGCACTTGCTTAATTCGAAGACAAAAGTTTTGGCGATTACGCATGCCTCGAATGTCTTGGGGACAATTCCTGCAATCAAGAAGTTGACAAAATTAGCGCATGCGAAGGGAACAACGGTCGTAGTGGACATGGCTCAGAGTGTGGGTCATTTTCCCATTGATGTAAAGGATTTGGATGTGGATTTCGCCGCCTTCTCGGGGCATAAGATGTACGGGCCCACGGGGATTGGTGTGATGTATGGAAAGGAATCCCTGCTCCAAGAAACAGAGCCCGTTTCTTTTGGTGGGGACATGGTGCGTTCCGTCTCGTTTGATTCCGCGACGTGGAATGATTTGCCTTGGAAATTTGAGTATGGCACCCCCATGATCGCAGAGGGCGTTGGTTTGAGCGCAGCGGTTGATTTCTTGCGCAAGGTGGGGATGCATAACGTGCAGAAGCATGAGCAGAAACTATTGCAATATGCGCATGAGCACTTGCACAAAATGAAAAGCGTTTCCTTATACGGTCCGCACTGGAAGAAGAAAGTGGGCGTGGTTGCATTCAATGTCAAAAATGCCCACCCGCATGATGTGGCGAGTATTTTGGATGTGGACGGGATTGCCATCCGTGCGGGAAACCATTGTACGATGCCCTTGCACGCACTGCTGAAGATCCCCTCTTCTTCGCGTGCGTCTTTTGGGATTTACAATTCCGAAAAAGACGTGGATGCCCTTGTTGATGGGATTATGAAAGTGGAGAAAATTTTTGCATAGTGTGATGGTATGACTGAAAGCGAAAAAAAGGATTTTGCCGGAGAAGGGATGTATCGCGAGAATATTCTCGACCATTATAAGCATCCGCGCAACACGCATAAGCTTTCTCACAGTGATGTGAAGCACGAGGAATTGAATCCGGTTTGTGGGGATCGCCTCTCATACTCATTTACATTTGATTCCAAGGGCCGCATTGCGGATGTGGAAATGCACGCGCAAGGGTGTGCGATTTCCGTGGCTTCAGGAAGCATGTTATCGGATGAGCTGAAGGGCAAATCTCCCTCTCAAATCTCCAAACTCACGCATAAGGATATTGAGGAGATGCTGGGGATTGAATTAGGGCCCGTTCGCCTGAAATGTGCAATGCTTTCTTTGGATACTGCGAAGAATGCGCTCCAGATTCATGAGAAGTACGTTCAAAAAGCTTCGGGCAAGGGGAAATAATATGGCTGATTTGGAGATTCGTAACCTGCATGTGTCGATTGGGGATAAAGAGATCCTCTCGGGTGTTTCACTAGATATCCATCACGGCGAAGTGGTTGCGCTGATGGGCCCGAATGGGAGTGGGAAGTCCACACTGGCTTTTGTCTTAGCAGGGCATCCTAAATACACGGTGACGAAGGGTTCGATTACCTTTCAGGGAAAGAACCTTTTACAAATGAAACCACATGAGCGTTCGCGTGCGGGTTTGTTTTTGTCTTTCCAGTATCCTTCGGAAGTTTCAGGGGTGACAGTAAGTAATTTCATTCGCACGGCCTTGAATGCCCGTCTTCCTGCGCCCATTAAGATTGTTGATTTTGCCAAGAAGTTGAAAGAAAAGATGCAGTTGTTGAATGTGGATTCGAAGCTGGTGAATCGTTATTTGAATGAGGGCTTTTCCGGTGGAGAAAAGAAGAAAACCGAGATGTTGCAGCTCTCTGTTTTGGAGCCCAAGGTTGCGATCCTGGATGAAACGGATTCTGGCACGGATGTGGATGCGCTGCGTGTCATCGGAGAGGGTGTGTCAAAGATTGCGCAGCAGACGAATATGGGAATCCTCATCATCACGCACTACAATCGCATCCTGCACTATATCCAACCCCACAAGGTGCATGTGTTGATGAATGGAAAGATTGTGAAATCCGGTGGCGCAGAATTAGCTCACGAGATTGAAAAGCATGGATTTGATTCGATGAAGGGCGAGGTGAAAGCATAATGCATCCGAGCTCACAAGATATTTCTCCTCTCAAGCAAGGGGATTTGGCCGCTGCTTCGGCGTTAGCTCCTCCGTTTCCAAAATTGGAGATGATTGCTCCTGGCCCCGTGACGTTTGATCAGATTAAGATGGCACTCTCTCGCGTGGAAGATCCGGAGTTGCATGTGGATGTGCTGACACTGGAATTGATTTATCGCATTCGCATTGATGGGGATAAAATCAACATTCTTACTACGCTTACCACACCCGCATGTCCGTATGGTCCGCTACTTATCGACATGATGCGTTCTTCGATTATGCAGATTACCACGGAAGTGAAAGAAGTAAAGGTAGAAGTGACATTTGAGCCGCTCTGGCAACCTTCGGATGATCTGAAGGCGATGATGGGGTTATTGTAAAAAATAGTAGTTGACAGGCATTTCTTTTGAAATGCCTGGATTTCGGATCCGCCCTACGAAATGGGCGTTAGCAGAATTCGCATTGGTGGTTGTCTTTTTTCTTGTCTTTTTTGGCAGTTGTCGTCTTTCCGGGCATATTTTTTTCCTCCGCTTGGATTGAAATGGTAGTTGCAATTTGGATTTATTAATGCTTTCTTATTGGTTTTTCGAATGACTGCGCGAAAATCTCCCTCAAAAAAATCGGAAACTGTTTCTATTTCGAAGGTTCCTGCTATTGGTAAAGAGAGTGTGGCTTGGCACAAGAAGTATGGTGGAAAATTAGGCACGTATAGTAAGGTTCCCCTGAAGGATTCGCATGACTATTCCTTGGCCTACACCCCAGGAGTGGCGCAAGTGAGTTTGGAATTGGCGCGCGATCCAAAGATGGCTTCTGTTCTTTCGTTGAAAAAGAATTCTCTTGCGGTTATTTCGGATGGGAGTAAAGTGTTGGGGCTGGGGAATCTTGGCGCGTATGGTGCAATTCCCGTGATGGAGGGAAAGTGCGTGCTGTTCAAGGAGTTGGGTGGGATTGACGCGTTTCCTATTTGTATTCAGACGCAGGATGTGGGTGAGATTATTTCCATCATTCGAAATATTTCGCCTGTTTTTGGTGCGATTAATTTGGAGGACATCAAAGCCCCTAATTGTTTCAAAGTGGAAGCGGCGTTGCAGGATTTGGGTATTCCTGTTTTTCATGATGACCAGCACGGCACGGCCATTGTGACCTATGCTGCGCTGTTGAATGCTTCCAAGGTTGCCAAAAAACCTTTTTCGTCTTTGCGCGTGTGCATCAATGGGGCTGGGGCTGCAGGGAATGCGATTGCGAAAATGCTTTTGGGAAAAGGGCTTCCGGCTTCCGCTCCAAGAGTGAAAGAGGTAATCATCTGCGATTCGAAGGGGATTATTTATCGTGGGCGCAAGGACTTGGATGCAGACAAAGCCGAGCTCGCAGCGATGACCAACCCCAAAAATAAGAAGGGTTTATTGGTGGATGCGCTGCGTGGGATGGATGCGTTCATTGGCGTTTCTATTGCGAATCAGGTTTCTGAGGAAATGGTTCGTTCCATGGCGGCGAAGGCAATTGTTCTCGCAATGGCGAATCCGACTCCTGAAATCATGCCGGACGTAGCAAAACGTGGTGGGGCGTTGGTCGTTGGCACGGGAAGAAGTGATTATCCTAATCAAGTGAATAATGCGCTTGCATTCCCTGGCATTTTCCGCGGTGCGATGGATGCAAATGCGACGCATATTACTCCGCACATGGAATTAGCTGCTGCCCGTGCGTTGGCAGGAATGGTTTCTTCTCCTACTGCTGGGATGATTCTCCCTCCTCTCTCGGATAGGCGCGTGGCACATGTAGTGGCGGCCGCAGTGCGTTCTGCGGTCAAGTCGTAAGGCGTGTTTGCCGATTTTTTTTTCTGATCGGCTTTTTTCTTTTTTCTTTCTGCAGGAGTGGGAGCATGTTGTTGATTTCCATGATTTGATATGGTGGCTCCGAAACCGGTGCTTTATTTTTTCGCGTGATGATAATAGCTGCTTCCACTCCCAATAGGAGAATTCCCACGAGCAAAAGAATCCCCACTGGCTGTTGGAGACTCGCGAAGATATCAGGGGCGATTTCGGCTTCCGCGGGCAGCGGTTCACTGATGGTCATTTCGAAAGGGGGGAAAAGGATCAAATCATGCGTGTATTTTCCTTCTGCAGGAATGGTAATGGTCTCGCGCGCAACGGCGATAGTAATACCTTGTTCTATTTTTTCTGCTCGAATGGAATAGGTCCCTGGCTCCAACTCGATGGAATATCTTCCTTCTTGCGTCGTAATGAGCTGCGGAGGGTTGGTTCCGAATGTGATGTGGGCTTGCTTGATGGTTTGGAGCGTAATCCCATGATAGACTTCCCCTTCCAGCGTTGCGGCCGAAACAAGGGGTCCGATGGATATGAGAAAGAACAGAAACGCAACACCGAATTGAAAGGAAAATGGGTTCACTCGAGTATGAGGTTGATGAGATTAATATTCTTGCTCGCCCTTTCCCTATGATGCGCTTCCCATTTTCGATTGTGTTTGTTTTTTTTTGCTTTGTTTTGTTGGGCTTCTCCGTTGCAGGAGTGACGACTTCCATGGTGAATCACCGCGTGGAAGTGGATGCCTTAGCGATTACCCTTCCCGCTGATTTTTCCCCGTTGCTCGTCCGTCAGGCGAGCGTGCAAAAGGAGTGGGTGAACGAAAAGGGTTCTTTCCTGCGTGTGCGCAAGGATTTTGCGGATGCGTTTGATTCCGAAAAGTCTCTTTTGCGTGAGCAATTGTCGTTACAACGAATCAACCTGTTGCATGCTTACTTGAATGGGCTTGTAGTGGACTTCCAGCAGGCGGATTATCTCATCGGGGAGTTTCCAGTCATGCTCACGCGCCTGCGAATCGTGTATGCGCATCACTCCCAAAATGGTTCTGAGATAGAGGGTTTTGATGAGGCGTATGCGCTTCTCGTTTCGGACTTGGATTCCTTGCAAGGGGCGCATGCGCGTTTGCGTCAGAGGTTAGTGGACGTTGCGAAGAGCGAATCAGAATCCCGCGTGGCGATTGAGTCCGTATATGCAGATGCTTCAGCTCATCATCTTTCCATGCGCAAGTGGTTGGCAGCGTACAGCTCCTTGTTGCGTCGCGTGGTGTGAATTATTTTTTTTCGCGTGTGGAGTTGCCGTTCAAGAACTCATAGGCCGACCATGCTGCGACGCATCCTTCTGCGACTCCGGTAATGAGTTGTTTCCATTCCCGATTCGTTACGTCTCCTGCGGAGAAAACGCCTTCGATGTTGGTGTTGGAGTTCTTATCCACGATGATTTCTCCTTTTTCGTCTAGTGCCACTCCTAATTCTTTGGCTAATTCATTTCGCACGATGTGGCCAATTTCGATGAATAGTCCTCCGACTGGGAGTTCTTTTTTTCCTTGGAATGGTTTGTCGAGGATGGCGTGCGTGATGAATTTTTCTCCTTTGATTTCGACTACGTTGGTATTGGTGATGACTTCGACGTTTTTCGCTTTTTGCAGTCGCGTGAGATTGATGGGTTCGGCGTGGACTTCTTTTCCGCGGTAGATGACATAGACTTTGCTGGCATATTCCGAGAGGAGTAATCCTTCTTTTACTGCCGAGTCGCTTCCTCCTACGATGCCTACGACTTTGTTCTTGAATAGTGGAGAGTCGCACGTGGCGCAATAGCTAACTCCTTTATTGGTGTATTCTTTTTCTCCTGGGACGTTTAATTTTCTTCTTTCGGTTCCAGTAGCAAGGATGATGGCGCGCGCGGTTACATTTCCTTCACTTGTCTCTATCTCGAATCCATTTTTTGTTTTTTTGGTGTGTTGCGCGCTAGCGTCAAGTAACGTGACTTTGTCCTTGTAATCATCCACGTGCTTCTTGAATTCTTGCATCAAATCATATCCGCTCAAGCGGACGAATCCGGGGTAGTTTTCCACGAGGTGCGTGTCCACGATCAATCCGCCGTATTTTTCTCCGATCACAACGGTTTTGAGATTGAATCGTGCCGCATAGATGGCGGCAGCAATTCCGCTTCCTCCCGTTCCAATAATGGCAATGTCGTAGGTATTTTTCGCGCTTGATTGATTTGTTTTAGTGGAATCGTTCTTGGTAGGCATAGATATGATAATGAGGTGAAAATGGTTATTTAAGTGAATTTGATTCCTTCATTGACTGCGCAAACCATGCTTTTAAAGTCCAATTTTTTGCTTGGTTCGGTGATCCTTGTATGGTGAATTGGGATGATTTTGGTCCTGAGAAAGTGATTGAGGTGCACGACCCCAAGACGGGCATGCGCGGTGTTATTGTGATTGACAATACTCGTCGTGGTCTCGGAAAGGGCGGGATTCGCATGACGGGCAGCGTTTCCGTGAATGAAGTGGCAAAGCTCGCGCGCACGATGACGTGGAAGAATGCTATGGCTGACTTGCCTTTTGGTGGGGCAAAGTCTGGAATTTTCTATGATCCAAAAATGGGGAATCCTCGCCAAAAGAATCAGATGATTGCCTCCTTCGCGCACGCGCTGAAGGGGATTGCTCCCTCGTTGTATGTGGCGGGTCCCGACATCAACACAACGGAAAAAGAAATGGGTTTGATTGCGAAAGTGGCTGGAAGTAGGAAGGTCTGCACCGGGAAGCCGGCTTCGATGGGGGGTATTCCTCATGAATTGGGAAGCACGGGTTTTGGAGTAGCTATCTCCACGATGCTCGCGCTGAAGTATATGGAAGCCGATCCCTCGGATGTGAAAGTAGCCATTGAGGGGTATGGGAATGTGGGCACGTTCGTGCACAAGTATCTCTCTGAATGGGGGGTTGCAGTCACGGCGGTCTCGGACTCGCATGGCACTATCATGGACAAGCGTGGCTTGGACTATGAGCGCTTGATGCAAGCTAAGAAAGACCACGGAACCGTTACGGCGTATCGCGGTAAGTATGTCAAGAAGGGCAGCAATATTTTGACTGCCCCTGCGAATGTGTTGATTCCTGCGGCGATTCCAGATTTAGTTACAATGAGCAATGTGAATCAGGTCAAGCACAAGCTCGTGGTGCAAGGAAGCAATATCTCCATGTCCCCGCAAGTGGAAAAGAAACTGCATGCGCGTGATGTGTTGATTGTTCCTGATTTTGTGGCTAACGCAGGAGGGGTTATCTCTTCCTATGTGGAACACATTGGCGGAAAGCCTCCTGCGATGTTCAAGATGGTGGAAGGAAAGATCCGCAAGAACGTTCCCTTGATGTTCAAGGAAATGGAAAAGAATGACGCGTGGACTCCCCGCGATGCCGCGATGCGCATTGCGATGGAGCGCGTAAAGGCAGGAAAATGGAAAGGGCCCAAGGTTTAGGGCTTTCCATTTGTTTTTTATACTATTGATTTCTTTCATGGCTTTATGCCATTATTGATGGGCGGTATCAAATCAAAATCAGGTAAAAGAAAAAAAGGAACTTTTGTAAAAAATATTACTCAAGGAAGATATTTAGGCAGTGGGGCTGAAGGAGAAGTACACGAAATACATTTCGATGTAGTTCACGGGAGCCGTACGCGTCGAATAACAATGGCGAGGAAAAAATTTACCGGGCTTATTTTCGATTTCGTTAGCAAAGGGGCTAGCACTGCTTTTAATCCCAAATTTCAGTTAGTAGTTATTTCTAAATTGAGAGAAGCTAATCGAAAAAATGGATTGGGGTTACGGATTCCAACGTTTCGTGTTCAATTGCCCACAAGGAGAGGGGGCCGCCCTGCACTGGTTGTGACAAGGCTTAACATTCTCAATCCCGCTAAAATGAATAGAGAAGAAATTGAATCATATAATTTGGATCGAGAGAGGCAAGAGAAAGTATTGAAGAGGCTAGGGTATGACACACACGACGTGTTTAAGCCCGTTAGAGACAAAAATGGGGTTGTTATTGCAGTGCTAGCCGATCCGGGTTTGCTAGTCTAATTAACTTTTTTATTTTTCTATTTTGAGCATGAACTTTTCAATCACTTCGGCAATATTTTCAACTGGAAAAGATGGTGCATTCGCTTCGAGCGCATTGACTTCTTTTGGTGAGAATGGGATGTGGATGAAGATGATTTTGGCATTGGTTTTTTTCTCGTGCAATTGATGCAAGCACAAATAATAGGCATAGTTGCACAAGTACGTGTGCGCGTGGTAGGAAATGGCGGATGGTATTTCCTGTGCTTGCATAAATTTATGCATTTCTTCAATAGGGAAGTTTGTTTCGAGTGCAAGCGGTGCTTTTGGAATAATGGGTTTATGGCGCACGATCTTTCCATTATTGTCCGGTCGCGCGGCATCGAAATAATTGAGTGCGATTCGTTCTAATGCGATGCGCGGGTGCCCTGAAACTCCAAACCCTACAATGAAATGGGGTTGATGTGCTTCGATTTCATTGATGATTTCTTTTGACCCCCACTTAACGGGAAGAATGACTGCGCGCACATCGAATGTTTCTCCTAATTGTTTCTCGATTAGTCGAGCTATCCTTCCAGAGGGATTGCTTTTGAGCTTGTCGAATTTTTCGAATCCAAAGAGCAATAGTCGTTTTTTCATTGCAGGAGAATCTTTTTCGTGCTATTAAAACGCCACCCATAAATAGGTGTTTTTCCCTTGAGTGAAAAGGTGACTCTGCGCATGCCTGATCTTTATCCCGATGAATACTTGAAAGCCTCTGAGAAATTCAAGCAATTGAGTGGTCCTACGGCCGAGGCCTACAAGGCTTGGCATACGCAGACCATGAATGCGGGTGCGTTGGATAAGAAAACCAAGGAGTTAGTGGCATTGGGGATTGCGTGTGCCATTCGTTGCGAGTATTGTATTGATTCCCATACTCAAAAAGCCAAGGCATTCGGTGCCACGGCACAGGAAGTGGCGGAAGTGATTCAAGTTGCCACGCTCGTGAATGCGGGTTCCACGATTAGTTATGGCATTCAGGCGTTGGAGCATTATTCCGAGTGATTTGGTCGCGGATTTTCTGTGAGCGTGCGCGGGGTTATTCTCCGTCATGCAACTCGTAGGCCTCGATTTCGGGCAACTCGTAAGGGTGGATGCTTCGGATGACTTTGATGGCTTCTTTGAGTTTGCTTTTTTCGCAAGTGGTTTCGATCTTGACTTCTTGGGCCATCTCTCGCTTATTGAGGCGTCCTTTGAATGGTTTTGCTCCCTTGTTGGCGATCCACGTTCCATGTCCGAATGTGAGGAAGGCTCTTCCTTCGTAGTGTCCATTGCACCCAATGCCGAGTTTCTTGAGTGCGTCGAGTGTGTTGTCTAAGTGTGTCTTGGGCAAATAGACGACTAATTTCATGTGTTGTTTTCCTGCCATGTTTTTTTCCCCCAGTAATAAATTCTACCATTTTTCCATGAGCACGTGCTCTTCTGCGAACTGCATGTCCTTGTGACAGAATTCGATGAGTTTTTCTACAATCTCTGGTTTTCCACAGATGTACACGCGGATTTTTTTTCGATCAATGGTGCTGGAATGATTTTTGAGTGCGTCTTGCACATATCCGTGGTGGTGTTTCCAATTGGCGTCGGGGCGTGATGCGGTGATGACGGCTTTGAAATTGGGATGTTGTGCGTGCATGGCTTCGATTTCTTCGCGGTACATGTACTGGGATGGATAGCGGAATCCGAAGTAGAGTGTAATGGGTTTTTTGCACCCTTTTGCGAGTAGGGTTCGAATCATGGAGATGAGGGGGGCGATTCCCGTTCCTGTCGCCAAAAAAATGTATTCTTCTTGGTGTTCATCCAACATGAATTTTCCGAATGGTCCGCGTACCAGGAATTCGTCTCCGACTTTCATTCCCATGAGTTGGTGTGATACCCCAGTAGGGGACCCGTCTCCGATACAGAACTCGAGGATGCCCTTTTGCTCGGGCGAGGAAGAAATGGAATAACTGGCCCACTTCATGAGGGCTGGATTGGCCAAGAGTCGGACGTTGGGGTGGGCAATCATGGCGAATTGTCCCGAGGTGTAGGGGTATGTGATTCCTTCCGGCAAGGGGCATTCGAATATGCGTGTAGCCGCCCCTTCTTGGACGGGGTAATCGCGGATGCGGGTGATTTTAGTGGTAAACTCAGGCATGTAGACAACACCTCAAATGAATACTTTTCTGCCGCTGAAGGCTTTTAAACGAATTTTATGAGAAGAAGCTCGACGTAAAACGATTATTCCTGGTGGGGGAGGGGGTGAAGGAAATGGCGATAGCGCGCATAGATGATTCCTCCCACCAGTGCGATGACTACAAAAATGCCCATCCATGCGATGAGGGTGTTTTCCCCTTGCGTGCTCGCCCCGACTAGACTGATGTTCCCGGTTGCATTTCCCGGGATAATTTGGATGGCCAGGATGAATAATAGCGTGGCGAATGCCCACGCATAGGAATGAATGGGGCTCATCTCCTTCGCTCCTGGCTATCGCGTTGTTTGTAGCGCTTGGTGATTTCGCTCTCGAGTGCATTGCAGGCTTCTTTTGTCGCAAGGAGCACTTTCCAATCCTCTGCGTGCGCGGAGAGTGGCCTTCCTGTTCCTTGTACTTTGATGTTGACTTCGGTCTTTGCGCGTAATCCTGATTTTTGGGATTGCTTATACGTTACGTTCATACGCAGCTCTCCTTTCATGATGCGCTGCATCTTGGTGAATGTCTTGGAGAGCATGGAATCAATTTTTGCTTTGTCTATTTCGTCTACGTCCGGCAAGTGTGTGGTTTGGATGCTGTTGCTTTCTTCTTGCTGTGTTGTTGTAATGGTCTTTTCCAAGTAGGCGTTGAATAGGTTCTGCACGGAAATGATGCCGTGTCCTCCATTTTCCGAAAGAATCAGCAATGGATTGCTCTGCCTCGATAGCATGTCGGCGACCTTGTTTCCATTTTCTTCTCCTCGCACCATGACGGGATTCTCATCCATCACGGACTTGACGGGGATCGCGAAGATGTTTTTCTTGCTAATCGTTTGAGAGGAATTGTCTAATTTGTAGGAGTCGTCAGAATTCCGGTCCATGGGCAGCAGCACGTCGAATGCGATGTGGTCCATTTTGAGTACGCCGGATACTTTTCCTTTTTCATTGAGCACGGGGACCTTTCTCACGTTGCCTTGTTTTAATTGTCGTACGACCTTTCCCAGTTCGTCTTTTTCTTTGGCGAATAAGGGCTGCATCGTGGCAATGTCGCGTGCTTTGAGGTTTCGTAGTCTTTCGCTATTGCGCATGCGACCGAGGAGTTCTTGTACATTGACCACTCCCACGACATTCTCTTTTTCCACGACTGCGAGTGCATGGGCATTGGCATTTCGCATCTGTTTGACGATGTCGTCGAATGATTGGTTGAGCGCGAGCTTAGGGGATGTCTGCACGATGGTGGCGACTTTTGTTTTTTGTAAGTCCACGTTCCTCAATAGTCCCGTGTGGGATACGATTCCTGCGAATTTTTTTCCATTGAACACGATGGCTGTTTCTGCACCGCTTTTTTTCATGGATGCGAGTAAGCTGGCAATGGTGTCGTTCACGTCGGCCCGCGTAAAAGCAGTTGTCATGATGTCTTGGGCGCGTAATTGGGCAGTATTTTCGGGCATAGTATCACCTTCTGGCTATGCACATCAAATGGTTTTTTGTATTTAAGAATCCGCGTGCGGCGTGATGTGTTACTTGGTGGGCGTATTTTGATATCCTTTCAGAAACTGCTTGGCGAATGAAGAAAATGTGCCTTCGCAGATGGCCTCGCGCGATTTTTCGATGAGTTTCTGCACGAAGTAGATATTGTGATACGTGACGAGCCTGAATCCTGTTTCTTCTCTGTTCTTGCAGAGGTGGTGGACATAGGCTTTAGTGTGCTCCTTGCACACGCTGCAATCGCACTCCTCATCTAATGGGGAAAAGTCGTGTTGGTATTTGAGGTTCTCAATCGATACGCGTCCTTTCCATGTCATTGCAGTCCCGTGGCGTGCGATGCGCGAGGGGAAGCAACTGTCGAAGATGTCTATTCCGGAATGGATGGCTTTGATGATGTCTTCCGGCGAGCCTAATCCCATGACATAAACGGGTTTTTGTTCGGGAATTTCTTTTCGGATCGCATCGATGACTTTCTGCATGGTTTCTTTTGGTTCTCCAATAGCCATTCCACCTAATGCCATCCCATCGAAGTTGAGTTGGTTGAGTTTTTGGATTCCTTTTTTGCGTAGATCGACGTATGTTCCTCCTTGGGATATTCCGAAAACGAGTTGGTTGTCATTATCATGAGCTTCCTTGCAGCGTTTGGCCCATTTGAGTGTGCGTGTGAGTGTTTCGGTGATGAATGGTTTGCTCGTGCCAAATTTTGGAACGTCATCCAATACCATTGCCACGTCGCTTCCGAGTGCATTCTGGACTTTCATGGCTTTCTCTGGAGTGTAGAGTTCGCGTGTATTGTTGTTGAATGGATTATTGAGAATGACTCCTTCTTCTGAGCGCGAATGCAGGAAGGTGTCATCGAGTATTTGGAATCCTCCCGAGTCGGTGAAGAGGCCATGCTTCCATCCCATGAATTTGTGGAGTCCTTTAGCGTGTTGGATGGTTTCGAGCCCGGGGCGTAGA
>CAYZNV010000008.1:39954-48296 GCA_964480125.1 uncultured archaeon
TAGATAGAAAATAAAGGAATTCGATATCATGCATCGCACCCCAAATGCTTCGACTTCGTCCAACGAAAGATGTTTCACGCTTCCTTTGGTTGCTACTGGCATGAAG
The DNA here is from genome assembly GCA_964480125.1 of uncultured archaeon. Classification (GTDB taxonomy): domain Archaea; phylum Iainarchaeota; class Iainarchaeia; order Iainarchaeales; family VGJJ01; genus VGJJ01. The sequence goes on from CAYZNV010000008.1 coordinate 40,061, forward strand.
AATGGTGTGAGTATTTTTCCGTGAGCGGTATGTAATTCTCCGGCGCGCGCGAGTGATTTTTTGTCTCGGTGCGTAATTCCAAATACTTCTGTTTTGCGCTTTTTGGCCATTATAGGGATAAAAAAAGAACAGAATATAAGGGCGTGGCGTTGAGTTAATGGATTACTTGCGGGAGCTGAGCATATGAAATGGTGGCAAATCGTTGGCGGGGTTATTTTGGTTCTGATTATTGGAGCAGTAGTAGTCAATATGCTCACGCCTCCTGCTCCTGCTCCGACTGAAAGTGAATGGGATGCTATTCGCGCAGCGGATGTGGCGGTATTTACTTCGGAATGGGGGTTGCCCGTGCGTATTGCTGCAAGCGATGCGGGGTGGGAGGATAGTGCGAATATCACTCCGGATGGTCAGCGCTTGTATTTCACCTATTACCCTGGCGATTTGCTTAGTGATTTTTCGACGAGAAAGTTCGTGGATGATTTGGATATCTATTACAGTGATTTTCCTTTCACCTCGAAAGTAAAAGACACGCGTTTTTTCATGGCAGAGGATATTTGGAGCGAAGTCGGTCCAACGATTGACTCGCAAGGGAATATTTTCTATAATTCCAATCGTGATTACTTGAATGACAAGAAGTCCGACCAGGATGTGTGGATGAATGGCGAGCGTTTGCTATTCAACGATGCCATTCCGGATTCGGAGTGGGGTAATCCTTTCTATGATGAAGCGACTGACACGCTATGGTTGGATGAGTTGGATACGAAGATGTGGATGTTGAAGAATGCCAAAGCCAACAACTTTTCCGGGACTCCCGTGCTTGCACCTGCTCCCTTGCAAGTGGATGGTTATTCGAATTTCCAGCCCTGGTTATCATCTGATGGGTTGACGATTTACTTTAGCACTAATCGCGGGGAAGTCCCAAACCTCTATGGTCCGCAGATCTATATGTCCACGCGCACGGGAGACACTTGGGCTACTCCAAAGCTAGTGGGGTATAGTAAGATTGGAATGGGCGAAGCCACTCTCACCGCGGATGGGAAGCGGTTATATTTTGTTCAATTATTTTCGGATGGAAAAGGCCACTATACGTCGGATATGTTTTACGTGGAAAGGAAATCATAAAGAAAAAGTGAATATTAGGTACTGCAACGCAGTACCTATTCTCGCTGCAGCCAGCAAACCTTTTCAGAAAAGGTTTATCAAAAACCGGTGCGGCCGGACGGAACCGGCCCGAAACTGGCTAGTTATTCGTCAACGTCCGCGATTCCTTGCGGCGTGACTGCGTAAACGGCTTCTCCATCTGGCAATGAAGGGGAGTCCACGAGTTTTGCAATTCTTTTTTCTTCTTTTCCCTTGCGCAAGTAGAGTCGTGTCTTGCTTGCGTGCCCCACGACATTTCCTCCAACGGGTGCGGTGGGGTCTCCAAACATGATGTCAGGGCGTTCCATGACTTGATTGGTTACAAGAACGGCGATGTTGCTCATCTCCGCGATTTTCTGGAGCGTGCGCATGTGCTTATTGAGGCGTTGCTGTCTATCCGCGAGTTGTCCGCGTCCGATGAATTCACTTCTGAATTGGGCAGTGAGTGAATCCACGATGAGGAGTTTAATGTTTTTTTCCTTAATCATTTCTTCGGCTTTCTCTGCGAGCAGCATTTGATGGTCTGCGTTATAGGCGCGTGCTACGAAAATATTCTTGAGCACTTCTTCTGGGTTCATTCCTCTGGCTTCGGCAATGGCTGAAACGCGTTCGGGTCGGAAGGAGTTTTCCGAATCGATGTATAGGCAATTCCCTTCCAATCCTCCCTTTTCTTTGGGTTCTTGGACCGTGACAGCAGTTTGGAAGCACCACTGGGTCTTTCCCGAGGCAAACTTTCCATATACTTCGGTGATGGATTGGGTTTCAATTCCCCCTCCAATAAGTGTATCGAGTTCTTTGGATCCCGTTGTTACGCGTCCCACTAGCTTTCTTCGTTCGGCGAGGATATCTGCGCTCTCATACCCCATTTCAAGCGCATCGCGTGCGGCTTTAATCGCTTTATCGGCTGTCCCTTCTCCTAAAGAAGCGGCTTCAATCAATTCCATGGGGCTCGCAACGGCGATGCTTTCCAGGGTCTTATATCCTGCAGAAAATAGCTTTTCAGCGGCTTGGGGTCCGATTCCAGGCAAGTCTTTAACTTCTTTAATTTCGGCTTTAGGCATAGTTCCACGTCCTATCTTCCCTAGTCGGCACGGATTGAGAAGCGTCCTTGTGAGAGACCATTCCCTTGCACCGGGGAGATACTCTATCCTTGTTCTTTGGATTTTAAATGCTCCGATGCCGCGGCGCCGAACCGCGAGGGCTATTTTTGTTTATTTTTTGACAATTGCATGTAATATTTTTTTTGCCATCGCATGAATGCTTCGGCTTTTCCGGGCAGCATTTTTTCTATTTGCTCTCTGACTGTGGGGTCTCTATAATGGGTGCGGTAAAAGAATTCTGGAGCTATTTTTTTGGCTTCGGCGCGGGTGTATCCGGAGTGTTGTAATGCCATGCGAATCGAAATCATCAGATTCTCAACTCGTGCTCCTTGTGTGGGGCTGCGATAGAATTTTTGAAGATCATTAGCCAGGGTGCGGTATCCGTTCAGCTCGTCTACTTTTTGGTGCATGGCGGTTGCGATTCTTTTTTTTTCTTGTGGTGTGGCGGCATTTTTCCAATCATGCGCAAGCGCTCCAATATCCATGAATGTCTCCTTGATGGGTTCCGGCCTCATCATAACGTGTCCTGTTCCCCCAGTAACATTTGCAAGGCGCATCTCGCGCGATTCTCTTCTCCATCCTATAAAGAATCCTTCTCTTTCCAGTTGCTTATACACGCGCTCGGCTAAAGCGGCATTGGCGGCATCGCGGTTATTTTGGATAACTCCGATCTTGCGACGGATTCCACGAACTTTCTTCTGGATTTTTCTTCCATGCCGGAATGCATTCCACTTGGTTTTCATCCATTGTGCTGCTTTCTTCATTGCCATTTTCTTTCACCAAGGATAATAGGGGTTCGTTTTCATGCCACTACTGGAAGCGTCCACTAATAAACACCCCCCAATCTCCTGTCGATTAAAATCCTTCTGCTGGGTTGTTTCCTTATGCCTCATGAGATTCGTTTGTCTCCCGCATTAGAGGACGGGAAGCTGCTCACGCATGCGTTGGAAAATGTGCTCAAGCCGTATGCGTTTTCGACGTTTTCGATTGGTATTCGTTCCAATGATGCGGCGTTGAAAATAGCGTATCGTGAGCAGCTCGTGCATCATGTTTCTTCTGCTTCTTTTTGGAAATCAAAAAAAATAGTATTGGATGCGCCGCACGTGAATGTGTTGTTGGATCTGGTGTTGAATGCGTTTGTGGTGGATATTTTTCCTCAGATTGTGGTGGGAAGGTATTGCAAGCTGCAGCGCGGGATTGCCCAAACACGCCACTTTTGCTATCAGTGTAAGGGCAGAGGGAAGTGGAATGGTAGTGTGTGTACGGTGTGCAAAGGAGAAAAAGTTCTCACAAAAGATAGTGTGCAGGAATTGATTGCTCCTTTTTTTGAGAAGGCGTTTTCGGCGAAGGAAATGCTATTTCATGGGGCCGGAAGGGAAGACGTGGATGTGCGCATGCTCGGGAATGGAAGGCCTTTCGCCTTGACGATTGAAAACCCCCTTGTACGTAACGTGGATTTGCACGCGCTGCAAGAAAAAATCAATGCTGCATTGAAAGGCCGCGTGGAATTGCATTCGTTAGAGTTGGCTTCCCCGGATGCAGTTGCAAAAGTCACGCAGGCCTATCACATGAAGCGCTATCGTGCGTTGGTGCATGCGCATGAAGTGATTAATCCCGAAAAAATGCAGTTGTTTTTGGGGAAAAAAGTTGATGTGATTCAAACCACTCCCACGCGCGTGGAGAAGCGTCGTGTGATGAAGGAGCGCCCACACTGGGTATTGATCGAAAAGATTGTTCCAAAAAATGCGCACGAAGTGGAAGTATTTTTGCAGACGAGTGCGGGCTGCTACGTGAAAGAATTTATTTCAGGCGACGATGGGAGGAGTATTCCTTCGATTGCGCAATGGTTGGGAGTGAATTGTGTCTGCAAGGAATTGGATGTTTTGGAAATCATGGAATCGGATTAAATATTTCCAAGGACAAGTGTGATTGCATGAAGATTTATTTTGCGCGGAGCATTCGTGGCCAGCGCGTGGTGGATGTGGAGTTATTACAGTCCTCTCTCACGGATTTAGGGGAAGTATTGAGTGAGAAGTTTGATTTTTCGATGGATTCTTCTCGTGATAAGCTGATTTTTTCCACGGATAGAAAGATGTTGGAGTCTGCGGACGTCATTGTGGCAGAAGTATCTAATCCCTCGCTGGGGGTGGGGTATGAGTTGGGGTTGGCCGAATCTCTGCAAAAGCCCGTCTTATGTATTGCATTGGAGGGGATTATGGTTTCCGGCATGATTACGGGGAATCCTTACTTTCGCGTTGAGCGTTATTCTTCCGTGGAAGAAGCCAAAGGGCATGTGAAACGTTTTCTTGCAATGAATGGCGATCAATAAAAAGACAAATCTCCTTTGTGCATGCATGCCTCCATTGCGTGTTCGTAAGTGGACTTTTCGTCCGAGTAAGAATGGGCACTGGGATAAGAAGAAATCGAAAGCGCGTTGGAAGAAGATGAAATCCGCTTCCACTGCCGCGCATCGTGCGCATATTAAATCTAAAGCCCTTGCGCTGGCGCGTTTTCGTCGTCCTGCTGGAAGTGGTTTTCGTCCTCCACGCACTATTTCGCCGGAGACGCTCAAGCGTTTTCTTGCGCAAGGCGAGCAGAAGCCCTCATTGGTTTCCCGTCCGCGTGCATTTAAGCGTTCCAATTTGGTTCGGAAAGCCTTCATGGAATTATTGGATGGCCTGAACCACGTTTATTTTATTCAGGGCAGCAAGCCGTTGCGAGTGAATGAAACGCCGGTGTATGCTCGCTGGCTAGGACGATGGGATTCTTTTTTGGCAAAGCCAGGGGTGAGAGAGGAGTTGCGGCAATTGGCGCGCCAATATGAGCATGTCCTTGGTTCGCGTCACCTGCTCAAATATGCAGTGGTGTTGCATCGTATTGGCTTGGCAATGAAAGAAAAAAAAGAATAGAAAATGATTCTCTCTTTTGATATTTTGGAAGTAGTTATGTGCCCTTAGCGTGAGTGGGTTTCTATTTTTTTGTTTTGTTGTGACTATCCATGAGTTGGGTTTCACGCAGTCGCGTCGATGGTTGAATAAGGCTATTTTCTGCTAGCGGCGCTGCATGAATAGGATTGTGGCTCCTCCAAGCAGGACTCCTCCTCCAATGATGAGTGTGATTAGGCTCCAGTCCATGGTTTGAGTAGTGGGGTCGGGAGCGGGTGGTTGGATGGGTGGCGGGCTGGGTGGGCATGCGCAATCTCTTGGGCATGCCTGACAGGTTTCTCCTTGGTTGCAAGTGCCATCGCCGCAATAGGGTATTGGGGTGGGTTGAATGTCTTCGGTGATTTGGAATGATTGGGTTGGGCTTTGCACGAGATTGTTATTGGTGTCGGCGAGGGTAATCATATAGGCATACGTGCCTTCGCTTCCTGGGGGAGTGGAGTAATTGTAGTCGATGACTTGTTGTCCGGTCCCGGCTGCGAGGGTTGTCTGATAGATGACGTGATTGCCCGTGGTTGGAAGGCGGCGCAGGTAGACTGTGAGGGTCAGCAGTTCATTCGGTTCGTGTGTGTTTGTGATTCGGGCGCGGAAGGGGATGGTTTTTCCCTGAGTGTAATCGGCATTAGCCACGGGGGATTCGATTGTGATAGTGGGTGGGAGGTTAGGGGTCGTTGGTGGGATGACTGGTGGAAGGGTGGGCGTGGGAGCTGTACTTGTGAGGCGGATGACTTTCACGCTTTTGGGAGGGATGGTCTCGGTGCGTGTCATGTTTCCGGTGTAGGCTTGGAGATAGGTGCTTCCATTGCTGTCCATTTCATATGCATGGAGTGTTCCGCTCTTCCCGTATGCGGAGAAAGCCAATGTGTAATTGATTGTTTTTCCGCTGGGAGTGTGGTTTGTGAGTACGATTCCTATTTCTTTGTCGTTGCTTTTCCACACGGATGCGAGGACATCATTCACGCGCACGTGTTTGTCGATTTCTCCAGGGATGATGGAGTCGCCGAAGATATATGTTTGTTGGTTCGTGGAGAAATTTAGGGGTTTCATCATTCTTCCGAATGCGAGGAATTTTTTGGCATACTGGCGGGCATCGATCATTCGTTTCATGAATTGGGTGTGAGATTGCATGATGGGCATTTGCGTGGTGAGCATTCCTGCTCCGAGCGCTTGGCACGCCGGGTTGGTGGTAGGAGTGCCTTCGATGAAGCAGTCTTCGCGTGAGGATAGGATGTTGCCGGCCGTGAATCCAATGGCATGAATGGCGTCATAATGGTCAGGGTGAGCGACGCCAATGGAGTATAGGCGATCGGCGCTTAGGTAGGTGAGAATATAGTCGTGGTAAATGGCTTGGAATAAAGGGATGAATGTGTCGGCGGCCTGGTCTGGCGGGGTGATTGGGTAACTCATGAAGTCGGTCATCATGAAGTCCATGACGTCGATATAATTCTCTTGTGCGGCTTCAGGGAATAGTACTCCTGCCGTGGGATTGGTCTGTTTCATTTCTTCCCGCATGGCTTGCAATAATTCGCGATTCCCTTGGGTGAAATAGTTTCCTCCCCCTGGCAAGTGTGTGCGAGTGGTGGTGTAATCAATGAATTGTTCAGGGACATCCCAATAGATTCCCATGCTTCCATTTTGGGCGGCGGCTGTCGCTGTATCCCGGAATGATTGCTGGGTGTATGAAAGAGATGGGTTGAGGATGTATGCGTTCGTGTATGGGGGCTGCAGCAGGATGGGTTGTCCATTCAATTGTAGCACGCGTGCATCTTGGTAGGCCGTGCTGCCTCCATCCGCAGAGGCGCGGGCGGCAGCGTGGATGTAGGGGAACGAGTAGATATTGGCACTCCTGAGCAGAGGAGTGGTTGTACTCATCCCCGGGGTGGGGACGAGGTATGTCGCGTCCGCGAACCAGCTTTGCCACCATACGCCGAGGTGTTCTAATCCATAGTATTGTTTGAGCTGGGTGAATCCATTTAGCCATTCCTGTGGGGTTTTGATGGTGTCCCCATTAGAAGTGGTGATGAGCTTCAATCCCTTCACCCATGCGGGGATGTCACTCCGGTTCTCGACTTTTCCTTTTTCGGTCCATTCTTGGTCTTCGGCCCAGTCACGGTAGATTTGGGAAGCCTCCCACCACTTTCCTTGGAATACGCCGAGACGGATGGGGTATGGTGAGGTGTACTCCTTTCCGCTAGTGAATGTTCCAGGGACCTCTTGGTGGAATCGGTAATGCAATTCGCTTCCGTTCCCGGTCATCTCAATTCGCTTGAAATGTCCATCTTCATCAGCGGTCGCCAGATAGATTCCTTTTCCGCTTTGGGTGTAATAGGGAAATAATTGCACGCTTCCCTGGAATGGCACGCGGAAGCTCGTTCCATAGTTGGGTGCGATCATGTTGTCCGCGGGCTTTCGTATTTCATGTCCTCCTCTCCATGGAGTCACAGCAAAGTCGTCTTCTCCTATCGCTTCTGGGATGTGAAGATGGAAGTCGACGCTTTCGAGGGTGTAAATGGTCACGTCATTGGTGATGTCGAAATACACGTCGGCAATAGCGTCTTCGTCTTCGAGTTCGATGATGAGTGCCACGTCGATGCGTTCGCTTCCGCTTCCAAGGTCATTCCATGCAAGTGTCCATTTCTTCCCGTTGCTGGTGGCGGCCTCGCTAATCGTGGGGATGCCGACTTCGTCCACAGGGATAGTTTGCAGGGTTTGGGGGTCGAGTCCTGTGATGGTCCAAAGGGGATGGTCATTGAGGATGAATGCGTACCCTTCATCGTTGTTGGTGATTTTTTTGAGATAGAATTCGCTTCCGTTCTGCTCGAACTCCAATTCCATGTGCGTATTCCCGATAATGGTGGTCTGTGCATGCGCGGATGGAATGAGGAAGAGTAAAAAGATGATTATTGCGCTCCCGAGAGGCATGGGGCTCATGCCCCATTTCTGTGCGGGGTGCATTATAAACCCCTCCAAAATGGAAGGATTTTATCCACGTGATTAATGCATTTTCTGGTAGGCTGCGATAATTGCATCTGCCATTTCGCGTGTGCCTACGGCGCT
>CAYZNV010000009.1:0-22686 GCA_964480125.1 uncultured archaeon
AGCAGTGGTCGACTGAACCATTGCAAATGGTTCCATTGTCGTCCTTCGTTGCCGCCGGACGAAAACGGCGCCCTCGTAGCTCAGTGGCAGAGCACCAGTTTTGTAAACTGGGGGTCGTGGGTTCAATCCCCACCGAGGGCTAATCCTTACTCTTTTTAGTCCACAAAATAGTCCTTCCTTTATGCCGGGACGCACAGGGCCAATAAGGCGCGAAGACATTGCGCGTGTACGCATTATTCGACCACTCGCAATTGAGACTGCACGCAAGGGAAGATTCTATCATGGTAAGATGTATCTTCGACCCGGATCATATTTGTTTGAAGGTATGCATCGTGCGCAGCGTGTTTTCATTAAACGCATTTCATATTTTCATGGTGAAACTTCTGACCCACTTTCAATATTCGATCGTGAAAACGCCCAGAAAGAAATTGAAATTCGACATCAACTAAAGCGCTTAGGTTTGCCCGTTCCAAAATCACTGCTATGGGAAGTCAAAAGCGGAAAGAATAGGGGGATTTACCTTGTTACGGAATCCTTTCTACGCGGAAAAGAAAAGAAGAGCAAATTGCAAGCACTCAATCCCTATTACGCTGAACCTGATTTTCTAAAAAAATTAAATATTGAAAATGAAAATGATCGCAAACTGGTCAGTGATTTAGCACGCGCTACGGCAACCATGCTTAACCATGGAATCATTTCGTATAACTTTGATTTTTTTGGTATTTATCCACGAAAAGATGGCAAGTGGAATTACCAGTTCATGGATACTAGTGACCTAGAACGATCAGCTGACATTAAAACCATCCGGGATGCCAAACACTTACTCCTCGAGTCCGTGCAAAAAGGAAGTGGGACCCGTTCTAGGTACGATTTTTGGACAATGGAAAAACACACGATTTATGGATTATTTGACGAAGTTCTTGAAAAACACCTGCGTCCTGAACTAAAATAATCATCTACAAAATTTCGCCTAACCGCTGAAAGAAAATAGAGCGCGGAAATACTTCAATTTCCACTATTCTCGCGCGCGTGATGAGATCAATATTCTTATGCGAAAGAAAACCAATAATGCGCAGGGAAGGATTTTCTTCTTTTAGTTTCTGCAATCCCTCCAAGCCAAAAACTTCTAAATCAGCAATGATAGTGGTTGGATTCTTGATGGAATAAATGTCCTCCACGAAAACAATTTCTTTCTCCAATAGCTTTGCTGTTTCTGCGATTTTGGATTTGAATAGGAGGTCTTTCACCAACACAAAAATGCGTGACATACTCTATTCTTTGAAAGATGATTTTTATACCCATAGAATCGTGACATCCTATGCAGCGCATGGTATTTGTTTCAGGGCCGCATGGGGCTGGAAAGACTACTCTGATCAAGGCTCTTTTGACCAATAATCCTCAGTTCATGCTCAATGATATTGAAGTTGATTTTCCAAAGGAAATTCCATCCATCAAACACATGACGCACTATGAAAAAACATTGGTTCGAATGCTCTATCGCGTGGTGCGCAATCATCGTGCCAGAGAAATGCAAGAGGCCAATCCTGGGCGGATCATTCTGACGGATCGAGGAGGAATTTGTTCATTGGCGTATGCGCGTGTGTATCTTCGCATGGGGTGGATTACTGAAATTGAATACTCCTCTTTGCAGTCCATTGCTGAAAAACTACAATTGGCGTTTCCAACTGTCATTCTTAATCCGCCTGTCGAGACAATCATGCAACGTCTTCATGCGCGTACGCAGCAACGATCTCGTATTGAACGAGATAATATATTCCACGATGAAGATTCAGCCGAATTCGTCCGCATGCTTTGGGAAGAATTCGAAGCGTATGCCTCTAATCCAAATGTCCTTATGCTCCGCGATAATTCTCCGCATGAAATTAATCGGCTCAGCGAGTGGATTGGTGCGCTTGCTTGACGGCGATCTCCATTCCATTCATTTAAATCCCGTTTTGGATTTCATGAGATATGCACCCTCTCGAAAAAGAACTGAGAAAATATGCCACTCCAGCACGTGCTGCCGTGAACATGCGCTTCTTCAAGACCGGAAAAGGGGAGTATGGGGAAGGAGATTATTTTTTGGGAGTCACCGTGCCAGACTCTCGAAGCGTGGCGCGCAAATTCTTGGACACTCCTTTCTCTCAATTAGAGAGTGCGCTAGAGAGTAAGTGGCACGAAATGCGTCTTACGGCGTTGCTCATTCTCGTGGAACAGTATCGCTCCAAAAAAACAACTCCGGAAAAGAAAAAAGAAATTGTGGAATTCTATCTCGCACATACTGCTGGTGTAAATAATTGGGATTTAGTGGATCTCTCTGCGGATAAGATTTTGGGGGAATATTTATTGGATTTTCCGCAGAAAAAGAAACACCTCTATGCGTTTGCTCATTCCAAAAATTTATGGGAAAAACGCATTGCGATTATTTCTACTTTTGCTTTCATCCGGAAAAAACAATTCGAGGACACGAAAAAGATCGCGCTGCTGTTGCTGCATCACACGCACGACTTGATGCATAAAGCCGTGGGGTGGATGCTTCGAGAAATGGGAAAACGGGATGAAAACGTTTTAGTGGATTTCCTGAAAAAAAATTACAAAAAAATGCCCCGCACCATGCTGCGATATTCCATTGAAAAGTTTCCAGAAGAAACGCGAAAGAAATACTTGCATGGGGAAATCTGATTCATCAATAAAAAATAGTGGTTAGGCCCCTCAGATGTGGCTGTCTTTCATGGTGATGTAGGCAATGGGAATCAATCCAATGAATGCTCCAAAAAACACTGCGAGCACGCCTCCTAAAATAACCAACATGATGAGAGAAAAGTTCTGGTACACTCCCTTATAGCGCAAAATGAGCGCGCCTATTCCGAGGCACATCAGAATACTCAGCACCCACCCGGCTTGAATCATGATCCCTAATACTCCATTCGTGAGCCAGGAACCAAAATCATAAAATGCGCTTGGGATAATGGCTCCCGTTGCGACACCGACGGCCGCGCCCACAATCAATGAGAGCTCCAAGACCAGCATCAAATATGCCAAATAGAAACCAAACGCCTGTGCGGGCGTACGGGCATAGGATAGTGCTCCTAGCGCGACAAAGAATCCCTTTGCATTCACTACATTATCATTCATTGCAATCCAATGGGGAGTAACCTTTGGGGATTTTTAATGGTATTGCCCTCAGAAAGGGATATGGAACCCCTTTCTGCCACGCAAAAACGCCTCATCCTCGTGTGCTGCAATCAAAAGAATCCAAGTGATCCCACGCTCTGCGGAAATGTAGGGGCAATGGGCATTTGGGAAGAGTTGAAAGCCTATTCCAAAGAAAAAGGACTCCAAAAAGAAGTGCGCGTCGTAAAGAGTGGTTGCCTAGATTATTGTGGGAAAGGTCCCATTGTGTGCATCCAACCCGAACAGCAATGGTATCAGGGTGTAAAAAAAGAAGATGTGGAAAAAATAAAGAAAGAATGGATTGACTCGCTCAACTCAACGAAATGACTTTTTTGGTTTAATCCATTTCAAAAAGCGCAAAAAACGCCCACGAAGCGAACGTGATTTTTTTTGCTTTTGCTTAAGGTGATTGGCAATAGCCTTTGCACGGGAAAGCGCAATTGCCGCTTCGAGTGGAACAGGTTCTCCTGGGACTCGCCCACGCTTTACCATTTGAGAATACCTCCCAAAAAGACTTGTTGGGCTAGACACGATTTTGTATCCTGGAAAGCGTCGTCGCATCAGCTTTTCAATCTGCAATTCCACGAGGGTGGCAACTCCCTTCCTATAAAATAAATGCCCCGCGCCGTATTGGAAGGGATAATATTCGGCAGTATGGATGATTCCTCTTTCTGCGTTAACTTGCAGAGTAATATACCCCAACTGGGAATGCTGCAAACCATTTTTTGCAATCACTTCACGAATGGCAGGCGTTGAAACAAAAATATCCCCTTTCTTACGGGTGTCCGTGACAAGCAGAAAACTATTAGCGGCTTCTTCAATCACTCTAATTCCAACCAGAGGAGGTTTTGGCGTCATGGGGGGCATGCGTGGAATATTGTTGATGATAATAATAATTCACCCCTCCATCGGAACGCGCGCACGAAAACGCTTATAATGGCTTTTTTCCAGTATCGGCGTATGGAAACAGGAATCCAGTTCAGCGCCGACTTTCAGCATTGGAAGAGCGCAAAGCAATTGCCCATCCAGGGGAATGAAGACCCCGCGCAAGTGATTGCGCTATTGCAAGTCGCCACCACTAAATTGGATGAAACCATTGAAATGTATCTCAAAAAAATTGCTCCTCTTACCGAATTAGACGCGCTCATCGATGAAGCCATTAAAGCATACCAGCAAGGCAACCCAAAACCCGCCGTGGCCGTGCTCAAGGGAACGGGCGCAGTAGGAAAAGCCATGAAGCCTTTTTCGGAAAGCAATCCCAAGTGGCAAGCCAAAGAACAAAAAGAAATGATCTCATTCCTCAAAGCCTACTCCACGCGAAAATTCATGCGCGGAATTGGAATGAATCTCAATTATGGGGGACTGCACTAATCGGTGCGGCAGGTGAATGTATGGTTCTCACTCCCGGAAAAATCCAATTGATTGCTAATTATCCCAATTGGCAGTGCGTGAAGAAGTTTACTATCACCGAATTAACAGATCCCAAAACAGTTTGTGAATTCTTCGTCTCGTACAGTATTTCCCTCGATAATCGCCTTGAGAAATATCTTTCTCAATCCATTGAGATGAAGAAGATCCAGGAATTAATCGCCGCTGCGCCAAGTGGAAAAGTCGCGGGAGACGTTCCGGCGCTATTGCAATACATCGCTTCCCCTGCTCTCGCGCAAAAAGCCCATGCGCTTGCAAAAAATCCTTTATTGGGAAAACTCGTGCACGCGCATATCATCCGCTCCATCCTCAAACAAAATGGGATTTCAGGAGACTACTCGGGAGTCGAAATTCCCGGGTTGAAGCGCTTGCTCAAGAAAAAGAAAGGCATCTAGTGCCACTCCTTTATTTAGTCACAACTTTTTCTCCCATTCATGCGTCCAGAATCGTTGTCATTGCAGGCGGGAGAGCAATTAGCGGGAGAAATCCCCACTTCGCCTAAAACCGTGCTCTATTATTCCCTGCGCGCCGCTCCATTATTCGGCTTCTGGTATGTGGGCTTACTTGCATTTCTGATTTACTCCTTCAAACTCGAGCAGGGATCCCCTATCATCTTTCTGGCGGTAGCGTTGGGGCTTTCGGGCGCGGTCTATTTGATTGGAACCATTCTCCAATGGATGTGGCGCGTGGATATTTCGCAACGCGATGCATGGCTTTCCACGCACGGGATTTGGCAAGACACCCCGGATGCAAAAGGAAAATTCACCCCTTATTCTGCATTCATCTCCGTGAAAGAAAAAAAAGACTGGATGGGGAAATGGTTGCACCTCGAAGGAATTGAAATCCTCTACCGCGAAGGAACGCAGCAAAAAAAATTATTCATCGCGGGAGTAGAAAATGGAAATGCAATCGTGCAGGAATTAAATGAGCGCATGTACGTGGCGGCGCAGAACGTGACGGCAAGCGCATAAAAGAAATAAATCAGGTGTCGCGCAGCGGCACCTGTTCTCGGCGCCGCCGGTCGAAACACGGCGAATGAGGTCGCGGTCGCCAACTTTAGACAAAGTTGGGTCAAAGGAGTGGTTGCTGCGCAACCACTCGTTCTTTTTTCTTTTGACTGGAAGCCTACTTTTCTTTTTTCTCAAAAAAGAAAAGGAGTTTATTGAGGTCGCTCGGATTTGAACCGAGGTCGATAACTCCCAAAGCTATCATCCTAACCAGGCTAGACGACGACCCCACTTATATGAAAAGGGCAGAAAGCAATTCTTAAATCATACTTCGAAAACCCACTTGCTCTTTTGATAGTGGGGGGTTTTTGAACCCAAAATGGTTGCTGGAGGAATATGACACTCAAACGCGAACTTGGATTTTTGGAATTAACCCTTTCGGGGATTGGAATCATTCTGGGGGCAGGAATCTATGCCCTTGTGGGCAAAGCCGCTGCCGTAGCCGGAGAAGGGGTGTGGGTGAGTTTTGCTATTTCTGCGCTCATCGCTCTTTTTACTGCGCTCTCTTATGCTGAATTATCGGCTCGCTTTCCAAAAGCCGGAGCAGAATACGTGTATGTCTCTCACTCATTGGGGGATCGCTGGGCATTCATGATGGGGCTAGCGCTGATTGTAGTGGGAGTAGCATCCGCTGCAACGGTCGCACTCGGATTTGGAGGATATTTCTTCCGTATCTTTGGGATTGACTCCCTGCTCGCGGCAATCGCGATCACGCTATTGTGTGCTTGGATTTGTTGGGGTGGAGCTAAGAAAACCGCGCAAGTGGCGGGAGCCATTTCTATTGTGGAAATTTTGGGATTGCTCGTCATCATCGCCATCGGTCTGCCTTTCCTCGGAAAAGGATTTGCCATTCCTTCCATTGATTTGCTTCCGGGGATATTTTCGGGAGTTGCGCTCGTATTCTTTGCGTATTTAGGATTTGAAGAACTCGTGCGCATGGCCGAAGAAACAAAAAACCCAAAAGAAATGATGCCCCGCGCATTGTTGCTCGCGATTGGGATTTCTTCCATTCTCTATGTGCTCGTGGCCGCAAGCGCGCTGGGGATATTAGGGGCTGAAACGCTTGGGGGAAGCGCATCTCCTATTGCGGATGTAGCACGCAGTCAATTTGGAGAGTTGGGCTTTCTCTTGCTCGGGGGAATCGCACTCCTTTCAACCGGAAACACCGTACTGTTCATTCTTCTCGCTACTTCGCGATTAGTGTATGGGATGGCACGCGCTCATTCTTTGCCAAAGTGGTTCGCCATCACCCAAGAAAATCAGCCGCGGCATGCATTGCTTGCTGCTGCGCTAGTGAGTGGGTTATTGTTGCTCCCGCGTGACATTACGTTTGTCGCGCACATGACGGATGGATTATTGTTTGCGGTATTCGCCCTCATCAACATCGCCCTCATTCTCATTCGTCTGCGAGAAAAGAAATTCCACGAGGGGTTCCGCTCTCCTATTAGTATTGGAAAATGGCCCTTGCTGGCCGTGCTAGGAGCCATTACGAGTGCCGGAATGCTCTTCTTCGTGGAAGCCGCTCCCCTCCTGGTGGGAGTCGTGGGAGTGGTCGTGGCAACCCTTGTATGGATGCCCAAGAAAAATATTTTGCGCGCACGAGCATAATCCTCCCTGCGTGCGCTCCTCAGGTGGGTGCGCGCACAAATAAATACCCTGCCCGGGTGGTGAGTGCATGCTTTCTCCTTTGCCCATTGAAATTGCATTCTCGCATTTCATCCAGTCGTTTGCGGATCCTTTCACCACGAGCGTGATGATTGCCTTCACGTGGATGGGTTCTCCCACGCTCTGGGTGGGGCTAGGTTTGGGACTGCACTGGCTGCATCATAAAAAATTGGCCGTGCGCATGCTTACTCTCTCTATTATTTCCGCTTTTTTAGTGGAAGGACTAAAGACGTTCTTTGCGCGTCCCCGTCCCGGAGCTGAATTCCTTCGTCTCTATTCTGATGGAATCACTCAAAAAAGTTTTCCTTCCGGACACGCTACTCTTGCTAGTGCACAAATCATGCACTTGCTGCGCTATGAGCGTTCTCCCATTTTTTTCTCCGCGCTCGCGGCTATCTTAGTATTGGGGGTCGCGTTGTCGCGCGTGTACTTGGGATTACACTACTTAGGGGATGTCGTGGCTGGAGTGGTATTTGGGAGTCTCATCGGATGGGGCTTTTGGAAACTACACGAAAACACGCGCATCCAAGAATGGAAAGAATCATTGCGCCCTTACAAATATGAACTGCTCATTGCAATTGTGACAGTGATCAGCATTGCACTCATGCTCCTGCAGAAAGAAATCGGGGCAATCGCTGCGACCCTTGGATTTTTGGTGGGATTCCACTTATTCGATGAAGAAAATCCAAAACAAAAACCACTCCAACTCGAAGGAATGACTATGGTGAAAGTGATTTTGGGTTTCTTCTCTACTGCGCTATTCGTCCTGCTCAACTGGCAACTCGTGGGGAGCGTCCAGGGATTCGGTATCCTATCCTTTGTGGTTTACTTTTTTGCCGGAATTTATGCAGCTGTCATTTTCCCAGGGATATGGAATCAATTCCTACATTCCATGCAATTCCCCACACGCAAGCGCTCGGCACGCAGGCACTAACGGATTTGCACAACGGCGGTGGCAAGAGGTCGTTCGCCCAGATAACTGGTCGCATCCGCGTATCTTCCCGTCACACGATCCACGAATGATTGGGCACTCTCTGGGGAGGGAGGTGTCGAATAGAAGGTCATCTCTAGGTCCTGTGGAGGCGAGGCAGGATTCACGCGCAATGTGACCTCAATGGGTCGTGCCCATTGCGGATCGAAACGAGGAAAGGTCGGACCCAGTAAGAAACCATTGGAGGCCGGATCCAATTCAACGGTCAATGCTTTTGGGGTTTCTGGGTATTTGTATTGGACACGGACTCCCATTCCCTGGAAGGAACGCACCCCAAATCCAGCATGCACAAACAAGCGAATCTGTTTTGTCTCGCCCGGGCGCATGACAATCTCGTGGCGCAGGGGAAAAGAACCATATCCTACTAATCCATAATGGGTGGGATTAGGATTTGTCCATTGCGTGATTCCGTTCCCGATGAATTCGGGATAGAATTCGGGTTGTAAGTAATAGGCCTCGGAAAAAAAGAAACCATCCCGCAGCTGCCTCTGGCGGAAGGCCTCGACGACGCTGTAAAAACACTTTGGAGCGGGAGGAAGGGAATCGAATACCTCTGGGATGATCCCATAATTGGAACGATCGATGTCCCGGCAATTACGCAAGAAAAAAGGTTCTCTTCCGGTAGTGTCATCCAGAAATTCCCCTGCGAAGAACCATCCTGCGCCGAGTAGCAACGCGAGCAGAACGAGGATTCCTCCCATCAGTAGGGGTGATTTTTTCCATGTCGATTTGAGGTTGGAAAGGGGTTTTGGTCTAATCATGCGATCACATCACGGGGAAATCGAATTGCTATCCACATTACGGTCTACTCTTCCTGTGCTCGCGCCATTGAAGTCTCCCCATACATAGAGGTTCAGGTCTTGCGTTCCCGCGGAATAGAGTGCGCGGCCGGCACTTGTGGCAGTGGTGGTCACCAGCAGGCAATTATTGTCTGTGTTACCTGTGCATGTGCCAGCCCACCCGGCGAATATCTTGGAGACTTTTAACACCAGTGAGACCGGCAATGCCTGGTTCAAATCCAACAAGATATTGAGATCGGATGCGGTGGAGGACTGGTTATCATACTGCAGGAAGGGCGTCCCATCGCTCTGTCCATCCGCATTGACCTGGTTCTCGTCCGCCAACCCAATCACATCCGTGGCCTCGAACCACGCACGGTGACAGGGTCCATCCACTCCCTCTTGATTGCCCAACCCATCCTGGCAAGAGTTTGAGGGCAACATCAAGACAAAGGAGTAGTCATCCGGGGCCGGTCCTGGGACGGTCAACGCATTCTGCACAATTGCGACGGCCCCATTATCGATCTTATTATTGCCGTCGGCAAATGGGATTGAGAAAATGAGGTCATTGGAATAACTATTATTGTCCAAATCCACTGTGCTAATGCCCTTGTACGAACTAAATGGGTTCGACAACCAATCAAATGCACGCGCGCCAGAGTAACGCTTGGTGTAACTATCCTTATTGGCCAGCGTCTTGCTCCCCCTGACTGCATTGGCATCTTGGATGATATACACTCCTCCGCTCTGGTTCTTGAGATTCACACTCGCAGTTGGAGCAGTAATGATCAAATCGTTGGCCTGCGCATTATTGTCCAAATTAGCGATAGTCACTCCCGCATTGCGCAGGCCCGCGCCCAAATAATCTTTATCAATCGCCCCTGCCCAGGTAGCGGTGACATTGGCGGGCAACCCGAGATTCTGGTCGGCCACTCTGGTGTTGGCATCCAATATCATGTAAATGGCCCCATTGTCCACAAATTTATTATAATCCGCCAGCGAGGAGACGATTAGGAGATCATTCGCGGAACCATTCCCATCCAGGTCCGCAATCAACACCGAATTGCCACTGCTCAAGTTGCTGTCTCCCGCTGCATCCAGTGTTACACCCCCATACCAGCGCGTGGTGTAGTTGGCACTATTGTTCAAGTCCACTTCTCCAGTGAGATTATTGACGTTCTTCAAATAATAGATCATCCCATTATTCGACAAGGCATTGAAGTCGGCGTAGGGCACGTTGATGATGAAATCATTTGCGAAGGCACCACCGTCCCAATTCACCAATTGCACTGCGCCGCCATTCGCGTTGGTGTCCCCTAGTTGATCGGTCAATCGCGATCCATGGATGGAGAATCTGAAATTATTGGTATTATTCAGGTCTTTTCTACCCGTGTTGGTGTCTATATTCTGGATGACATAAATGACACCGGAAGAGGTGCGCTTCAGACCGACCGAGGACGCAACAATCATCAAGTCATTGGCTTGAGCGCCATTATCGATATTCATAACACGGAAACCATCCTGATTGAAGCTCAGACTGGAAGTGCAATTCATCGTAATCACATGACTGGCACCGCCCCCATTCCATACGGCAGTGTAGTTATTCGTATTGTTGAAATCACGCGGACCAAGAGAAAGCGTGTTGACATCCATGATGAGGTATACTGCCCCCACGTCTGTGCGATTCAAATCCACTGCATACCCTCCAATCAATAGGTCGTTCGGATAACCTTCTCCGTCTAAATCAAATACCCCAAAACCATTCTTATCATCCCCACTACGGGTACAGGTCCCTACGTTGGCGGTATTGGTCACCTGGTCATTTGCAACACCGCCATTCCAACGCACCGTGAAGTTCGCGGGATTATTGAAATCGATCTGACCCTTCTTGACATTCACGTCCTGGATGAAATAGACCGCTCCCGGATTAGACTTCCCATTCACATCAGCTAATGCGGAAACGATGAAAAGATCATTCGCCCAAGAATTGCCATCTGTGTTGTATAGGCGCACTCCAGAGGAAGTGGACTCCGTGTAGCCCAATTGATCCGAATTGATTCCTCCGCTGAAGACCGTATCATAGTTTGCGGGGATATTCAGGTCCAGCCTACCGGACTTGGCATTGATGTCGTTGATGATGTAAATGGCCCCATTATCCGTCTTCCCATTCTGATCCGCTGCCGGTGCGACGATGATGAGGTCGTTGGCCACCAAATTACCATCCAGATTCACTATCTGTGCCCCATTCCCTGAATTACGTGACCCACCAATGGTATCATTCGGCCTGTTCCCCGTGATGATGAGGTCGAAATTAGCCGTGTGGTTGAGATCCAATAATCCCGTGCGCGTGTGGAAGTTCTCAATGAGATAAATGGCACCACTCCCTGACTTCCCATTGGCATCCGCGTTCGGGACGGTAATCAACAGGTCATTCGCCAAACCGTCTCCATTGATATCCATGACTTGGATTCCGTGCTCATGGGGTGCACGATAGGTGGCAGGGTGCGTGTCTCCAACGAGATCATTGTTCACGGTTCCATTGATGCGCAGGCTGAAATTATTGGTGTTATTGACATCCAAATCCCCTTTGTTGATATCCACATTCATGAACACATGGATGGTGCCCGCATTCGTCTTTCCATTGATGTCAGAATAGGCGGACGTAACAATCAAGTCATTCGCATACACTCCATTATCGAGATTGCGATACACCACATTCTGCGTGCTCAAATTGGCGTAAGAGAGTGCATCGGTATTCAATGAACCCGTGTACGTCGAGTAGTAGCTGCCTCTCCTCCCCAAATCAAACGCATTCGCGGGCTCCAACACAATCGTTCGATCCATTCCATCTGAATAGCTCCGGATGGAAGTCGTCCCAAAAGAAGTGAGGCGCAACTCATAATTGTAGTCGCTCGCACCCGTGATGGTCCAATTCACATCATATGAGCCATTCGTCAGCATACTGGCCTGGCTCTGCGTGGGAGTGCCTGAAAGGATATACAACGGACTCCCTGCCACCGCATTCATGTCCACAAATCTATTGGATTGGCACGCGTTCCCCACGCAGTACTGGAGATTCGTGTCCACATTACCGCACGCGGCACCGCGGCAAAAAACGGTGGCATTCACCACAATCGTCTCATTGACCCCGTACACATTCGTATCAATCCCGGGCGTATTAAAATTATAGGCCAGAATCCCCGATGCGGGGGAACCATTCACAATGTCCTTGATGAGGAAAATACCTCCATTGGCAAAAACCAAGTTCTTATCGGCCTGGCCCAAGACATTGATGTCCTTGTTGTAGGCGGTGATGATGAGGTCATTCGCATATCCATTCCCATCCGCATCCAGGAGAATCACTCCGCTCCCGCTGGAGTTGGTATCACCCAGTCCATCGAAGTTCGTGTCTCCGTGGAACTCAGAGAAGAAAGAGCTGTCTTGTGATAGCAGGCGATTCCCATCCACCTTGTCGATGTCCCTGACATAATAGATTTCACCCCCACCCAAAACCGTAGTGTCTGCTTTTGAAGCGGTGATGATGAGATCGTTCGCGTAGCCATTGTTGTCGGTATCCGCAACAATCACTCCGAAGCCGGATCTGCTCGTGTCTCCTAGGAATTGCCTATTACCATCCAAGAACCAGCGCGCCGCAAACATCCCTGGAGCGGGGCTATTCAGATCGAATGAACGCGAAGTAGGGCCTGCGGTGTACGCGCGATTGATATCCCTGATGAGGTAAATGACCCCATTGTCTGTGTATCCATTCGCATCCGCGTTGGGGGAAGTGATAATCAGGTCATTGGCCCAGGCATTGTTATCAATATTCACCAATTGCACGCCCTGCCTACTGCCATTCGTGTCCCCCAAAAACTCAGAGGTAGTCCCGCTCCAGCGCGCGGTGATATGATTGAAATTATCAATGTAATGCAATCCGCTTTTGGCATTGATGTCGGTAATTAGAACGACTGAACCGGTGTTCGTCTTTCCATTCACGTCTGCGTTGATCGTCGTTATCAGGAGATCATTGGCGTATTGGTTCCCATCAATATTCACGACCTGCACGCTTTGGTCCTGATTCCTGTTGAATCCAAGGTTGTCATTCGCAACTCCATGCCATAAGATGGAATAGTTCGAAGGGATATTCAAATCTCTGTTTCCTGAAATCGTATTGATGTCTTTGACCAGGTAGATGGTTCCATTATCGGTCTTACCATTGAAATCGGCAATCTGGCTCATGATGATTAGATCGTTGGCGCCTTTATTGCCATCGAGATTGATCAATTGCATGCTATCCGCAAATCTTCCACCAATCCACTGAGAATTTCCTGTCTTGCTCCCCAGACGATCCGATGCCACGCCAGAATACCATTTGACAAGGTAATCGGTTGTCCGATTATTATTCAGGTCAATCACTCCCGAAATCGTATTGAAATCCGTGATTAGAAAAAGGACTCCATTATCTGATTTCCCATTGAAATCGCCAAAAGAGGCTAAAACAAGCATATCGTTGAAGTAACCATCTCCATTCAAGTCCACAATTTTCAATCCAGGGGCTGATCCCTGGTTGGTCACAGTATTCCCCAACAACCAACTTCCTCCCCCATGCCACATGGCCGTGAAACTCCCCGTTTGGCCGAATTTTTTTTCTCCCGATAACGTATTTACGTCTTTGATGTAATAGACTTTCCCCGCATCGGTCTTACTATTGGCATCTCCTACTGTGGTCTGGATGATCAGGTCATTGGCTACCACATTCCTGTCTGAGTTAATGACCATGATCCCGTCTCCCGATGCCCCTGTCGTCGTCAAGTTTTCGGAGGCGATGTGATTCGCATCGAAGCGCACGGAGAAATTATTGATATGATTCAGGTCGCGGACACGATTAATATCCAAAGGCCCCCCAATGGTGTTGATGTCCTTGATGACATACACTGTCCCCGAGTCGGTTTGGTTCGTATTCGCAAGCGCAGCACCAATGATGAGGTCGTTCGCCGCGACATTTGCATCCAGGTTCGCCACGAGTACCCCAGGTCCACCTGAAATGGTATATCCAATATAATCTGCTGCTCCGGACCCATTCCAGCGCACGCTCACTTTGTCCATGGATGCTAAGCTAAATGATCCTTTGAGCTTATCCACATCCTTGATGTAATACACTGCCCCCACATTGGCCTTGTTGTTCACATCCGCGTCGACCGCCGTGATGATGAGGTCGTTCGCATACCCATTACCATCTGTGTCGAAAAACTGCACTCCTGGGCCCGAACCAATATTGCTGATGGTTGTCTTGCCCAACTGATCATAATGATTTGCCCCAAAAAAAGCCACGTCATAATTATTGGTATCCGCCAAGCCGAACAATCCATTATACTTATTGAAATCCTTGATGATGTACACGGCCCCGACATTGATCTTTCCATTGTAATCCACCTGCGGTGCTGTGATGACCAGGTCATTTGCGCTCGCATTATTATCCAGGTTCAGGACCCGTACTCCATCATTGGAATCATGGGTGTTCCCGAGCATATCTCCGCTGTTATTGCCATCCCATCCCGCAGAAAAATTGGGATAACCACTCAACTCATAAGTGGGGTCGATGACACGCGTAGAGATGGGGTCCAAGCGCACGCGCACTAGCGTGTCGATAATCATTCCCTGTTCATTGGCGTGCACCAATGTGATGGGAGCAATATTGGCATCCCAATAGTCCTTCCAATCATACACTCCAATCTCGCGCGCATTGGCATCGATGAGTTGCATGCGATAATTAGCGAGGCGCTCCACGAAAACGGGAATCGCATTGGCGTCCTCCGTGGAGTCGGGGGCTGGTTCCACTATCTTCTTGGTGCGCAAACCCACATAATCGGTCGATGGGATAATCGTTTGCCTTTCGGCTACTGCGGCCGGGTGACGGGAGAACAAGCGGATATGCACGGTGCGGGATTGCTCCACAAATGTCTCATTCGACAACGTGAGGGTCTGCTTCACCTTGGAGCGTAAATCCCCTAATGAGAACAACCGCCTCCCCTCGGGTTCCACTCGTTGTTGTGTGAATGCATTCCTCAACACCACTCCATCGCAGGAAGTCAAGTCCTCCGTATCCACTGCACGGGCTGGCTTATCTTTCTCCCACGCACTGCTGAAACGTTCATCCAAGACTTGCACGGGGGCGACGTCTGCAGGAGGAGTAAAAATAGGGCTCTCTTCCTCTTCCGCAGAAGGAATCATCAATGGAATGGAATCCACCTCCGTGGTGGTGAGAGGATCAGCGACTCCTTCTTCGGATTGGAAGCTCAACACAATATTGGCATCGGGTTCATCCCCTGGCATATCTATCGCTTCACTGGCTGCTGGGATCGCTTGCCCCTCCGAAATGACATCAGCCGGAATCACATCCACCGGAATGGAATCCGCCGCGGGTACTTGGGGTTTGGTTGTCGGGGGAAGTAGTTTAGCGGGATCGCACTCCAATGCAATCTCCATATCCGAAAATAATTCTCCCAATATCGTGAAATCACGCAGGGCATTCTCTCCTTTGAAGAGCGTTGAATTCACGGACAATTCCTTGAGCTTGGCGATGGACTGCAATAGAATGGTTTCGTCGGAAAGACCAGCGGGATCAGGTAATGCAACTGGGGGCTCTGGTTCCACGTTCGCATCGACTCCTTCTGGGAAGAAACGCAAGAACATCGTGCCTTTCTGCACGCGCGTCTCATAGGTTCGCTTCCATGATCCCAAGCACTCATTCGCGGAGACATTCCATACCGGGCACGACCACATGCTTCCATTCGCGTACTCTCTGGAGATGGCGAAAAATCCCGAGGAAAAAGAAAACGCCTCATCCAATGAAAGCGTGACGACTCCGTCAGGGGAGCGCTGGACGAAGGGGAATTGCAGCACTACCTCATTGCGGTCCACTTGCATCGCCCGTAAATGGATGAATTGGATGGGCAACGAATCAAAATACGCATTTACATCATATTCTCCCGCCCGCAACTCGATTCCGGTATGGGTGGTTGGCGTGATGATGTGCGTGCTCGTCTCCTCGAAGATGAACTTTGACGGGAGGTTCGACGGAATAATGGAATGCCATCGTTCTTCTGTGCTCGGAATGGGTGTGCGCTTGGCGAAAACGACCACCATCTCATCCTCGGAAGTCGTTATCACTGGATTAGCGGCTTCTTCGTCCAATACCTCTGCACGCGTGCATGTTCCTGCATCTCGGTTCCATGAACGGCACCACACCAATGCGTACTCGGGCCATGGGCTGAATTGGATCTGCTGGTTCTCCGCCCCATACTCGAACCGCAGCGCATAACTCTCTACGGGTTCGAATAGTTGGTTGTTGATCTGAAAGGACTGCGTGATGGGATTATCATCCCATGCCGCGATCACTCCATCGTGATCCAGCTTGGCTCGCGTTACACGGATATGGGCAATCTTCCCTTCAAAAAATTCCAATTTCGCATCGTAAACGCCCTTGGCAATCTTGAGCGTGTCTCCGGAGGATTTGAATATGAATGATTGGTCGGTCTGGTCGGAGATGTAGAATGCCCCGGCGTGATTCGAGGGGATCACCTGAATGGATTCGACATTGATGACGGGATCCACTGGCTCGACGGGATCAACTGGGTCGATGGGCTCAATGGGTTTAACCGGTTCGCCGCCGCCAGTATTTCCGCTCGGGGGATCTATCGGCGCGACGGAGTTATCAATCACAATCGTGAGTTGCTTTTCTTCGCATATGCCGCTGGCGCAAAAAGAAAGGGTGAGTGCATACGCTCCATCAGGCAATGCTGTCGAATCCAGGGCATGCATCCAGTGCTCGGTCCCATCAAAACGGGACTCATATTTTCCTGTATCGGATGACAATTGGACGGTGGCGAAAGCGTCACTCCATTCTCTTTCGGGCTTGATGATGAAAACGAATTTCCCTGCAATCGTTTCTTTATTCAGCGGCGCAATGACCTCAAAGGAAGGGATGACTTCCTCTGCGGCGACGGCCTCCTTTTCATCCACTGCATCGATTTCCCGGATCTCTTGTGCGATGCCGCTCCATGAGAAGAAGAACATCAATACGATGACCCCGGCCAAGAGCCAGTGAGGGTGCTTGCCCATCCATGAATGCATGTCTCATATAGCGGATTTGCATTTAAAATAGCCGCGAAAATAAATGGGAAAAAGACACTAGAAAGGGGCTAATTTGCCCCTAAAAGAATGTTCTGGAATGGAGTTCCTAAAAGATTGGCTACGACAACGAGATTTCCTGTGAAAACCAATATCCCCATGAGCACCAACATCACTCCAAATACGAGATTGAGCGTCTTGAGGTGGGGAGCCAAATAATTGATGACTCCCTGCGCCTGGGAGATGAAAATACCCACCAAGAGGAAAGGAATACCCAACCCCAATGCGTACGCGAGCATCAAGGGGAATGCGGTTGCAGGATTCGTTATCGCCAGCGTCAACACTGCGCCTAGCACAGCACCCACGCAGGGAGTCCAGCCCACTGCAAAAGCTGCACCAAACAAAAAGGCAGTCAAGAAAGAATAGCGGGTTTCTTTCACGCGTAATTTGTGTTCTTGCTCTAACACTCCAATCTTGATGACTCCTAGCATCACGAGTCCGAAAAAGATGATGACGATTCCGCCGATGTATCCCAAATAATTACGCACGTCATACGCGTAGGCCTCGAGCACGCTCTGCAAGAGCACTCCCAATATTGCAAACACGGAAGAGAATCCCAAGACGAAAAAGAAAGAAGCAATGATAATCTTCATCCGCTCATCATTTGTAATGACTTTTCCTTGTTGCAATGTCGTTCCTGCAATAAATGTGAGAAAAGCAGGAATCAGCGGAAGCACGCATGGAGACAAAAAAGAAACGAGTCCAGCGATGAATGCTAGGGGTAATGTGATATCAGCCATGCGAGTTCCACCTTTTCGGATTTAATAATAAAGAGGGTAGTGGAGAGAAATTTCTCTCCGCTTCCAATTATGCGAATGCTCCTACTTTCATCTTTACTTCTTCCTTGCTCCACATTTCTTGCGAGCGCAGCAACACATTTTCGCTCGCATCTGCAACGATGTGGGTGTGTTGGTAGGTGATGTTGTACTTCTGCGCGAGCGCAGCCTCATCCGCATCCGTGTCGGAATCCCTATAATTCACGCGGAATGCCACTAACTTCTCGGAAGAAATGGATTCCAATCCTTCTTTGAGCGCAGGAGCTTGAGCCTGGCAGGTGGGGCACCACGTCGCATAAAATTCCAAGAAAATAGTCTTTCCATCTGCTTTGGCTTGTTCATATGCGGCTTTCGTGAAAGGCACATACTCCACATTGCCCTTTTCCATCATTGCGCCATCTTCTTTTCCAACCATTGTTCCGTCTGGCTTGATCATTGTGCCGTCGGGTTTGATCATCGTTCCATCGGGTTTCACCATGGTCCCATCGGCCTGAGTAATTGTTCCATCTCCACTGGAAGTGGAATTATTCGCTTGTCCGCCAATGCATCCAGCCGTGACGAGCACAAGTAGTAATCCTGCAATCACAATCCATTGTTTCATTTTTTCAACTCCAATTTGACTTGATTCCAAGAGCTGGCTTTCCTCGATTTAAATGGATTATCCCAAGTCTTCATTCCTTCCACGCCGCATACGCGAGCGCGAGCAAGGCAATGGTCTCAATGAATTTCAGCGCGAACACCTGGGTGGCAACCATTTTGGCATATACTTCGCCCGAGGAAAAATGCAGGAAAATCCCTCCAAGGTTTTGCACCAACAACACGAAAGAAAAAATAACCAATCCCAATCCTACGCTGCTCTTGAGGGCGCGATAGTTCTGCGCGTACACATATAAGAGTCCTGCGGCCAGCAAGGCATTGAGTCCCTCGGCATAAATCGTGAACATCATGAATTCGTCCATATTATTCAACTCCCTTGGCTTTTGGTTTTAAGGATTCTCCCATTTCGCGCGCGAGCGCATGGAATGCCCCAAGCTGGTCGGGGGTAAACGTAATTTTGAAAGTGCTCCCATATCCTTCTCCGCTGCGGAGCAACCACCCTTCTTTTTGCATCTTTTCGAGATGATAGAGGGCCGTCTTATAGTCGATTTTCAAGTCATTGGCAATCTCTTGCGTATTGAGCTGCTTTGCAATAAGTAAGAAAATAATCCGAGCGCGCATCGCTCCTCCTCTGCTGGCGAGGAAAGAAAGTCGCAGCGCGCGCAAGAACCTGCGGTCAAATTCATGCGGGGGAGAGGCCATACATGGACTGTTTTGGTATTGTTTTTAATCATGGAGTGCTCAGATACCCTCATCGAGGTGTATCCTATGAAGATGGCACATGAATTCCTGGATTTTTTGAAGAAGTATCAAGTAATCGGGCTCGCGGTCGCGTTCATCATCGGAGCGGCTTCCACGAAACTTGTTACGGCACTGGTCAATGATGTGGTCATGCCCATTGTGAGCGTGTTAGTTCCAGGAGGAGAATGGAGAACAGCAATCTTGCAAGTGGGTCCCGTCAAATTTCTTATCGGGGATTTCGTCGGAGCGCTGATTGATTTCATCATCATCGCGCTAGTGGTTTTCTTCATCGTCAAGTTCATGATGAAAGAAGACGCCACGCAAAAGAGATGAGTGCATCATCCCGCAACGGAATCGATTATTTTCTGTTGCACCTTAGATAATGGAATTTGTTTCATCATCGCGCGCGAGTGGAACTTCAACCCATTATTTGAGGTGTCTTGCACCATTGTACGGGGCTTTGCCTCGAAGACATGCACGATCTGCGTGAAGTGAGAGTATTGGTGCTTGACTTGGCATAACTCTTTTCCCAAGCGCAGAGAAAGCATGCCTTCTTGGAATTTTGATTCGATAGCTTCTCTGGAGTCACTCAATGGGGAGAATTCCTGCATGGGGATTTCCCACATTCCTTGTAATAACTTTTCATGACGCTGGCGCAGCAACCATTTTCCATCAAAGCGAATCAACACCCCCGCAAAGTGTTTCGTTGGAGTGCGTGATTTTTTTGTTTTTCGCGGAAGCTCGTTTTCCTTTCCTTCTCTAAATGCTACACAATTCTTCTGCAATGGGCATTTCGCACAGCGAGGATTCTCTGGAACGCACACTAACGCGCCTAATTCCATTAATCCTTGATTGAATGCGCGTGCTTTTCCTTTGGGCAATACTCCCTCTAATAACTCTTCGAATTTTTTCCTCGTCACGGGAAGGGAAATATCGTCTTCCGCTCCCCAAAAGCGCGCTGCGACGCGTAACACATTTCCATCCACTAGCGGAACGTCTTCCTCGAACGCAATGCTTGCGACTGCAGCGGAAATGTAGGGGCCAAAGCCCTTGAGTTCTTGTAATTCCTCTTTTGTGCGAGGGATTTTCCCATCGAATGTCTCAACAATTTTCTTTGCGGCCTCATGGAGATTCTTGGCGCGCGAATAGTATCCTAATCCTTCCCAATATTTCAAAATTTCCTGGTAATCCGCGCGCGCCAGTGTTTCGACATCGGGAAAGCGCCGCATGAACTTTTCAAAATACGGAAGCATCTGCTCGATTCTTGTCTGCTGCGCCATGATCTCGGAGATCCACACCTCATACGGGGAATAATTTTTTCTCCAAGGAAGAGAACGCTGATGGGCTTCAAACCATGCGACTAATTTTTCTGAAGGAAACTCCATGGACATAGTATTAGTCCAACTCCAATGCGCGCGTGGGCTTCAACACTTTTGATGGGTCTTTTTTCCAGTCATCATTTACATCCACGTACAACTCGATCTCATTCCCATCCGGGTCTTTGATGTACATGGAGTGCGTCACATGATGGTCGCCGAACCCCACGATTTCTACTTTGTTTTTTTTCATTTCTGCAATGGCGGCTTTCAATTCTTTATCGGTGTTTCCAATCTTCAACCCCATATGATAAAACCCGGGGCCGGTTTTTGGAGTTGCTTTTCCACTCACTTCAATCAATAACAGCTCATGGTGCGTCCTACCTGTTCCAAAAGCCGCCATTCCTTGCTGGCGTCCAATGAGGGGAAAACCGAGGATTTTTTCATAAAAATGAGCGCTTTTCTCCAAATCCGAGACAAAGAAAACAATATGCCCTAGTTCGTGGATGCGCATGGAAACCCCTATTATCCTAGGGTTATTGGACTTTATTACCCATTTCTTTGCTGGTGCCAAAGCATCCTTTATAGAGCTTTTCCTGCCCATTTTTTGATAGTAACAGGAATCCCGCCTTAGCATAGTAGCTAATGCGCCTGGCTGTAGTTGAGCGCTTTTCTTTTCAGAAAAGAAAAGCCCTCGCGTCAAAAGAAAACCGCTCTCAGGTGGTTTGAAATTGTTGCGAGGAATACCCATTCGCAAGAGTGGGCGATTCTGTGAAAGCAGAAACTAGGAGATCCCCGGTGCA
This sequence comes from uncultured archaeon, assembly GCA_964480125.1. GTDB lineage: Archaea > Iainarchaeota > Iainarchaeia > Iainarchaeales > VGJJ01 > VGJJ01. Next base: position 21,468 of record CAYZNV010000009.1, read on the forward strand.
ACTCCGGGAGGCGGGACTGATCTTTACTCATTACCTCGCGCATCTAAATAGTTTCTTTTTTATTATTGTGAAAAACCCATCCATAACAACCAAAGACCCAGCACTACAAGGAAAACAGATTCTATCGCTAGATGGTTCTTGAAGTATTGGGCTTGTCGATGAATGAGTCCTGGAAAGCCGGTTTTGGCAATTCCTTTGAGCAATGTGGCCCAACCCAAAATCGTAATGACAATTCGCCAATCCATCGTCCAAGTATTATGCAGTATTACAGTCACTAGTCCGAGCAACAAGGAAATGTAGCCTGTGGAGATGGTGAACATTTCTTTCTCGGTGCGCTGAATGGTCTTGCCCAAAAAGTTTGATCCGAGTGAAAGCGATCCCAAAATAATGAATAGCCCCCCATACAACTGTGCAAAAAAGATTGAAGGATCCATCAGTGGTACCGCCTATTACTATCCACCAGAGTGATTCTGCCTATATAAAAAGCGTATTTTTGGGAGAGAAAAGCAAACCCATATTAGTCCTGGAAGCAGAAAGGGGTAGCATCCCTGTTGAATCTACAAATCCCTATGCCGATGCCCTCTCCCAATACGCGGGCACAAACACCGTTATCGCATCCAAAAAAGGAATCAAAAAGCTCGTGGGGCTCACGGCAGAACGCATCTATTTCATCCACAAGCGCATGGGATTAGGCTTTCTGGGAATGGATGTGGAATCCTATTCCTTGCTGCGCATTTCTTCGATTGAACTCCAACCTGGAATACTTTCTTCCACACTAGAAATCAAATTCGACCAAGCCGGAAATGGGTTTTCAGAACTAGTGCGATTCGCTGCAGGAGAATATCAGGAATGGAATGCCTTTGCGAACCAAATTAGAGGAAAGATGTTTGCGCTACGCAATCCTGCGCCACAAAACAATAACGCCTCCTCTTCTCCTGCACGTTCTCCTATGGAAATACTCCAAGAACGATTTGCGCGAGGAGAGATCTCCGATGAAGAATATCAGCGACGCCTGCGCGTGCTGAAGCAATAAATTTTCATTCACTTATTTTTTTGGCTTATTTTACTAATTAGAAAATAAAAAAAGAAATCGCAGGCTTATGCCTGCACGATTGTATTGAATCCACCATACGCAAAGCGCTTCATGTCCATGATTTCAGCGCACTCCTGGGCCTGCTTGGGAGTCATCGTTTTCTTCATGACTTGCATTACTGCCTTA
>CAYZNV010000009.1:22696-47898 GCA_964480125.1 uncultured archaeon
CCCGACCAGGGGCGCGTCGTCTTCAAGGGACACGACTTGAATACGATGAACGAAAACACCACGGTTTCGCCTTTTTTCAATTTGGCTAGTTTTGGAAATCCTTGTCCCATTCCTTTTTTTACCTTCAAATCCTCTCCAATGCACTCATAATAGTCTAGGGCTCCGTGCTTGAGCCATATTCGCTTACCATCCAAGGCCATTTTTTTGTATTTTGAAATATTCTCTTTCTTCATTGGAATAACGAATCCATCGACGTATGTCATCATGTATCACCTCTTTTTGGGAAGCGGAACGCGCTATTAAATCAATCGCCTATTTTTGCGCGTGCACGAGTAGTATCTCATGGATGTGGTGGCGTGTGGAAATGAAATCATCCGCGTCGCTTGCCATGAATGAAATCGAAATAAGGTATGCGTCCTTGCTCATGCGTTCGATGCTGATGCGCGGGTCGCGGGTCGAGGCCTCTTTCTTATTCTCCGAAGAAAGCGCATTAACAATAATTTTTTGGGTTTCCGAAAATGATTTCCGTATCGGGATCTCCACTTGGATGGTCGCGCGGAACCCTTTTCCATTGCGCGATAGGGTGGTGAGGCGTTGCTTGGCCAATTCGCTGTTGGAAAGAACGACGGTGTTCCCTTCGAGGTCCAGCAGCTTCGAAGAACGTGATCCTATTTTTTGGAGGCGCAAAATATCCCCTTGAGGGGTGCGCACATAATCGCCGTATTGGGCTGGCCGGTCTAGCTGTAAGACTAACCCAGCAAAAATATTAGCCAGCGATTCTTGCGATGCCAATCCGAGTATTAGTACTCCCACACTGGTGACGGCCAGCAGCCCTGATACATCGACTCCCACGAAGGAAAGGGCAATCACCGTCCCTATGACCAAAAAAATCAATCGAGTAATCTTCCGAATAAACGGCAGCAGAGAAAGATCAAACTCGTGTTTTCCCGTGGTGCGAGCGGACTCATAGTACCACCGCAATATCGCTCCAATGGCTTCGGCCAGAGCATAGGCCGTCAACATAATTAATATTGCAATCCCATACTGGAAAATGGATTGTTGCACCACGGAGAGATTCGGAATCAGCCCCGATACTATTAGGATGGAAAGCACCATCATTCCGATTCGCAATGGATGCTCGAGGTATTGCAAGAGGTAATCATCCAACGTAAAGCGCGTGCGCTTTGTCACGCGGCGGATGAGTCCGAGAAACCATCCATAACTTATTTTCGCGATGCCATTTCCAATGAGTGCGATGATGAGGACTTCGATTCCGATGATGATCCAATCTATGAGCATGTACTTATGCATCTAGCGCAATCATTTTATTGTATTGCTTCTTTCGTATGGGCATGCGCCCCATCATCCTCTACATCGCCTCTTCCTTGGATGGATTCATCGCGCGAGAGAAAGGAGAGATTGATTGGCTTCCCACGCAAGGGGAATTTGGGTATAATGAATTTCTCGCGAGCGTGGACACCATTATCATGGGAAGGAAGACCTATGAACTGTGTCTTTCCTTTCCCGAGTGGCATTATTCCGGGAAAAAATGCTATGTCCTCACTCATAATACGGAAAAAATGAAACCCGATGCGCGTGTGGAATTTATTTCTGATGGGATTGCGCTCGCCAATCGATTGCAGCGTCAAAAAAGCAAGAAAAATATTTGGATCCTAGGAGGAGGGCAGGTGGTGGGATTATTCCTCAATGCCCATCTTATTGATGAATTGCGCGTGTTTGTGGTGCCCAAACTCATCGGGAAAGGGATTCCATTATTCCAAGGAATCAAAAAAGATATTTCACTTCAACTAATGAAATCCCATGCTTTCCCCGAGGGATTAGTGGAATTGCACTATTCGCTTGCGCAAAAATCGCATTAGTACTGTTCCCTTTCTGTTTTGATTTGATGGAACTGCTTCAGTTTCGTGCATGTGCTTCTACCACCTTATTCATGCGCTCTCTTTCCTCATTGCTGGGCTTTTCGATGAGTGTGTCGAGTTTCCAATACTTTCCGGCGTGAAAAGCGAGCGGTTCTTTTTCTCCTACTCTGACGTCCAGCGCTTCTCCAATGAATAAGGTGTGCGATCCCACTTTCACCTCTTGGACGAGCTTGCATTCCACATTCAAGGAGGCATTTTCTAGCATGAGAGCGTTGATTTTTTTGCCTGTGTAGAATGAGAAACCCAACTCCTTGAGGGCGGCAATCTTATCCACTTGTTTTCCGCTGCTCCTTCCGCTGATGCTACTGGCAATATTTTGTTTTTCCGACGCCAGGTTCACACCAAATTCTTTTGATGCGCGGATGTTGGCTGCGGTTGCGTTATTGTGATTCGAAATCGCCACGGCAATCAGGCCAGGAGAATACGCAATTTGATGCGTCCATTCTGCCGCCATAATATTGGGTCCAATCGGCCCATTAGTGGTAATAATCCCCACATTCGTCACAAATGCATGGGCTGCGGGAGAGCCCCATTCGATATTCATTATTTTCAACTCCAGTTTATTTTTTGTGATTGTAAAATCTCTCAATAATAAAAAATAGAAAAAAATGGAAGGCGCGCTTATGCGGCCTTCTCCAAGTCCTTTATTTTTTCGGAAACGCCTTGGGATTCTCTATCCAGTGCTTCCTTGTATTCCTTGAGCATCTCGATCTTCTCTTGGCGCGTCAAGAAACTACGGTTTGGGGTGTAATTACATTCGCAATTCATGGGATTGCCTCCTATCCATCTATCGGATATACGATATTAACTTCCCAACACGTATTTAAATAAATCGGGTGTCCGATATGTATATGCCTTCTCATAGGGGTAAGAAATCCCACGACGAAACAAGTGATTGCGCCAGCGACGCCAAAGGCTGCTGTGACATGAGGGGGTTCCTTTCGTTTCTGATTCTCTTCCTTATCTCCAAAAAACCCATGCATGGGCAAGCCATTGCAGATGAATTGGAAAAACGCAAGGGCGAAAGGCCTTCCCCGGGAACTATTTATCCCGCACTCAAGCTGCTCAAGGAAAATGGTTGGATCGAAGAAAAGAAAGAGGGGAAGCTCATCGTGTATGCGCTCACCGAAGAAGGAAAGAAATCATTCAAAACCGCCAAACTCAAATTCGCGCGCGCGTTCATGGGTCTATTCGAATAGATAGGGGTTATTTTTTCTTATTTTTTGGGTCTATTCTCATGCAGTGGGGCAATCCCAGAGCATCCATTCACAATCCGTTGTAGCGCTGAACTCGAGTTTTTCTTCATTCTTTATCTTCGCGGAATCCTTTGATTTCATTTCGTGTCCATTGATTGAGAGGCTGCCGCTGAACACAAATACATATAATTTACGGTCCTTTTCCATCTGGTGTGTGAGAGTCTTTCCCTTTTGCAAGAAGGAAATGAAAAAGGAAGCGTCTTGGCCGATGTGCAGCGCGCTTCCGCTTGGCTTTGGAGAAACTACGCAGAATAATTTGTTGGTGCGCTCTTTTTTGGAGAAGGATTTCTGTTCCCAACTCGCTTCCGTGTTCTGCTTTGCGGGAAGCACCCACATCTGGACCAATTCACATGGGGTAGTTTTGGAGTGATTATACTCTGAGTGCACCACTCCCTTTCCCGCGCTCATGCGCTGCACCTCTCCAGGGCCGATCTTTCCTTTGTTGCCAAGCGAGTCTTCGTGTGTTAGCTCGCCCGAAAGGACATATGTCACGATCTCCATATTCGCGTGCGGGTGCATGGGGAAACCGCTTGCGGGGGAAACCGTGTCATTATTGAACACGCGTAATTTTCCCCACCCCATGTTTTGGGGATCATAATACTGGTCGAAAGAAAAATGCCAATACGCTGAAAGCCAGCCCGCATCAGCATGATAGTGTTCGTTTTCACGAATGATTTGAATGCTCATGAATACTCTACTGAAAAGCAAAAAAGGCTTAAATGGCGCAGTACTTTGTTGGATTGATGAGCCGAGAAAAAAAGTTATTTGAATTACTCAAGAAACTCGCCGTCGAAAGCGGGAAGCTCGCACTCCCCTATTATGGGAAAATCGCATCGCAGAATAAGCAAGTGCCCCTCCATGGAAACATGCGTGAGACCCCCGTGACGGCACTCGATCATGGGATCCAAGAGATGGTGCTTGCGACGCTCCTCCAAAAAGGATATTCTGATTATGCTTTCAACGGGGAAGAAGACACCCATCTCAAGTTTTTCTTCCAGGAACCACTATCCAAAGGGGTGTGCATTCACTGCGATCCCATCGATGGGACAAAAGCATTCGTGCGGGGAGACCTCCCCTTTTGTGTGGGGTTCGGCCTTTCGCGTGTGAAAAAAAACAAACATGAATTTTTTGCGAGCGCCATCTATAATCCGCTCACGAAACAATTGTATTGGGCATACGAAGATCAGTCGAGCCCCCAAGAGCCGCTTGAGAATCCATTCAAGGTCGCTTATTTCAAACGCCGTCTCAATGAGGCAGGGATCAAGCGCGTTGAATCAATGGGGTATTCCTGGGGCCTCAGCGCCAGCGCCCATCTTGGAATTGTCGAGACTTCCCTCGGCATGCGATCGGTGTGTGCGCTCAAAAATATCGACGTGCACGATGCGCTAATCCCCTATGCATTCGCCCAAAGCAAAGGCGTTTCTCCCGTGGATTTGGATGGGAAAAAAATTGGCCCCGCATTTGAGCTTCCCATCCATGCGAATCGATTCGAGCGCCTGCCGTATGCGCACTACTTCGCATCCAAGGAAATCCAGGAAGAGCTATTGCCTGTCCTGCAGAATCCGCGTTACATGCATGACTGACTAATTCTCGAGCATCTGCTTAAGGGGGCTCCAATAATATGTTTTCCATCCGCGCGCGATGTCTTTTGCGGCAAATGAAGGGACTTTTTGGTGCACAAATTCCAGCTTGGTTTCTTTTCCATTCTTCATGGGGAAAAAATGAAAATGCACAATGGAAGCATGGTGGTTGGGCCAATCCGCACACACCCAGGTCTGCACAATGTCCTCATTCTTCTTCAAGCGCACATTTACTCCATGGACCCATCCATCCATGATAGCATACATTCCTCCTTTTCGCGTGGAAATGGATGCCCTTCCTCCAGTTAGTGCGCCGTGCTTCGCCGAGCTCATGAGGATAGAATAGATTTCCTTTGGCGCAGCCTTGAACGAGACGGTTTGACGAATCGTCTTCACGGGCATTTCTTTCGATGCACTTGCGCGTTTTATTTTTTCTTTTTGTCTTGCCATAAACCAATCACGTTCCCTTCACAGTCTTTCACATAGGCATAGTAGCCCATCCCCATGATCTCGGTCTTGGGCATCACTACCTTTCCTTTGTGCGCGAGCACTTTGTTGATGGATGCGGTAATGGATTTCACATTCATCGCAATCACGGGGCCCTTAACGTCTTTGTTGCGCTTCATCATTCCACCGTTAATGGCTCCCTTCTCCGTGGGCATGCGCTTCTTGTCCATCTTCACGGTGTGCAATCCCACATAGTCCATTCCTGGCACTTTTTCGGTTTTCCACCCAAAAACATTCTCATAGAACCGGCGCGCACGATTCATGTTTGCGGCAGGGATCTCAAAATGTACGACTTTGTCCATAACCAAAACCACCTTATTCCATTCAAAGAATGGGCTTATTATAGCTGTGTGCCGAGAAAAAAAATCAGGGAAGGCGCTTTGCGATAGCCCACTTGCAATCTACGCAATTGGTTTCATTGCATGTTTCCGGGACTAATTTCCATCGTTTTTCGAACGACTTGATGGAGTCCACTACTGCGCAGGCATCCATTCCTTTTGCGGTCAACAAATATTTTTCTTCTGCGTCTTTCTGCACTAACTTCAGCTCTTCCATTTCTTTTAGGCGCTCCGAAACGGTCTTGGGGATGAGTTCGAGGCGTCGAGCGAGCTGATTGAATCCCATGGGCTGGTGCTGCTTCAATTCTTCCAAAAACAAAATTGTGCTTTTCTTCCCTAGGAAGTGCGCAAACTCATGTACGACACAGCGATCAAAAACGGGTTCCGTTGTTTCTTTCTGAGGGGTCGCGGTTAAATGCATAGTCGATTTTTCCTATATTTTCGTCCATCGGCTGATGTCAAAAGTGATACTAGCATGATTAAATCAGCGGCAATCGAATAAAAAACAGCGGGTCATACCTTTGATGCCCTGGGGGGAATTATCATGGTTTCAAGTCGCAATGAAAAAACCCCATTAATTGTTGCACTGCTCGCCCTTGCTGGAGTGCTTTTTGCCGGATATTTGAGCTTCAGCAAAATCATCCTGAAACAATGCGCGCTCAATGAGGGGTGCAATTACCTCTTTGGGATTCCCACCTGCCTCATCGGGTTCGTGCTCTTCCTGCTGATATTCATCCTAGCCCTCCTGCGCTTGCGTGACTCTTCTGCGAGCGGCCGCAAGAACTATTCCCGTTACATCCATTGGGTCGCGGGCTTTGGAGTGCTATTTTCGGGCTATTATTCCATTGTCGATGTATTTTTTCCGGTAATCCCTGGACTAAATTACCAGCTCATCCTGCCCAGCTGCGTGTATGGGTTCTTCGTCTTTGTGCTCGTCTTCCTCCTGAATCGGAAGATCATGAAATGACTCACTACGAAGTCACTGCGTGATTGCCCTAATCGCCCGTTTAAAAAGTCCAATGGGCTCTTCGCTTCCATATGCGCATGCTCGAAATCCCGTGTTATTTGGGCTATCTCGCCATGGCGATCGGGATAGTGACTATCTTCGGGTGGTTTACTGGAATCGAAGTCATCCAAAATCCATTCGAGGATCTGCCCTCCATGTCAGTGCTGTCGGCGACTGCCAGCATCCTGGGGGGAGCCATGGTGTGCGCGTTCGCGCGGAAAGACACCTATCTGGACACCGAAAAATCTGAAATGCTATTATGGGTTGGAATCATTTTGCTGGCGATGATCGGGATTCCCCTGCTCGCCGCCAACACATTCGACATCTATTTCGGGTTGGAGGATTATTTTTCTCCACGCACGGTGCAGGGTATCCAGACCAACCCCGTAATCGCATCATTCGGCACGGTCGCATGCATGTTCCTCACTCTCGGGGTAGGGATCATCGCCCTACTGCGGGGAAAACCATTTTCAAAACTGATTTTTTTGGCAGGGATCATGATTATCGGGATCGCCACGCTCGCCATTATCGGTTATCTGATCGGGAATCCTCAACTCTATTATACTTCTTCTCGTGCCTCCGGGATGGCCGTGCGCACCGTGATTGGTTTCCTGGCCATCGGTCTCGGATTCGTCATCGCGAATCACCAAAAAAAGCACGCCGCGGAATCGCCTTCAATCGAAAAGACGACTCTTCGTCGGGGGGCATGACCCTCTATGCGCATCACGCAGAAGATCGCAATCGTGCTCATCATTCCATTGATTTTAATGATGGGATATCACTTCATTTCTGTCTCTAACTCATTCGACCGCATCTCGGATGCGCGTGCATTTGTTTTCCTGCAGTCCGCGGAGGAAGTCAAGTACGCGAGCCAGGTCCAGAACTATTCGAGCCTGATTGCCAATAAACTATTCGAAATCAGTGCCTATCAGCGCGCCCGCGATGGCGAAAAGCTATCGAACGCGGTCCAGCTCTATCGCGAGCTGCAGCAGCAACGCTACTATAGTCTCCGTGAACTCCAGGAGCGCATTGCGATGGGAGGAGAATCATCCGATCAGTTCTTGCAGAACGTCGATTCCAATCGCAGTGAACTCATGCAAGCCATTGCGAGGAATATCGCGCGCCTGGACACGATCAATGAGCGCATCATCCAGCGCATGGGATTGCAGCCTGGAATTGGAGTGGCTGCAGACGGGGAATTGGATTCCCTTTTCCTCGAAGCGATTGCCTATTCACGTGAACTGGATCAGCTGATGGGAGAATTCATTGAACAACGATATCAGAAAGTCACCACTACCAGCGAAGCCGTTGAAGTCATCGAGGGCGAGGCGGAAAGTTCACTATTGTTCGGAGTGCTGTTAGGGTATATCGTCTCTGGCCTCATGCTGCTCTACATCTATTACTTGGTGGTGCGCCCCATGGAGAAGTTCGCGCAATTGTTCGCGTTCGACGATCCCGCGAAAGTCCAATGGACCGCATTCGAGCGGGCCCGCAGCGATGAGTTCGGCCAAACCCTGCGGGGAATCGAATCATTGTATGCACGCTTGCACTCGCGAAAGAAGACGGGTGAACTCGAGAAGAAATCCAAACGGAAGAAGAGAAAAAACGCATAACTGCGCATCATCTCAGCCGAACGTGAACGTGTACAATTGGAATCCTTTTCCCGTGACAAGGATTTCAATCAAATGCGGATCGTAGTCAGGCGCAGCAACCACGTTATAGAGTTTTTCTTCTTCCACTTCCACAATTCCCTTCCCATTCAAGATAGAAACATCCTCTCCGCGCTGCTCGGGAGAAAGAGGATTCTCATCTAATCGAACGGACAATTGTGCAGGGTTCCCTGCCACAATGTTGAGGGATTTGGCTTTGTAGAGCAAAACGACTTTTCCATTTTCAGAGGCCAATTCCATGTTGTCTCCATTGTTCTTCCACTCTCCCTCCAAATAAACCAAATTAGGCTGGATTTCACTAGTTTGGGGAATCGAATACGTGACGGTTTGATTTGGCTGGAACCCCTCTGGGCTTCCAAGTGGTGCGCGCGCGAAATCATATCCCAAATAAATTTCCGGAGTGCCAATCTGAGAAAAATCTTGCCCTATGTTCTCACTTGATAGGGGTTGTGCAGGCGTGGCATCCAATTTTATTTTCTCATCACGTTCGCGCAATAATTCTTGGATCATTTCCTCTGTTTCCTCATACGCGCCCTCGCCGATGTGATCATAGCGAATGAATCCATCCGCGTCAATGAGATACTTGCGAGGCCAATAGCGATTTTTGTATGCGCGCCACGTTGAAAAATCATTATCCAGTACAACGGGATATTCAATCCCTTCTTTTGTCACGGCGGCTTGCACATTACCAATTTCTTTTTCGAAATCAAACTCGGGAGTGTGTACTCCGACAATGACTAATCCCTTATCCGCGTATTTCTCATTCCACGCATTGAGATAGGGTTGGGTGCGAATACAATTGATGCAGGAGTATGTCCAGAAGTCCACTAAAATTACTTTTCCCGCGACATCTGATAGCTTGAATCCCTCCGGGGTGTTAATATATCCCGCAATCCCGCTCAAATCAGGCGCACGCACATACTTGGATTCTTTTTCTGGGACGGAAAGCTTTGTGATGGTCGTAATCGGAGACTGCTCTCCGCTTCCGGCAGAAGCCTTTCCTCCTTGGAAGAAAAAAATCAATCCTGCGATAATGATGAGTGCGATAAGAATGGTTTTGGGGTCATTGGCTTTGAGTTCGAAGTGTTTCATCTCAGGAAAGGGATTTTGGCTCGTTATAAACATTTTCCCAAAACCCTTGAGAGGGATTCTATCCATCTCTAGACAACTGGGTAATCAGGTACTTCTTAAGAAATACCTGTTCTCGTTGCAGCCGAGCCGAAACTGGCTTAGTAAAGAAACGTATCCACTTCGCTGCGCGCGGAGAGTTCTCCCGCGATAGGAGTGAGCATCCACTTGCGGACTTCGTCTAATTTCTGCGTGTGCGCGAGCACCCATCCGAGTTTAACGTAGGCGACTTCCGAGGACATGTCATCCAATCCCACAATGCCGGCTTCCACGAGCATTCTTCCCGTGGAGTATACGCTCATGTTCACTCGTCCATATTGGGGCTGTGCCGCCATGAAGATGGGGATTCCCTTTGCAGTAATGGCGCGAACGCCTTCCACCCATGACTCGGGAACGTGGCCTAATCCCGTCCCTTCGAGGATGAATCCCTTGCACCCATGCTTGACGTATTCATCCAATACCTTTGTGGTCATGCCCGGAGCGAACTTGATCAATGCGATGTTTTCCTCAAACACTGCGTCCACTTCAACGTTTCCAACGGATTGGCGTGCCTGGTATGGAGAGAGCGTTTCAATTTTTCCATTCTCAAATACCCGTGCGAGGGGTTTGGAATTGATGGGGCGAAAGGCATCCCTGCGAGACGTGTGCATTTTTTTCACACGTGTTCCTTTGTTGAAAAGACAATATTCATCCGAGGAAGTGCCGTGCATGCATATTCCTATTTCCGCGATATTCGATAACGCCAAATGCGCTGCGCAAATCAAATTGAAATTGGCATCACTGCTGCCACGATCCGAAGAACGCTGCGCTCCCACGAGGATAAGGGGCTTAGTGATGTTCTTGAGGAAAAAAGAAAGCGCTGCAGCGGTGTATGCCAGCGTATCCGTGCCATGCGTCAACAGCACGCCGCGGATCTCTTTCTTATTGAGCTCTTGCGCGCAGATGTGGGCTAGGCGGATCCAGTCATTTGGCACCATATTCTCTGAGAGCTTTGTGAAAGGAGATTGGATGCTCGCGATGCGTGTGAATGATCCTAGCTCTGGGACGAGTTGTAATAATTCTTCGGGCGTCATGAGCGCGGTAACGCCTGCGTTGGTGTAATCAATTTTGCTCCCAATCGTCCCGCCGGAAGTCACCAAAGAAATGGGGGGTTTGTTTGAGAGTGGAGTCACGGAGTTTGGGGAGGGAGCTGGTGCTCGCGTGCTGTCGCTTGAAATCTTTTGGAGGGATTTGATTTCGCCCAGCGCAAGGCCGGTGTTATATCCCATGGCCAGCTTTACATCCAAGAAATCCGTCCGCTGAAGGGATTGAGGGAGAATGCGCGCCTTGAATGAGGTGTCCTTCCACTCGATTTGAACGGTATCCCCTACCTGTAGGCCATTCTTGGCCAGTAATTCCTTAATCGTGGAAGGAGAAGCCATATATGAAAAAGTGACTCCCGAGCCCTTAAAAAAGCCGAGCAAAAAACAGGCGGGTTATGCTTTGGTCTCGTGGGAAATGGGAGGAGTAGAAGTGGGGGCGGACTGGAATCCGGGCAAGAGCGAGGGACTCAATTCCAGCAGGCGAGCCTTTCCCATCTCATGAACGACGATGAGCTTCCGATCCTGGAGGCGCTGCACCAAGCGATGGGCCTTTAGGCGAGTTAATCCCGGCAGCTTTGCAAGCTCGTGCTGGTAGCACTTTCCCTGCTTCTCGAGGAGCAAATGAATACACGCCTTTTCTTCTGTGGTGAGAAAGGAAATCAGCACTTGGGTATTTTCTTTCAACGATTGCGTTTTTTGCCGCAATTCACTTGAAAGGAGTCCCATTCCCGTTGCTCCTACTACTACACCAGCCAGCGCAATCCCCAGCATGGCCTCAAAATGGAAGCGCGCGAAAATGCTCAGGATCCCCTCATAGGGGTGATTGTAATACGAAACCACGGTCAAGAAGACCGCCAACACAAACAACACCGCACAAATTGCCCAAATCCCCCATTTGCGATGGCTTGAAAAGAAAGAGATCAGGGAACTAGTGGATTGTTTCATCATACTGAAACATTGTTTCATCAACCTATATATATTGTTTCACGACCGCATTATCGCATGAACTCTACGCAAACATTCATCCTCGTCGCCCTCGCAGGGATCGCTGTGCTGGGATTATTCGCTTTCCTGGGAGGTGGATTTGGGCCCCCCGCTCCTCCAAATCCATTCGCTGGTTCGCGCTTTGTCGCTCCTGTATTGAATGGGGTGCAAGAAGTAGATTTGCGCGCTCTGGATAGTGGGACCTACAACTATTCCACAATCATTCTACAGCAAGGCATTCCTACGCGCATTCATTATACGGCTGATCCCGGCGCGGGGTGTGGGAGGGAGGTAATCATCCCTCTCGCGAAAGCACGCAAGCTCGCTCCCACGCAAGGAGAAGCATTAATTGAATTTACTCCCTCGGAAAAGGGAAAATATCCCTTCTATTGCTCCATGCGCATGTTCCGTGGTACCATTGAGGTGGTCTAAATGAAGAAAACAATCCAAGTCAAAGGAATGCACTGCTCCAGCTGCGAAATTCTGTTACGAGAAGCGATCGAGGAAAAAGGAGGAAAAGTACTCTCTGCCAATCACAAAACCAATCGCATCGAAGTTGAAGTGAAAGATGAGAAGCAGCTCGATCAGGCCAAGAAAGCCATCGAAGCAGAAGGGTATGCGGTCGAATAATCCCAAAAGTGGAATTCGATCGATAAGCTGAATGGGGAGATGGTGGTGCACTATGGAAAAACAACTCGCGGAAAAAAATACGGAAAATAACACAAAAAACTATTCTATTCCTGTCCAGAATCTTTCCTGCGAGGCATGTGCCAAAGTCATCACGCGCATGCTTTCCGCTTTCAAGCAAGCCAAACTCGAGCAAGTCTCTTCGGATGCGAGCAGCATTGAAGTGACCTGCCTGCCCCAGGATATCGAGAGAATAAAACAGCGGCTGCGCGAATATCATTATTTGCGCGATTCGACATCGGAAAACAATTCCTTGTCTGGATTGTCCTTCTTCGTGCGAGGCATATTCCAAGAAAAATCTGCCCTTGCCTCCGAGCGCGCGCTCTTGGGAAGAGTCATGGTGGGGGTGATTGTTAGTTACCTCCTCCTGATGGGTGTCTATCAATTCTTTTTTTCCTCCAACGCATCCGCGTTGCATGTGCTTCCATTGCTGGTATTGATTCCCATTGGAGTTGGGCTGAATCTTCTTGCACTATTCCACGCGCACCTGTTACGTAAACAATTCACGTGCTCCTCGGGCATGATGATCGGGATGACATTTGGAATGATGGCCGGGTTCATGCTCGGCGCCATCATCGGCGCGACCAATGGAATGTTCTGGGGCAGCGTCCTTGGAATGGTGGGAGGCATCCTTAGTGGGGTGTGGGCCGGAAGATATGTGGGAGTAATGGGCACCATGGAAGGAATGATGGCCGGCCTCATGGGAGGAACCATGGGAGCGATGCTTTCGGTGATGATGGTGACGGACAACCTCATTCCATTCACCTATCTCCTATTCCTTGTGTGTGGGGTAATCCTGCTGGCGCTGATGTATCTCATCTATACGCAAGCCGGGCCTATTCTGCAGGCAAAAATCCCTTCATGGTTTACCGTGTTAGTATGGCATGCGGTGATCGTCATCATCGTGGTCTTATTTTCAGTGTGGGGACCCAAATCCCCACTATCATGGGGGTTGGTCTAAATGCAAAAAACCGATTTAGCAATCGAGGGAATGCACTGCGCGAGTTGTGCCGTGCTGATTTCAAAATCCCTCTCTAAAGTTCCTGGAGTGAGCCAGGCGAATGTGAATTATTCCTCGCAGAAAGCCCACGTGGAATTCGACGAAACAAAAGCGCGTGTGACAGATTTGATCGCAGCGGTTGAAAAGAGGGGATATCGCGCGAGCCAAAATATTTCCATCGAACGCGAACGAGAAGTGCGCGCGAAAGAAATCGCTGAACTGAAAAAAAATCTCCTCATCGGAGTGGTGTGCAGCATTCCTGCGATTCTATTGGGAATGGTCTTGATGGAATTTCCCTATCGCATTCTATTGTTATTCCTCCTCGCGAGCGTGGTGCAATTCTATGTTGGAAATACTTTCTATCGCGGCGCCTATACTGCATTATTGAATGGCTCTGCCAACATGGACACGCTCATCGCCTTAGGAACGAGTGCGGCCTACTTCTATAGCCTCGCGCACGCGCTGGGGTTAGGGGTGGAAGAGCAATATTTTGAAGTAGGAGCGGTGCTGATTACGCTCGTGGTGCTCGGGAAATATCTCGAGGCCATCGCCAAGGGAAAAGCATCCGATGCCATTCGCAAGCTCATGGACCTTTCTCCCAAAAAAGCCCGCGTGAAGCAGGGAACAGAATGGGTGGAAATGCCCGTGGAACAACTCCAAGTCGGAGAACTCATCGAAGTGCGCCCGGGCGAGCGCGTACCCGTTGATGGGATTATCCTTGAGGGACAAACCACTCTGGACGAAAGCATGATTACGGGAGAAAGTTTGCCTGTTGAAAAGCAAAAGAACGACGTCGTAGTGGGGGGGACAATCAACCTCAATGGAAGAATCCTCTATCGCGCCACGCAGGTGGGGAAGAACACAGTGCTGAGTAAGATTGTGCAGCTCGTGGAAGAGGCCCAAGGGAGCAAGGCCAGCATTGAACGATTTGCGGATCAAATATCAAGTGTGTTCGTGCCCATTGTGATTGTGATTGCGCTGCTTACCTTTGTGGGATGGTATTTCTTCTTTCAAGGAACATTCTCATTCGCGTTGTTGGTTAGCGTTTCCGTGCTCGTGATTGCGTGCCCGTGCGCGCTCGGACTCGCCACCCCCACTGCCATTATGGTGGGCATGGGGAAAGGGGCTGAAAATGGAATTCTCATCAAAGGAGCAGAAGCACTCGAGACGATGCACGCCATCAACACCATTGTCTTCGACAAGACCGGCACCCTCACCGAGGGAAAGCCCCGCGTGACGGATACAAAATTCCTTCCCGGAATCGAAACAAAATCTCTTTTGGGGATTGTGCGCGGGCTCGAGGATAAATCAGAACACCCACTGGCACAAGCCATCGTGGATCATATTACTCCCATGCGCATTCCAGCCACAGAACCCACTGCTTTCAAAGCCGAATTCGGAAAAGGAATTACTGGAAAGTCACTCGGGAAAAATTATTCTATTGGAAATGCATTGCTCATGGAAGAAAATAGCATTCCTCTCGATGCGTGGGAAAAAGAAATGCATGCGCTCGAGAAGCAAGGGAAGACTGTCATTGCAATCGCTGAAGGAAAGAAAATAATGGGCCTCATTGCTATTGCGGACACCCCCAAACCACAAGCGCGAGAGACCATCTCTGCGCTCACGGCGAAGGGAATGGAAGTATGGATGATGACAGGAGACAATTCGCGCACGGCCAACGCCATTGCATCCCAATTGGGGATTTCAAATGTCTTCGCGCAGGTGCTGCCCGAACAGAAAGCCGAGCGCATCAAAGAACTCCAACAACGAGGAAAGAAAGTAGCATTCGTGGGAGATGGAGTCAATGATGCTATCGCCCTAGCCCAAAGCGATTTGGGTTTTGCCATGGGAAAAGGAACAGACATCGCCATCGAATCAGGGCAGGTCGTGCTGATGAAAAGCAATCCCTTCGATGTGGTGAATGCACTCCTTCTCGGGAGAGCGACAATGGGCAAGATCAAACAAGGAATGTTTTGGGCACTCATCTACAACATCATCGGCATTCCCATTGCCGCGGGAATATTATTCCCCTACACGGGATGGTTGCTCTCCCCCATGCTTGCAGGAGGGGCCATGGCACTGAGCAGTGTGTCGGTGGTGGTAAATGCACTGTTGTTGCGCCGCGTGAAGCTGCAGTGAAAGCGTTATTAATGCGCTTTCGCTTTTTTTCCTCATGGGAATAAACTGGTTCGGTCGCCGGAAGAAATCAAAAGCCAAAAGTGATTCGTGGCGCCGGCATAAAGATACTCTTCTCTTTCATCATGCCGTGCGCATCGGAAGAGAAGGAAGGCCGCTTGTGGTGAGTAAGTTCCGCACCATGAGTCGCAATGCCTTGCAAGAAGAGAAAAAAGTGTACGCGCAAGGAGCCACCATCGATGCGCCTTCTTCTACCAAAAAAGATCCACGCGTCACGGCATTTGGTCGCTTTTTGCGGCGAACGCATCTTGATGAACTGCCTCAGTTTTGGATGGTGCTGACTGGAAAGCTCAACTTAGTGGGGATTAGGCCATTGCAACGCAAAGAATATCATCGCCTTCCCAGAAGGATTCAGCGCATCTATAAAAAAATGGGTCCTGCGCTTGGGGCGATTGCATATGCATGTAAGCCATTTCCTCCAAGCAAGGAACAACTCTATGCCGAATACGAATCTTTTTACAAGCAGTGGAAGCTGAATCCAAAGCGCACATACATCAAATACGCCTGGAAGATTTTCTGGAATAAAATCCAGGGAAATGCTCCCGCGCGATGAACGCAAACATAACTCTCTTGGATGCCGAATGGGTATTTTCCCTCTATGAATTGCCATTTTCCGTGCGGAAATGGGGAGAACCTTTTAAACGTCTCTTGGCTTGCTTCAAAGAACAAGGCGTCATTGGACGCGGGAGTTTGAGATTATGGCAGCAAAGAAACCAGCATTTGGCGGATACTCAATCAGTTTTGCGGGACAAACCGACTCGTTGGAAAAAGTATTCGGCAAGAGCCCCATCGCGCCCTCGGAAATGACCAAGAAATTGTGGGCCCACGTTAAGTCCAAGAATTTGTCCAACAAGAAATAATTTCTTTAACGATTCCGCGCGAGCGGAATCGCATTCTATTTTTCCAATTCCGCACGCTTCATTTTTTCTCTTTCATTTTTGCTTTCAGTTTTTTTCCTCTATCTTTTCCGTATTGCCTCTCATTTGCCTTGCCAACTCCAAACCATTAAATAGACGCGGACGACCATGGGTGATATCCAACCGGAAGGTGAACACATGCGCATACCCACTATACTCATTATCGGACTCGTATTATTATTCGGGGGATTGGCGCTAGCCCAATCCACTACCACCACGACTGCCAATCCAACTGTAGTCACCGTCGTCAATCCCACGACAACGGTAACTACTGTAGAAGTAGCCGACACGGACTATTGTCATTCATTGGATGCACTAGAAGAAAAAGCGCGTTCATGTAGAGCACAAGGACAATCATACTATTGGATTACCTCCACTTCGGATGGCGAGCGATGCAAAACCATTGCGTGCGTCGATCCAGCTGTGTGTCCAACGGTTGATCAACTTGAACAAAAAATCGAATACTGCTTAGAGAAAGAAAAAGTCTCCTACACCAAATACCAAGACGAAAAGGGATGCACTCAAATCAAATGCGTCGCACCTACTGCTTCACGCCTAGTGGACCAACCCACATATAATCAATCGGAAAATACTACTTGTAAAAAAATCGTCAACGAAAAGGGATGCGTTGAAATCTATTGCAATGACGGCTATCGCTTCAACTCCTGCGATGATGCCAAAATATGTACGGTACAGAACCTCGCCTGCAAATCCTATACGGACGCGGATGGCTGCTATGTGACCAGCTGCTCGAATGGAGAAACAAAACGCAGTTGCCCCGACAAGCAAGAAGTGAAATGCGAAGTCGAGAAACTCGATGACGGGTGCTACATCAAGACATGCAGCGATGGCACGCGCTCCACCTCTTGCTCCGCGCAAACGAATGTGTGCCGCAGCGTAGTGGACAATGATGGCTGTACGGTCACGAAATGCGAAAATGGAAAATCCTCACGCGAATGCCCCGTTGCGGATGTCGCGAAAGAAGTGAAGTGCGAAGTGTTTGAGCGCAGTGATGGACACAGAATAAAGGAATGCGATAATGGCTTCCGCGTGGACTACACACAGCTCAAGGAATACTGCGCCAAGACCGGAGTCAATTACGAAGACAGTGCTGCTGCGGCCGCAATCAAATGCGTGTATGGGGATAATGGCGAATACACTGCACGCGTCACGGACGATGGCACACGCACGGAATGCGTGATTAATTTCGAAGCCCAAACCGAGTACTGCACCGATGGAACGGTCGCAAAAGAAACCAAACAGTTGCCCGAGGCAGCTTCTGATGTTGCTGCAGGGGGAAATGGAAACAGCAATAGCGCCAATACTGCTGCTCCTTCTCCCAACGCCAGCCCCATTGCGGGATTGATGCGCTTCTTCGCTTCTATCTTCGGGGGAAACTAAGAACCGGCATCTGAAACAGTCGTGTTGAATGGCAAAAGAAGGGAGTTACACCCTTCTTTTCCCCTTTTTTCTTCTTTTTAGCTTCCTTTTATAAGAGTGAAGTCGCCATAGTTGGGTATTAGACCCCTTTTTACCTTCTGGAGGAAAAACCATGTCTGCTGATGCCTGTCACACCGATGCCGCTACGGCGCGCGTCCAAATGGGAGAAAGAAAAGAAGGCGCTGCGCTCGTTGAACTCACTTCCAAGGCAGCCGAGAAGCTCAAAGAATTCATGAAGCTGGAAAAGAAAGAAGGATATGGCTTGCGCATTGCCGTAATGCCGGGCGGATGCTCGGGATATCAAACCACGCTTACGTTTGAGCAGCAGCCCCTTTCCTCTGACATCCAATTGGAAATGCACGGCGTAAAAGTATTCGTGGACAAGATGTCCGAACAATTCGTGGGCGGAAGCGTCATCGATTACGTGGAGGGGTTGCACGGCTCCGGATTCGCCATCCAAAACCCCAATGTCAAAAGCGGATGCGGGTGCGGCAGCAGTCAATCCTACTGATGCCGACTTAATTCCTCTAAAATTTCATTCATTTCTTCTTTTGGTGGAAGGCACGCGCTGCCAATGCACGCGTATGCAATGGGGATCTTTTGCGTGGAATATCCTTTCTTGGGAATCTCTTCTTTGTCGCGCTGCGTGTCCCAAAACATCACGCTCTTCACGGGATGGAACTGCTTGAGCAGGGTGTGGTGGGCCTCCAATGATTTTTCTTCCGGGAATGTTCCGATGAGATTGATTTCGATTGGGTGGAGGTATTGTGCGATTGCCAGCCCTACCCATCCATTCCCCAATTGATGCGGCACAAAGCCACGCAATAACTGGCGAAGGGCATCCTCTCCTTCTTTTTTGTATTGTGTTTCTCCACTAAAGAAAGAAAGGCGATGCCGCACGATACACAGCAGTGCATTCTCTTGCACGGGTTTCTCGCGCTGTTTCAGCAGGCCAATATCTTCGTTGCTGGTTTGCCGGTCGAAAAATAAACCATCTTTTTCATCCATCAAACGCGCACGCGCTTCATTCATTAATTCTTTTGCCGTGAGCAAGTATTTTTTATCCTGCGTGAACTCGAATGCTGCGAGGAGTGCGTGGAGCAACCACGCATAATCTGCCAAGCCCGCGAGAACTTGCCCTTCGTGGGGAGTGTGCAGCAGTCCTTTCTCGGGATGGTTACACTGCTTTAGGGTTTCATCCAATGCCCTTATTCCCATGCGCAACCACTGCTTTTCTCCCAAATACACGCCGGCTTCCATGAATGCGTGCGCCATTTGTGCGTTGAGGTGGCAGAATAAGCGTTGGTCGATGAACGGAGCAGGGACGTTGCGCCTTTCCTCTAAGAAAAGAGAATAATAATGCTCATCCGCATCCTGCGATGCAAAAAAGAAACCCTCATTCGAGGTGAGGTGCGTAGCCACATAGGAAAGGGCTTCCTGCGCAATGCGTTTGTATTCCTCATTTCCCATGGATGCAAACGCATGCACATAGTTGCGGATCATTCCTGCATTGGTTTCAAGCATTTTTTCATAGTGGGGCTGGGTCCAATCCGCTTGCACGGCATAGCGGAAAAAACCCTTTTCTTCTTCGTCTTGCAATCGTTCCATTCCATGCAGGGTCTGCTCTACCATCAAGCGGAAATGGCCTTCTTTTGTTTGCATAAAATGTAATACCAAAAAATCAATGGCATCCGGAAGAGGAAACTTGGGCTGCGAGCCAAAACCCCCATTATCTGCATCAAAGTTATGTGCCATCTCTTCTGCGATCGTGGCAGGGAGCAAAGGAGAAATGATGGGGAGTTCTTTTTTTGTTTCTTTTAATTCGCTCTTACTTGCCTCCAATTGAGGCAATTCATCCGCGTTGGTGGAAGGAAGGTCTTTGCTGATGTGCGCGTACATCTGCTTGACTTGCTCCAGGGTTGCATCGAATTGCCCGGGCGGAATGTAGGTGCCGCCCATCATGGTATTGCCGAATGCATCCAAGAAAGCCGTGGTGGGAAAGCCGCCCATGTGGTAGCGATTGGCGATTTCAGGAAATACATCGATGTCCACTCGCAGCGCAATGAAATTTTCATTAATGGTTTTGATGATGCTTTCGCGCGCATAATTATCCTCATCCATGCGATGGCACCAGTGACACCATACGGCGGTTAGATCCAATAGAATGGGCTTGTGCTGTTTCTTCGCATCCTCAAAAGCAGTCTTCGACCAATCGCGCCAATTAATTTTGGGGGGAGAAACCATCCAAGAAATAGGGCTCGGGAATATTATAAGGCCGATTGCGCTGTATTTGGGATTGAGGTGGTTGTATGGCGTTGCTAGTGGTTGGAAGAAATGCCCCGGATTTCACAATGAAAGACACGCAAGGGAATAGCGTGAAGCTCTCGGAGTTGCGCGGGAAAAAAGTGGTGTTGTTTTTTTATCCCAAAGACATGACGAGCGGGTGCACGGTAGAAGCATGCGAGTTTCGAGACTACTATAAGGAAATCCAAAAAAAGGGCGCGCTCATTTTTGGCATTAGCACGGACGATCAAAAATCCCACCAAAAATTCACCGAAAAACACGCGCTCAATTATCCCTTGCTCGTGGATGAAAATGCACGGGTTTCACTGAAATATGGGACGTGGGGAGAAAAGAGCATGTATGGGCGCAAGTATATGGGGATGTTCCGCACCACCTATATTATTGACGAAACAGGTAAAGTTGCAAAAGTATTCGAGAAAGTAAAGCCCGAAGGGCATGCCAAGGAAGTGCTCCAGAACCTTTGATTTTGGGCCAAAAAGCCACCATTTAAATGCTTTATTTCGTCATCTTTGGGTATAGACAGGCAAAAAGACCCTTTTTGGGGGCTGGAAGCCTTTCTTGGTAAGTAATGCCCGTGTAGTCCAGCGGTTAGGATGCGACCCTGTCACGGTTGCGACCCGGGTTCGATTCCCGGCGCGGGCGTAGTTCCCTGGAGTGGAATCCCTATAGCCTTTATAGGATACGGGATCACGAATGTCTTATGCAATGCTGCAACACACACTCCATGACGAAAGTTTACACCACTATGGTCGACGCTACCAAATAACATTGCATCGCGTCTTCCCTGAAAAAATTCAAAAGCCAACAGGGGCAGAAATCGGCCCCTTGTTTCAAATCTGTGCAGAAAACCGTGCCACGTTATACAAATTCTTTCAAGAAATTGAACTAGATGCAATCATGAGCTTAGCTCGACGCGACCGTATTTTTGCACTACTTGGAAGGATCGGGGAACTCATTGGTGAAAAGCGCTTTGATTCGCTGACACGCGAAGACGTGCAAGAACTGGTTACGATTGTTCGCCAGCAGCCTACTTGGTCACTCACCACTCAAAACTATCATCTCAAAGCATTCAAACGATTCATGCGCTTTGTGGGTGGGGGAGAAGATTATCCTGCGTGCGTGGCCTGGTTAAAGATTCGCGAAAAATTTCAAGCCAAAATTCGAAAAGAAGATCTCATTAGCGAAGAAGAAATGGCTCGAATGATCCAAGTCAACACCAATCCCATGCAACGATGCTTATTGGCACTACTATGGGAAGGGCTGCGTGTGGGCGAACTGGGAACACTGAAATGCAAGAATATTACCTTTGAAGGAAAAGAAGTATTTGTGTCTGTGAAAGGAAAAACAGGTGAACGAACCGTTCTATGCATTTCTGGAGCAAGCCAAATTAGGCAATGGCTCGATCAACATCCTACACGCGATCCCAATGATTGGTTATTCCTAATTAGTTCGAATTACAATAAAGGAAAACGTCTTGGCTACAACTCGATTCGAAAAACAATCATTAAAGCTGCCCAAAAAGCTGGAATTCAAAATCGACATATTCACCCCCATTTGTTTAGACACAGTTCCATTACGGATCGTCGCCGAAAAGGAATGCGTCAACGAGAAGCATCTGCCTTCTACGGAGTCAGCGGACAAATAATGACAAAGGTATACGACCACTTAGCTGATGCCGACGTTCATAATGAAATTCGTCGTGTATTGGGAATGGAAATGGTTACCACAAAAGCTCCACCAATTCTTGAAACAAAGGAATGCCACTTTTGTCAAAAGCTAAATCCCCATTATTCCATGAATTGTTTGAACTGTGGGAACTCACTTTCTGCAGCCGATGCGATTCAACAAAAAGATCAAATCCTCCAAATCGAAAAGCAAAAAAACAACCTTCAATTTGAATTAAATGCCATGCGATCGATGATGGATGAACTAGCTCAAGAAATGGGCAAAATTTCTCCTGAAAAGAAAGCAATACTTTGGGAAAAAGCAAAAGGGGGTATTTGATGCCAAACGATCCAAACAACATGTGGTATTTTTTCCTCGGAGCAAAATATGGGAAACCATTTCTCCTACTTCTATTCATTATTTTTCTTATCGTCATGCTTCTAGGCATTTTGCTCATTCTAACAGGCAAGTGGTAAAAAGAAGCAAAAATCAGCAACTATATTTGGGGAAAAAGGCGTAAATGCCTTCTTTCAACCGAAAGAAGGAAAATGAAAGGAGTTTGTTGGCGAGGAGATATACAACTATTTTGATCTTCATTCATGATTACTATTCTACAGTTTGATCTTTGCAATGTCAATTTTTGCTTTGACCAGTATTTCTCTTCCCTTTCGCGTTTTTTCGACTAGTTTCTCCTTGGCTAATATTGTTACATAATCCGCGCATTTCGTGTAAGCAAGCATTGTTTCATTACTGAGTTCAGTAACTGTTTTTGTGTTTGCCTGCGTTAGTTCGAGAATTTTAAAACGGTTTTTGTTAGCCAATACTCGAATTTTTCGGTAGATCCCTGCATTATGTAATGTTGGATTTAACATACACCAAAAAAGGGGTAACGTTTATAACATCATTAAACACCAAATTTGGTGTAGTATTGGTGGCTGCCTACATGACTGTGTCCTTAATCGAAGAGTTGCCCAGGATAATGGCGCAAGGAAAAAAGGAAGCCCAACGGATTCTTGACGGGTTGTCTAAGCAAAACCGTATTGTTCTACAAACGAATGAGCTTGTTTTGCCAACCAAAGCCAAAGGTGGACTATATTCTGCGTTTGGTCAAACTATTCGTTCTAATGCTAAAACTGAATGGGTAAATCGCATGATTTACGGCGATAATTTGTTTGCGATGCAAGCACTACTAGCAGGTGATCCTGTAACTGGAATGCCATCAATGCGTGGAAAAATTGATTTAATCTATATTGACCCTCCATTTGATTCAAAAGCTGATTATCGTAGAAAGATTCATCTGCCAACTGGTGATATTGAACAAAAACCAACAGTTATTGAGCAATTTGCATACTCTGATACCTGGAAGAATGGAACATTATCATACCTTGAAATGATGATTCCAAGATTGATTTTAATGCATGAGTTACTTTCAGAAAAAGGAAGTATATATGTCCATATTGACTGGCATGTTGGCCATTATCTTAAGATAATAATGGATGAAATATTTGGTAAAGAGAATTTTCGAAATGAAATTATTTGGCATTATCCAGACAATTTTCAAGGAAATGTAAAAGGATTTGCAATTAATCATAATAATATCTTTTACTATAGAAAAAGTGCCGATGTTTATTTTAATCGCATAAAAATTCCCTTAGAAAAACCGGTGATGAGGGATCGGCGAATATGGGATAAAGAAAAAGGCAAAGTTACTGCTGCAAGGGATGTAAATGGAAATATTATTTATGATGAATATACTGAGAAATACTGCGATGATGTGTGGTCAATTGGTCAATCATCCGTTACAAAATCAAAAAGCAAAGAGTTCAAAAATTATGATACACAAAAGCCAGAAGAGCTGCTACGGAGAATAATTGAAGCATCTTGTACTGAAGGTGGAATTGTTGCAGATTTCTTTGCTGGGTCGGGAACAACTGCAGCCGTCGCTGAAAAGTTAGGACGCAAGTGGATTGCCACAGATTTAGGAAAACCTGCATGCATGATAATACGTAAAAGATTAATTGATCAGAATGCAAAGCCATTCCTCTACTACACTATTGGTGACTACCAAAAAGAGCAATTTGAAAAGTCGCAGTTTAAAACAATTGGTGATTTGGCTCATGTCGTAATCAATCTATATGGAGCGTTACCATTTCCTTACAAAGAAGGTGTGCAAAACAATTTAGGCTATATTAAACAATCAAAAACACTAATAGTTGTTGATTCCCCAGCTAAAATGACTGGGCTCGCTACACTAAAAAAAGCCCAAGAATTGCGAGCAAACTTTATGGGCGGTTGGGAAAAAGTTGTTGTGTTAGGGTGGAATTTTGTAACTGATATCGGAAGGGTAGTTGATACATTAAATGATCAAAAATTAGAAGTTCTAGTTATTCCAGCCGATTTATTGGATCATCTGAAAACAAAGGCAAGTTATGAACAGCTTATCAAATCAGGTAAAATACGGTTTTCTTCACTACAATATTTAACCGTAAAACCGATCACAAAAAATATCTCCGACGACAAACACGATGAATTGATCTTGTCATTAGACAATTATGTTTTACTTTCGCCTGATGCACTTCCTTTAGATAAGGAGACACAAGTCAAGCTTGAAAAAGTAATTGAAAAAGATCCCCTAAGTTTAATTGAATATTGGAGCATTGATCCGGATTATGATGGGGAGGTCTTTCGTAGTAAGTGGCAAGATTATCGGGAAAACAATGAGAATCAACAGATTAAACGAACTGCAAAAATTTTAGTCGAAAAAACTGCTTCAAGACGTAAAGTTTGTATAAAAGCAGTTGATGTGTTCGGATTTGAAAGTGCCACTATCAAAGAGGTAAAATAAATGGTTAACACCAAATCCCTTGGAACACGAAATATTCCACTAAAATTAGCTGAAACTATTGAAAAAATGGCAAAGAAATCGTGGGTAGATGGAGATTTTTTGGAAAAGGTTACTCCAATTACTCGTGACTTACTTAAATTTTGGGATCCTAATGGGATTTTTTCTGATTTACGTGATGTGAATTTCCACGAAGGCCAATGGCAATCAATTCTTAGTGCCATATATGTGCATGAAGTTTTGAAAGTAAAAAATGTTCATGAAATGTACTTGTCAATATATCCTGAACTATTATCTGAAATGGATTTAATCGACTTGAAAAAAGAAAAATATGCTTATCCAAAGTACTGCATAAAAATGGCAACCGGCACAGGAAAAACTTGGGTTCTGTCTGCACTGCTAATTTGGCAGTATTTAAATGCAAAGAATGAAGGAAAGAAAACCGCGCGTTTTTCTAAAAACTTCCTTTTAATTGCACCTGGAATAATTGTTTATGAACGATTACTAGATGCTTATTTGGGTAAGCGACAGGAAAATGGTAATAGAAATTTTGATGAATCAGACTTTAAAAAATTCGAAAAACTCTTTATTCCTCCAGGGTATCAAGATGAGATTTTTGGGTTTATACAGAATAATGTTGCACAAAAAAATGAAATTGGT
>CAYZNV010000010.1:0-41822 GCA_964480125.1 uncultured archaeon
TCGAACCACGAAATGGAGAACTCAAACACGTCTCCACACAAAAGCTGTGAATGCGATTATTTTGATTACTGACTTTCTTCCAGCATTGCTTTGATGGCATCCATTTGCCGTTTGATGGCAGCTGCCTCATCGCGCCTCCATAATACTTTTACTCCATTGGGTTGAGTGCGATAGCATTTGTCCAATTCTTTTCCCAATCGCTCCAATGTGGCCGTGTGCCGAGCGTGATTGATGGCTCGCTGCTGCTCGGGGGGCAAGGAGTTAATCGAATGGCCGGGTGGGGAAGGGGGTCCTTTTCGATTGGGTTTGGGACTGGTCTTAGGGGGTCTTCTTCGGCCTCTAGGGGAAGGCATGATGCCCTCAAAGAAGGCTTGTGCATTTAAATGCTTAGCCGTTTTCGTCCGGCTGCCCCGAGAACAGGTGACCGCTGCGCGGCACCTGATTCTATCTATCCTTTTCACTATTTTGGCATCGGAAACAATACCTGGTTGTTATAAACATTTCTTTGGGGGTTTTGGGTATTCATATCCTGTGAAGCACGTGGAGGTGTGGAGAATGGATGCTAATATTGAAATTCGAAGAGCCGTTGATACGGGAAAAGTCCTTTTTGGAACCCGCGAAAGCGAATACTCCTTGAAAATGGGAGAAGGGCAAGTGCTTATTCTGCCCCAAAATACGCCTATTTTGAACGTGGAAAAACTCTCGCATTTGGCGAGTTTATCTAACGTGCCCGTTTACCGCTTCAATGGAACCGCATTAGAGTTAGGAAGCGTGTGCGGAAAGCCCTTTGTGATTTCCTCTCTATTGGTTTTGGACCAAGGAAAGAGTAAGGCCTCGGAATTGACCAATGCCAAGCAAGCCGCTGCCGAGCAGCTGGTTTCTTCCCACAACGAAGACGCTCCAGCCAAGCCCAAGCGCGCTCGGAAGAAGAAAGTGGCTGAGGAAGAAGAGCAATAGCCCTTCTCCTTTCATTTTTTTTAATTGTTCATTCCCTGTATTTCTGTTTTTCATTATTTACACAATCGTAAATGGATAAATGTTTGAAACTCCATTACTTGCAGTCACTTGCAGCGTGTGGGTGCCTATTCCAAGTGCTGCTATTTGTGCAGGCGAAAAAGTAACGCTAGGGTCAATCCCTGAAATGTCAAGTGGAAGCACGAACACCCCCGAATCAATACTGACGCTTGCTCCGCTCTGATAAAGATTTTCTCCAAAAAGATAAATCGTAGACAAATTCGCATTGAGTGGTAATTGATATGGCGAAATGGTAAATATTCCAGGTAATGGCCCGATGGGTCCCAAAATAGTAAAAGTTGCACTCGCTTGGTTGTTGGATGGATTAACTTCTGGGCTGATTAGTCCAGTAGCATCTGCAATTACTTGTGCCGTATACATTCCTGGAGAGATGCCCTGGATGGATGTACTGACTACGACATTTGATCCGCCGATAACTGGCGTCGTTACATTCACAGCATATGGTGCTCCTCCATTGGAAGTGATGAATTGGGTAATTGTTCCATTTTGAAATGTTGTAGCGCCTAGGTTGAATAAAGTCGCTTCTAATCCTACTCCATACGGTCCACTTTGGTAAACTTCAAACTTTTTCACCATAATATCTGCGTCAATACTCTGGCATTTTGTTGCACGGCAAGTTCCTGCTACCGTTTGTCCTGCAATAGTGATTTGTGAGCAATCCACTTTCGCGAGGAATGCTTTATTGGCTAGTGTCTGGTAAGAAAAACTGCCTGGAAAGTTTGAGTAAATCGTCTCGCCGCACGCCAGTTCCCAAAGATACTGCGTTCCGCTAGGAACTCCAGGCGTAGTGGGTCCATCGCACCATTCATTATAGTATCCACAGTAAAGAGTCTGCGGGTTGTTTGGGATGAATCCCGAAAACTGAATTTGCCCTGGAGCCATGGGAGCATACCCAACGGTAAACCCATATCCATCTGGGTTCCCATAAATATTTTGAATTCCGCCAAACTCTGATTCCTGACATCCTATGGGTTGATTTGGAAAACTTGGATTTGTTGCATAACATGCGCTGGGCAAACCGCTTACTGGGATGGAAGCTGGATATGCATCGGCCGAAAACAATTCAACAATTGTTTGAGCAGACGCAAATGAGGCCAACGAGAGAATCAGAATAAGAAAAATAGCTTGTTTCACGGGGACTCACTTCCTTGTTTGATTGATTGATTAGCAACCTGCTTAAACTGCTCCTCAAGGACAAGGCCTTCACTGGTTTTTTTAGTAAAAGCCATTGCTTTAATATCCGGTTCGACCACCCACTCTACTGGTGTTGGGGTTGCAGTCACCTCCATGCGCGGAATGGGGGTAGTGCTTGCATTGATGGATCCACGGGTGGCGAATCCCATATGGCTCGTAGAAGAAATGGCCATTATTAGCGTGGCGACCACTAAAACCAGTCCAATAACCACTAACACGTTCAATTTATTGCTGCTTTGAACCATGTCGGGAGAGGGTATCTAAAGTATTTAAATCAGGCAGAATTTGAATAAAGTTCTACCACCCAAATATCGCCTTACTCCGCGCATCCCAGGGGTTGCTAATATAAAGCTTTGGCTGGCGAAAATAGTTATTCCCAGCTCATAGAGCTGTCTAACGAGAAACACGAAAAAAGGATTGATACATTTGGGTTACGGAGAATTTGCCGCACGACAATTGGAAGACAAGCGCAGAAAGTGGAGAATGAAAGATCCCTATCACAAGCGCCGCGTTCTACGATTAAAAGAAAAGTTCGATCCTCTGGAAGGAAGCCCACAGGCTAAAGCGATTGTCTTGGAAAAACGCGGAGTCACTCAAAAGCAGCCACACTCCGGAATCATGAAATGTGTGCGTGTGCAGCTCATCAAGAATGGAAAGCAAGTCACTGCTTTCTGCCCCAAGGATGGAGCCATTAAGTTTGTGGATGAACACGACGAAGTCATCATTGAAGGAATTGGCGGATCCCAGGGAGGACCATACGGTTCACAGTGGGGAGTCAAATACCGCGTGACGCATGTGAATGGGCAGGCATTGCAAATGCTCAGAACTGGAAAGAAGGAGAAAGTCAAGCGATAATCGCTTGGATTGGTTGCACTGGACTTGGAAGGGACTATTATGGATGTCAAGCTGTTTGGAAAATGGGATACAAAAGATGTCAAGATCGCCGACATCACGTTGAGCAAGCAAATTGGACTCGTTGCAAAAACCGTTCCCCATACTTTTGGAAAAATGAAACAACGCCCTTTCCAGAAAGAAAAAATGTTCATCGTCGAACGCTTAGTCAACAAAGTCATGCGCTCCGGACAAGGAAAAAGAAAGTTGAGCGGAAAATACATCCGCGGACGCGGTAGCTGCGGAAAGAAAATGTTCGCCATGCGCATCGTGGAAGAAGCATTCGATATGATTCACGCCCAAACGGGACAAAATCCCATTCAATTATTGGTGCAAGCCGTTGAAAACGCAGCTCCACGCGAAGATGTCACTCGCTTGAAGAAAGGCGGAGTGGCATACACGCAAGCGGTTGATGTCGCTCCATTAAAGCGATTGGATGAAAGCATCAAGAACATCGCTCTCGCAGGATTCTATGGAAGTTTCAACAACAACACCCCAGCGTCCGAAGCCCTCGCGAAAGAAATCATCCAAACGGCGAAGAACGACAACAATTCCACTTCATTGAAACGCCGCAATGAAATCGAACGCATTGCATTAGCTTCAAGATAATGGCATTTTTTTGAGCCATTATCCATTCATGCTTTTATTCTACTTTTTCTTGGTGAGGCTATGCCTCGCAACCCTGCCGCGCTGCGCCGAAAAGAACGATTACGCAAGTTATTGCATCCGGAATTCGCTCGTGATGTCTTTCCGGAAAGTCATTCAAGTCCAGCCGCCATGCTCCAATGGGCCAAATTCAATCGCCTATTGAAACGCACACCCGGAAAGGGGATTCGGCACCACAAACTGGCTGCTGCCGCCAAATTCGAATTCTATCGCAAGTACGGCAGCGAGAAAAGCTGGCAACAACTCTCCCCAGCCCAACGCAAGCGATTGGCGCAGGAGATCATGCTCGGAATCCACGAGTTTTTTTCAGTGCATCACCCATTCGACTCCGTGGACTCCAGCCTACTCGGAAAAGACGCGCATACGTTCGAGCGCACATTCCGCATGACCATTTTTCGCATGGAAAATATCTATGAAAATATGCTCAAGGCCTTCCGACACTACCGCGAAGAAGAAGGAGAGGTTATTCGGCCTGATGACATTCGGCGCGCACGGAACGCTATTAGCATATTCCAGCACATTTTCAATGGATTCATGGATGGGGAATACCGTCTTCCACGCGCTTAATGGCTCGCTTTAAAAACGTTCTTCGGGGCATTTTGGCTATTCACAGCCCCCTATTGGCTGCTGGAGGACAGGTTTCATCCACCAATGAAACCTGGATATCGTTTCCGCCGGACGAAAACGGCGAACAACTGAACCGAGCGTGAGCACCACATGGGACGAAAAGAAGACATGGCCAAGGCCGCACAGCACTTAATGACCAAACAGGAGGACGTTCGCAATATCGGAATCGTCGCTCACATTGATCATGGTAAAACCACGCTCTCGGACAACCTCATTGCCGCTGCAGGGCTCATCAACAAAGAGCTCGCGGGAAAGCAGCAGTTCATGGACTTTGAAGACCAAGAACAAGAACGCGGAATCACCATCAACGCAGCCAACATCTCACTCGTTCCAACGGTTCACGGAAAACAATACCTCATCAACATGATTGACACCCCGGGTCACGTTGACTTTGGTGGAGAAGTCATCCGCGCCATGCGTGCGGTTGACGGAGTCATTCTTGTGGTGGATGCCGTTGAAGGTGTCATGCCCCAAACCGAAACCGTTATTCGCCAAGCCTTGCGCGAAAACGTCCGACCTTCTCTTTTCATCAACAAAGTGGATCGCTTGATTAACGAACTCCAAATCGGCGAAGAAGACATGCAAAAACGATTTGTCAAAACCATTACGCACGTCAACTCATTGATCAAGAAAAATGCTCCCGCTGGAAAAGAAGAATTATGGCAAGTCAATCCCGCACACGGAAACGTTTGCTTCGGTTCTGCGTACAATCACTGGGCTGTTTCCATCAAATCGATGGCACGCACGGGGATTAACTTCAAGCAAGTGTACGAGTTCATGAAGAACGATCAACAAAAAATGATTGCCGAAAAGTCTCCATTAGAAGACACGATCTTCGAAATGGTCGTAACCCAATTGCCAAACCCCATTCAAGCACAAGCCTATCGTACTCCTGTTATTTGGAGCGGAGAAGTCGATGCCGAAGTGGGGCAGAGCATGCTCAAGTGCAACCCCCAAGGGCCTGTTGCGATGATGATTACTGATGTTTCGGTCGACCCTCACGCAGGAGATATCGCGACCGGGCGTGTTTACTCGGGAACCGTGCAGAAAGGAGTTCGCGTAAAGTTGATTGGTGCCCAAAAGGAAGCCGTCATCAATCGTGTAGGGGTGTATATGGGACCCGAATTCGTGGAAGTCGAATCCGTTCCCGCAGGATCCATTGCTGCCATCGTCGGATTACGCGAAGCCTACTCTGGACAGACCGTTTCTTCGATTGAAATGAAAGAATTTGAATCATTCAAAACAAACGTTGAACCCGTCATCACGGTCTCGATTGAAGCCAAGCAAACCAAGGACTTGCCCAAGTTGATTGAAGTCGTTCGCCAACTCACAAAAGAAGATCCAAATTTGCGCGCGACCGTGAATCAAACCACGGGAGAACACCTCCTTTCAGGAATGGGAGAATTGCACTTGGAAATTAACCAGTATCGTATTGAGAAGACGCACGGCGTCCCCATTACGGTCTCTCCACCCATTGTGGTTTACCACGAAACCATCTTGCAGGGGTCTCCTGAACTCGAAGGAAAGTCTCCCAACAAGCACAACAAATTGTTGATGAAAGTCGAGCCTATTCCCGAAGAAATCATGCAGAAGCTGATGGACAATAAAGTAAAGGGAAAAGTCAAGATGAAAGACAAAGAATGGGTCGACAAATTCGTCAACGCCGGAATCGACAACGACGAAGCAAAGAAAATCTGGTGCATCGAGAACTACAATTTGCTCGTTGATGGAACAAAAGGAATTCAAGCCTTGCACGAAATCCGCGAACTCGTGATTCAGGGATTCCAAGAAGCACTGAAGGAAGGGCCACTCGCAAAGGAAGAAGTGCATGGGATTAAAGTCACACTCGTCGATGCAAAACTGCACGAAGACGCAATCCACCGCGGTCCATCGCAAATTATTCCCGTCGTGTCACGAACGATGTACGCGTGTATGCTTGCATCCAAGGCCGTGTTGGAAGAACCCAAGCAATTGCTTACCATTACGACGCCCCAAGACTATCTCGGTCCCGTGTCGAAGGAATTGCAACAGCGTAGAACGCAGATCACGGAAATCAAGAACGAAGGAGACTCTACGATTATCATTGGATTAGCTCCAGTGAAAGAATTGATTGGATTCTCTCAATCCATCCGCGGCGCCACGCAAGGACGTGTCATCTGGACGGCCGAATATCATGGATATGAAGTCGTTCCCCCAGAGTTGCAGAAGCAAGTCGTGTTGGAAGTAAGAAAGCGCAAAGGACTCGATCCTGAAGTCAAACCCTACACGTTCTTCCTCGAATAGTCCAGTTTCGGGCCCGTTTCGGCGGGCCGCAGCGAGAACAGGTGCTGCTATGCAGTGCCTGATTTTTCTCTTTCTTTTTATCTTTTTTTTCCTCTTCATTTTTATTTCGTCAATGCATGCTTTGCTGATGCCTGCAAAGAAACGTTTGCCCGTTGGAAGAAGAGCCCCTGCTGCGCACGTGAAAGAAGTTCGACGTATCGTTCGGGCTAATCGAGAAACTATTGCGGCACACGCCAAATGGTTGCGCCAATTATCCAAGAGTCAGGACTGGAATAATCACCGCAACTACGACTTGATTATTGGAATGTGGAAGGGAGTGGGAGTGGGTATTGAATCACGATTGGCCTATCGTGCGAAAAAAAATAACGGAAAACTACGCATTTGGGAAGATGGGCCTGGCAAGGGTTATTTTGGGGGAGCGCTGAAAGAAGAGCTCACACGAAAAGGCATCCATGCACATCTCACTGCCACGACGCTCAACAAAAAAGAAATTGTTCCGACAGAACGCGAATTCTTTGAGGAAGTACGCGCGGGAAAATCTGAATTATTCGTTCCAAAAGCACCCTTCGACTTTATCTTTTCAACAGTGGGGTCTATGAACTATACCCCTCCCCTCCTGCGCAAGCAGCACTTGTTGAAAATGGCTTATTCCTTAGGGCATGGAGGGCAAATGTTTGTGGCATTCTATCATCATCCCAATGGCAATCAAGATGAAAGAAGAAAAGCCATTGTCGGGTCGTTACTCGATCACCCTCCCAAAAAACCCATTCATGTGGGGGAGGAAATGGGCGCCATTATGAAGGCATTCGCCAAGCGCGGTTTTATGGCTCGATTTCACTATTTAGATGTTCATGACGGAATCGTCGGCCTCCACATCGTGCGAAAATGAGCTTTTTCAGTGCTATTTTTGCGCAAACCCACCATTATCCTATATAAATGCTCCGCAGGGAGTTTTGCTTATTCCAGTGGCTGCAAAGCCCTATGGGATTGGCTACAAATTGACCTTTGCGCAAAAGGTCGAACAAAAAATCTCTTGGAGGAGAAAAATATGGCCGAAAAGCCCCACATCAATTTGATCTTCATTGGTCACGTCGACCACGGTAAGTCTACACTCGTTGGACGCTTCCTGTACGATTCAGGCGCGCTCTCAGAAAACGATTACCGCAAAATCAAGGAAGAAGCAGACTCACGCGGAAAGGGTTCATTTGCCTTCGCGTATGTCATGGATAACCTCAAAGAAGAACGCGAACGCGGAGTTACCATTGACGTTTCCTACAAGAAATTCTCCGGACAGAAGAACAACTTCACCATTATTGACGCACCCGGACACAGAGACTTCGTTAAGAACATGATTACCGGAACCTCCCAAGCCGACGCAGCCGTGTTGGTTGTCTCCGCAAAAGACGGAATTCAGCCCCAGACCAAAGAACACGCATTCCTTGCGCAAGTGATGGGAATCAAGCAGATGACTGCGGCCATCAACAAGATGGACGATGTCGGATACAAAGAAGCCGAATTCAACAAAGTCAAAGATGAAGTCGCCAAACTCCTCAAGACCGTTGGATTCCGCGACGAACAAGTCGCCATTGTGCCTGTTTCCGCATGGATGGGAGACAACGTTGCAAAGCCCTCCACCAACATGCCCTGGTACAAAGGACCTACTCTGTTGGCGCGCTTGGACTCATTAAACGCTCCAACGTTGCCCACTGACAAAGCCTTGCGCTTGCCCATTCAGGACGTCTACTCCATCAAGGGAGTCGGAACCGTTCCTGTTGGAAGAGTTGAAACCGGAGTCATCAAGCCCGGTGACAAGGTCATCATCATGCCTGCCAACGTACAAGGAGAAGTCAAATCCTTGGAAGCGCACCACGAACAATTGCCTCAGGCCTTGCCTGGAGACAACATTGGATTCAACCTTCGCGGAGTCGAAAGAAAAGACATCAACCGCGGAGATGTGTTGGGACACCCTCAATCCCCTCCTACGGTCGCAAAAGACTTTGTGGCACAGATTGTGGTGTTGAACCACCCCACTGCAATCCCAGTTGGATACACGCCTGTGTTCCACTTGCACACCGCTCAAATGTCCTGCACATTGACGGAATTGCAGAAATCTTTGGATCCTAAGACCGGAAACACCAAAGAAGAAAATCCAAAGTTCTTGAAGACCGGAGACGCCGCTGTCGTGAAGATCACGCCTCAGCGCCCCTTGGTTGTCGAAGAATTCAAGAAGTTCCCTTCTCTCGGACGCTTCGCGATCCGCGACATGGGACAGACCGTTGCAGCGGGCGTCGTGACGCAAGTCACGCCTCGCGCATAATTGGAGCACTGACGGATTGGAGCTGATGAAACATGGAAAAAGCACGCATTACCCTCACTAGCCCCAACTACGTCTCGCTCAATGAGATTTCGGGCAAAATCATTGACTTAGTGGACAAAGCAGGGATCAAGCACACGGGTGCCATCCCCATGCCCACGAAGAAATTGCTCGTCTCAACGAGAAAAGGACCCTGCGGTGGTGGGACTGAAACCTACGAACGCTGGCAGATGCGCGTGCACAAACGCGTCATCGACTTCGAAGATGACGGACGCACCCTGCGCCGCGTCATGCGCGTCGAAGTGCCCGAGAATGTGCAAATGGCCATCGGATTGAAAGGTAAGAAGTAACCTGCCGTGTTTCGACCGGCGGCGCCGAGAATGGGTGCCGCTGCGCGACACCAATTTTATTCATTCCTTTTCTGATTTACACTGCATCCTTTTTCTATTTCCTTGATACTGTTCTATCCTATGCTTTCCTGGGAAGAATTCGAGAAAGTCGACATGCGTGTAGGCACAATTATTGCCGTGCATGATTTCCCCGAAGCACGCGTTCCAGCCTATCAATTAGAAATTGATTTTGGTCCCGCGATTGGAATCAAACGCTCTTCTGCGCAAATCACCAAACTCTACTCAAAAGAGACCTTGATAGGAAAACAAATCATTGCCGTTGTCAACTTTGCCCCCAAAAAGATTGCACACTTTTATTCGGAAGTATTGGTTTTGGGTGTGGTGCAAGAAGATAAGGAAATTATCCTATTACATCCCGAACGAAACGCAAAGAATGGGTATCAAATCCACTGATTCATCACTCCCATCACGCGGTTGGTCAATACTCTTTTATTGAATGGAACGGCTTTGGATGGTATGCCAATCAAGAGACTGCCTTCCAAGCTCGTTCGAAGACTAAAGAAGGCAAGCGCCAAAATCGATCGGGCTTTTCATCGTCTCCCAACCGGCGATCATCGCACCCACAAAGATGATCCGGATCTGCGCAAACGGCACGAGATGCTTGAGACCGGGCAGTCCGTGCGTGAATTCAATGTCACTCGTCATCATCGCCAGCCCATTATTCTCAAATACAATCTTTACGCGGTGAGAGAAATTAAAGTAATGCGGCGCATCGTCACCGAGCACAATCGATCATTTCCCAATAGCAGTTATTACCTACTACGCCCAAATGCCCACCCCATTCGCAAAACGATTATTGCCATGAAGCGGGTTAATTTTCCGAATGTAATTGAAATTTTGGGAGATAGTCCAACTCCTCGAGGCATCCGTATGAGGGGCGTGTTGATGGAAAAAGGGGTATCAATAAATAAATTACACACACTTTCCGTTCTCGTTCTAGATCGAACCGGAATCGCCTCTCGTAATTTGTTGGTCATCGGTGTCAAAAAAGGAAAACCCGTGTTCATGCCGTTAGTCGATACGATTTGATGGTTCCATCATCCCATATTTTTTGTTTTGCTCTGTCATTTTCAAAAAATAATTCAAGCGCTGCACACGCGTAGTGGGGATTTTTGTTGCAGCAATCCACCCAATGCGAATGCGCTTGTATGTATCGGGGAATTTCTGAAAGTGCTTCCACACTAATTTGTTGGCTTTCATCTTTTCGAGAATATCCATTGGAATTTCTTTGGTGGTAAATTTCTTTTCATGTTTATTCTTTCCCTTGAATTCATGCAACCCATTCGTTGCAGCGAGTCCTGCAGCAGTCATCTTTCCTTGTCGAATCAAAAAGCGCACACGCTCTTTGTTGGGTTCCGACCAATTCGTTTTGTCTCTGCGCGGAGTAAAGCGTTGCACGCGCCAATCCGAATCGGGCTCGGGCTTTTTCACGGTCGAATCAATCCAACCAAAACAAAGGGCTTCTTCTACTGCATCCGAATAGGAGACACATGGCTTGCCGGAGGCTTTGTTGTAGAATACGAGCCAGATTTCCTTTTCCTTTGCATGATGTTTCTCTAACCATTCACGCCACTCTTCACGGGTTTGTGCATAACACTTTTGGGTGACTTCCATTGACTACTTTTGGGGGCGATAGATTATATTGCTACAGGGTTTTGCTTTTGCATGCCGACAAAGCCCATTCCACAAAAAATGGTTGAACGCCTCAAACGCATAGGGCTGCGCATTGAACCACGCCTCCTAAAACTAAAAAATGCAGATCATCGCATGCGGCCCAGTTTAGCAAAGTGGTATTCCTCCATTCCAAAGGAGCCCATCAACAAAGAATTAGGAATCATGCAGGGACATCGTGTGCGCGAGCTAAACGTCAAGCGTAATTCTCCACGTCAGCGCATCATCCTGAAGGCAGCGCATGTCAGGACAATCTATCGCATGACTAACGAAGAACTTGACGGCCACCCAAAGGCGAAACGCGACTACCAACCAATGACTGCCCAGCAAACGATTGATGAAGTGAATGCCATGGTCGAAAAGTATACCAAGTATCTTCATCGTCATGATTGCATCCTCCTGAAACCAAATGCTTATGCCATCAGCGACAAACTTATTGCGATGAGTCGGGCTAATTATCCGCCCGTGGTGGAGGTAGTAACATTTCCCAAACATCTTCATTTACCCACTGCACAAGGGCGTCGCATGCTAAAACGACTTGAAACTGCAGGATTCACTCCAGAAATAATTCGTGCTAGTGCAGAAGAAATAAGCCAACGCACGGGGTTTTCTTATTCAAACCTCATGATTATTGGAATCAGAAAAGGAAAACTTGTATTCATGCCCTATGTGGATATTGAATAGTTTTCAAAAAAATTAGAAACAAAAATACCAATATCAGGCGCCGCTTGCGCGGCAAACCCGTTATTGGTTAAGCCAGAGAATTTTAATTCTTGGCAATATCCCAAACGGCTTTGATTGCCACAATCACTGCGGCAGGTGCCATCAAGGTAGCGATTCCAGCGAAGATGGGGCCTAACCAGCCGCCAATAACGGGAACCAAATTCCATTGGACGGAGCCAACAGCCAACAAGGCAATAACAGCCACCAAGAAGTGGTTCATTTCCTTGTCTTTGATGTTGAGCAATCCGATGATAATTCCCAAAATAACAAACAATAAGGGAATCCACTGCGCAGCGCCTCCGAAGACGCCTGCTCCGAGCACACCCAAAATAATGGCGATAACCACGCCAATGATGAATGCCCAGGAACCGATTTTCTGCATTTCCATGAGAAACTCCTCCTTTTGACGGATAACGAATATGACTTCGCTATCTCACGTATCAGTCTCCTGGGCAGCCAATCTTATAAAATGAAAACCCTCGTTCTCGAAAAAATACGCTAAAAAGCGAAAAATATGGCATTATAAGGCCTTTGGAGCCATTCTGGGTATGAGCTACCGTTTTTTGAACGATGCCCAAGCCGACGTTGCCATTGAAGCAGTAGGAAAGACGCGCGAAGAATTATTCGAGTCTGCGGGAAAGGCGCTATTCGAAGTGGTAGGGAATAACCCACCCAAAGAACCCTTGCGCCAGGTATCATTCTCGGTCAAAGCCCCCCAATTAGAGGATTTATTGCGCAAATGGTTGAATGAGCTCATTTATATCAAAGACAACAAGCGCCTCTATATTGCTCATTTTAATTTCCAATTCCTCGAACAAGACGGGCAGCTCGTCGTGCAATCCCGCCTGCAGGGAGTGCCGCTCAACATCATGCAATCCCACCACTTCCGAGTGGATCCCAAAGGAATTGCCTTGCATGGATTTTCACTCAAAAAACAAAAAACCGGTCTTACGGCCAAATTCATCGTGGATGTGTGACTCAAAAATTTACTCCACTTTAAATCACCAATGACTCATGCTTGGTGCATTGGAGGCATTCATATGAAAGTAATCTCTCTGTTCATTAGTTTTCTAGTTCTTGCCCTGCTTAGCACTTCGCTCGCCTTTGCATCGGGGGAAGCAGTCGATCAAGTAGTCAATCCCACAACCTCAGACACGGCAGCCGATGTCGTGGTCGCTGGTGCTGTTCCTGCGACTCCAGTCGCTGACGCTTCGCCATGCGCAGACGATGTCGTGAACGCATCCGATGTGGCCAATGATAAATCCACTCCCTGCACGCCTGTGCAACCTCAGCCCCCTGTAATCACTCAACCTCAAGGCGGACAAACCAGTGGGAATGGAGATACCACTCCTAATACATCCGGAAGACGCCGCAATCGAAATAATGAACCTGTGCAGGAATCCATTGTCGTGCAAACTGCACAAGCGCCTGTAGCAGAGAACGTAGTTTCTCCCGCTCTTGCTCCTGCTCCTGCAACTAATCCCCGCAGCGGATCTAGCGACCCCGCTATTGCGCCTGATGCGTTTTTTGTCGCGCCAACAGTTGATGCCCCGGCCGCAGGGAACAATACTCCTGCGCCAAGTGACAACAGCCCACTGACAGGATTAGTCTCAACCGCAGCCACCCCATTAGTCGGAATTGGATTGTTGGTCGTGTTGGGCGGACTCTACGTCTATACTCGCCGCAAGTAATCTTCATAAAAGAGTGCGAAAGCACTCTTTCTTTTTTTTCTTATTTTTTTCTAACTCACGAGCCACATTTTAAAGTCGTCCATTCCAGAGCTCATGCACATGTCTACTAATTCCACTCATGGATTCATGCGCGTCGCAACGAATCAGTGGGAACTCCCTGCAACGGGAAAGATGAACGTGCCCGTGCGCGCTATTGCATCTCCCTCGCTACTCGAGCGCATGGACCTCAAAGCCATCGAGCAAGCCAAGAATGTGGCCGAACTCCCGGGAATATTGCGCGCAAGCTATATGATGCCGGACGCGCACCAAGGTTATGGATTTTGCATTGGAGGCGTTGCAGGATTTGATTCCAAGGAAGGAATTATTTCTCCCGGCGCCATCGGCTTTGATATCAATTGCGGGATGCGCCTCATCAAGACAACGCTCACGCAAAAAGAAATCAAACCCCATCTCAAAAAAATAATTGACGATCTCTTCAAGCGCGTCCCATCTGGAGTCGCGTGCCGCAGCAAAACCCCTCTCAAAAAAAATCAAATCGATGAAGTGCTTTCCCATGGAGCAAAGTGGGTTATTGAACAAGGAATGGGGTGGAAAAAAGATTTGGAATGCATGGAAGAAAATGGAAAAATGCCCAGCGCCGATCCAGCGAGTGTTTCTGCACGCGCAAAGGGAAGGGGACAGAACCAATTAGGTACGCTTGGGAGCGGAAACCATTACTTGGAAGTGCAAACCACTACTGCGGAAAAAATATTCGATGCCGCAACGGCAAAAGCATTTGGAGTGGAGGCACGCGAGCAGGTATTCATCATGGTCCACTGTGGCTCGCGAGGGGTAGGGCATCAAGTCGCAACCGATTACTTGGAAAAATTTCTGGAATACGATCGCGCGCAAGGGATTTCGCTCAAGGACAACGAACTCGCGTATGCGCCATTCAATTCGGAAGAAGGACAATCCTATTTTTCTGCGATGCAGGCGAGCGCCAATTATGCATTCGCCAACCGTCAAGTCATTACTCATTTAGTTCGAGAAGGATTTGAACACGTGTTGAAAGAAAGCCCCGAGTCCATGGGAATGCACGTCGTGTATGATGTCACGCACAACGTCGCCAAATTGGAGAAAAATAAAATCCAAGGAAAAACGCGCGAAGTCATCGTGCATCGTAAAGGCGCCACGCGCGCATTCGGGGCGGGGAATACTGAATTGCCGCGCGCCTATCGCAAGACCGGCCAGCCTGTCATCGTGGGAGGAAGCATGCAAACGGGTTCGTTTGTGTGTGCGGGAACAAAAATAGCCGAAGCCGAAACATTCGCTTCCACCATGCATGGTGCAGGAAGGACTATTTCACGCCACGCTGCCAAGCGCGCGCATTCGTATGAAAAAATACTCGATGAAATGCAGTCCCAAGGGATCTATCTCCGCACGGCCTCAAAGCAAGGGATTGGAGAAGAAGCGGGAGCCGCATACAAGGATATTTTCGAAGTCGTACAGGCCGCACACGATGCAGGGATCAGCAAAAAAGTTTTTGCCTTGCGCCCCATCGGAAACATCAAGGGGTGAGTTTTTTCTTCCCAATTGAGTGCCTTTTTATTCTCCAGTTTCGCGTTCCACGTAGTATGCCCTCCCAAGAAGACGTGGAAGAAATCAATACCTATCTCCAACAACACACCCAAAAGCAAGCCGAAAAAGGAGTGGAACGGAAAAACTTGCTGACTGGACTTCAACGTGCACTCTTTGGGGAAACGCACGCCGACTATGCTCCAGCTGCCGCACCCCGTGTAACTAACGTTCCACCTGCGCCTACTCCTCCTGCGCGCACCCCTGTCTCAGCAGTTATTCCAGCGGCTAAACCCATTGTCCCTCCCATTTCTGCTGCAAAAGAAAAAAACACCCTGGAAATTTCCACTGCGCCCGTTGCCGTTGTGCCTTCATCACAAACGGCTATTCCCAAAACTGAAACCACTATTCCGGCTTCGCGAATGCACTATAAGTCGGATGAAGAAACAGAAACAACTCCATTGAGCCCTCCGCCTGCGCGCTTCAATCCCTATCCTAATCCCTATCGCAAAGCCGTGCCTTCTCCACCAACGTTTTCTGATTCGACTGCTCCGCCATGGGTCATGCGCACGCTTCCGGCAGAGTCACGAGACATTCGAAAAGAAAATAATGAAGCACCAACTCCTGCAGGTGCGCTTCCCGCCTCTCAATTCGTTACTACTCCATTGCCTGTTGTCTCACCAACTGCCCCATTGGCTTCTACTCCACTCAAGAAAGAAATTCAATCCTTTACCACCCCAGCGCCAACAACTACTTCTGTGATGGGAAAGGACACGCGTTCTACGCGCGCCAAAATGATGGAATTAGTGCACGAAACAAATGGCAAAGAAGGAAATAATTCTCCGCACCGCATGCCTTGGCACGCCGATGCATCCGGGGAAGTTACTCCCAATGAGTTAGTGGGATTGGCTCCTTCTCCCACTCCTGCGCGCGCCCCCATTTCCCCAGTTGCGCCTTCGCCTTCTGCCGTAGAGCGCACTCCCTCTCCGGCAGCACTTCTGCCGGGACTGAATTCGCAGGAGCATGATTACTTGCTCCGCAAGGAACAGGAATACGATCGTGCCCATGCAAGAAGTGGAAATCCCGCTGCAACGGCTTCGCCCTCCATTACCTCCCCTACCCCAAACACAGAAAATGCGTCAATAGACGAGAAAAAGGCAATTTTGGGGCGCTTGAAAGAGTTAATGGCTCAGCATCAAGGAACCCCTCTCTAAAATTAACTTTTTCACTTTTAAAAGTAAATCATTTTTAAGGCGTTTGGGGCTATTCAGTGTTATGAAGGTCGCTTTTTGGATTCTGCTTGTTGTCGCCGGATTATTTCTCATGCCTGCCGCTCATGCCGCGGTCAGCTGCAGTGATATCGAATTATCTCCCACGGATGTAACGTTTGCCGAAGGACAGAACAATCGCGTGATTACATTTACTCTATCCAACGACTCCACTGCAGACTTTGACATCGACGATGTGCGCGTCTCGGAAAGCGACTCACGCTTCGACGTCGAAGTCGTGCGATTCGATGATGAGCTCGAAGAAGATGGAACGGCCCGCGTGCGATTACAATACGACACGGAAGACGTGCAGAATGATGTGGATACTAGCTTCACCTTCTCGGTGCGTGGAGAATTCAGCAACGGACACGATTGCTCATTCTCCCAAATCAATTTCTCCGTGGATGTGACAATTGAAGATGGCGAGAACGCATGTACACTCATCGAAGCCGAGAGCTCCGATGTCACCATCGACGAAGACGATAGTCAATCACACTTTGTCACGATCCGAAACGAATCCGATCGCGATTTTGAAATTACCGATTTTGATGTGTTCGACGACAGCCCTGCATTCAATGCCGATCTCGAAGTCGAAGTCAACGACAGCGACTTCGAAAAAATAGTCCCCAAAAACGGATCGCGCCAGTATGAATTGACCATTCGCTCCTTCCGCGTGGACGAAGTCGAAGTCGATTCTGCATTCATTGAGGTGCAAGGACACTTTATCGGAGGGACGGGACTCAACTCCTGCGACAGCACGGAAATCAGCACCGACTTCGAAGTAGAAGTATTAGATGCGGGTTCCTCAGGCCTTTGTGGAGAAATAAAAATTTCTCCTACGCGACTACGCGTAGAAAGCCAGAACACGCTGGTGCAGAACATCACTATCACCAACACCGGCGAACAGAATTATTACCTCGACGAATTAGAAGTGCGCGACAATAATTTTCAAGTCCAATTCAATGCACTCGATCTCCCCAACAAAATTGATTTCGATTCCAGCGAAGACGTGCAGATTAGCGCGCAAGGATTCTTGTATCCAGAGAACTTCGACGCGAACGCGTTCTTCTATCTCAAGGGACACTTCACCTCGGGAAGAGCCTGCTCCGTCTCGGGGCTACGCATGCCATTCAACTTCATCGGAACACAAAGCGGCTCGAGCGGGGCATTGAGCGGTAGTAATGGCACTCTTTCTCCTGCTGAAATCCAATTGTATGGATCTGCATTCATTCTCGAGAACAATCTCCAAGTCAATCCCTTCACGCAAGGAGAGCTCGGATTCACGCTCGTGAATGCAGATAATGCCGATACGCTCGTGCGCGTCACGCTCATCGCCAAACCATCCAATGCGCGCTTCACCAACACCGTGCACCTCGATGCGAAGGATCGCGTGCAAGTATTTGTTCCCACTACGATTCTGCGCGGACAATCCAGCGGAATCATCGCCGTTGAAAGCGATTCAACGATTGTGACAAAGCCCATTACTCTGACGCGCGCCACTGCAACACCTGCTGCTCCCTCATTCATCTCAGGAATAGCCGGATTCGTCACGGGAACCGGGAGCATTGCCATTGGATTGATTGTGTTGCTGCTCCTAGTGGTATATCTCGCCTCGAACTCAACGGCGTCCTCAACACCACCTCAGAAATGGGAAACCAATTCCGCGAATGCATCTGTCGACGCACGCGCTGATGCATCGTCCGAAGAACCGTGGATGCGCCCCCAAAAAGAATAACTCATTCTCCTTGCGCGCATCCAAAATGGACGCAGCATTCGCACGGCCCTATCCTCTCCGATACTTCTGCTTTAAATTCCGCGTCAACGAATAGATAGTGTTCATCGCAAGAAAATAATGGAGGAAAAGACATATGCAAAAAGGAATCTCAAACATGTGGATCGGACTCGGTGCGCTCGTCGTAATCGTTCTGATCCTCGGAATGTACGTGGTGGGCATCACCAATGGTGAAGT
Source organism: uncultured archaeon (assembly GCA_964480125.1). Lineage (GTDB taxonomy): Archaea > Iainarchaeota > Iainarchaeia > Iainarchaeales > VGJJ01 > VGJJ01. The sequence goes on from CAYZNV010000010.1 coordinate 18,297, forward strand.
CAAGCTCGACAATGATGTCAAAGCACAATTTGCCAATATCGAAACACAATACCAGCGCCGCTTCGATTTAATCCCCAATCTCGTGAATACCGTACAAGGAGTCGCGGGATTCGAGCAAGAAACACTGACCGAATTGACGCGCCTGCGCTCACAATGGCAGACTGCTCCCACGCAGAATGAAAAAGTCGCAGCTGCGAATCAATTGGAATCGACCATCTCAAAATTATTGCTCGTAACGGAAAACTATCCCCAATTGCAAGCAACGGAAGCATTTCGTGATTTGATGGTGCAATTAGAAGGAACGGAAAATCGCATCAGCGTCGAACGAACGCGCTACAATGATAAGGCGCGCGAATACAATACATACATCAAGCTCTTCCCCAATTCCATTTTTGTCGGGGGGAAAGCGGAGAAGCCATTCTTTGAGTCCACTCCCGGAGCCGAAAATCCGCCTAGTGTACCCACTGATTTCACGAACTGACCGTTGGAGGGAAGCGCGTGAAATCATCCTATTTCTTTTTTTTCTTCTTCCTACTTGCGCTCGCGCTGATGGTGCAGGCGCAGCCCGTGCCTTCCGCGCCGAATGGATATGTGTTGGATAATGCCCAATTATTAGGAGTAGATGCAGAGGCACTCGAACAACAACTCCAAAAACTCGAACAAGAAACAGGGGTGGAGATTGCCATCCTCACGATTAGGAACCTCGAAGGAGGAGAAATCAATGAGTTTGCGCAGCGCGTGTTCGACACATGGAAACCCGGGCGCGCAGAAGAAGATAATGGAATGCTCATCGTCATCGCGCTCGAGGATCGCAAGTGGCGCATCCAAACAGGATATGGGTTGGAAGGAATCATTCCGGATGTGATTGCGGGAAGAATTGGGCGCGAAATATTAATTCCACACTTCCGCGAAGGAAATTATTCTCTGGGATTGCGCGCCACCGTGGATGAATTGGAAAAATACATCCGGCAAGACACTGCGACTATTGAAAAATATGCAAATGATTCCGAAGACTTTGATTTTTTTGGAAGCAAGAGCGAACTATTCGGATTGGGCGTCGTGGGGATGCTCCCTATTGTGGTAGTGCTATTCTTCCTCGTAATACTCAAAACCATTTATTCTATTGCAAAAAAGAAAATGAAAATCCCGCACGCCATTATGCAAACGGTCTCATTGGGGATGATGGGGATATGGATTGCCTTATTCGGGGGATTCTTTTCCTTCTTCCTCATCGGAACATTCTATGGGTTGACGCTTGCCGCGCTCATGTATGCGTATGTGCTGGTGTTTGCCCCATTTCCCTTCATTATTGACTCCACGCGCAGCGGTTTTGGAGGCATCTATGGAGGAACAGGGGGATTCGGACGCGGTGGGGGTAGTGGAGGCAGCGGGGGCTTTGGAGGCGGATTCGGAGGAGGAATGAGTGGCGGTGGAGGCGCAGGAGGGGGGTGGTAAAATAAAAATAACATCCGTATTTTAGGCACATGGCCTCTGCCCCTGCACGCGCACCCAAGTCGAGCCTGTACTATAACGCACGCATACGACGTGCATTCCTGAGCAAAAGAAAATCAATCGCAAGACATTATGCGTACAAATTTCCGCAGTCCTATCGCCGAGACCGATCGCTTGAACTCCAAAATAAATCCGTGGCGTCGCACCTGCAACGATTTTTTGGGGCGAATGAATCGATCACGCTCCAAGAACTTTTGGTACGACTAAAAAAAAGAAACCGAGCGCTACGATTGCTTGAGCTTGGAGCGGGAACCGGAGAAGTATTACGTGGATTAGTCTTAGCGGCTCGCGCCAAGACGATCCCAACAGATGCCACGGCCCTTACGCTCCCCGATTCCACGCGGGCTTCATTCAACCAATTGCTTGAAGAGAACGCGCGCACGGCGCAAGGAGAAAAAGCATATTCTATCGTCGAGGCCAAGGCTGAGGAATTCATTCCCACAAAAAAATATGACTTCATCTTCGACTCATATGGGCCAATGAGCTACACCCTCCGCAGGGCAAGAAAAGACCTGTTATTGAAATATGCCCATTCCCTCCACGTGGGAGGAGTGATGATCGTGCGTTTTGATGCTGCCCCCGAAAGAAGCCCCTCGCAGCGAAAACCCACCGGAAAACACCCATTTCACGTCATCGCGCCTACTCTTTCCTCGTTTCGTGCGGTTTTACGCCAACCATTTGAAGAAGAAGTGCGGGGAATCGAAAGAGCCCTCCAAAAACAAGGATTCCGAGCCCAAATCCGGTTCGATGCGCCGGCCCACCCAAATGAGAAAGGACCCGCTCTCATGGCAGGGATATTGATCCTACAGCGCGAAAGGTAAAGCGTGCCTTTATAAGCGTTTTTCATGGGTTTTTGGATATTGAGTGCGGTACACTGCCTCTGTTTGAAAAAATAGAGGGAAATGCCCCAAAAACCTGTTTTTGGGCATTTTCTGGCATTAACCGCATGAGCCACCCAGAGTGAAACCATGACCCGAAGACACGCTCCACGAAGAGGAAGTATTTCTCATCGCCCCCGCGTCCGCGCGCGCCGCGAAACGCCTAGCTTCAGTTCATTCCCACAAACCAAGGGACCAGCGAAGCCCCTGAACTTTTTCGGATACAAAGCCGGAATGGTCCACCTCGTTGCAAAATCCATGCACGAAAAAGGAAGAATGCAAAAACTCGACATGCAGATTCCCACCACTGTGATTGAATGCCCACCCCTCCACGTGTATGGGGTTCGCGCCTACGCCAAAGATCCTTATGGCTTGCATGCGTTGGGCGAAGTCACGATTGACAAACTCGACAAGCACGCACTCGAACGCAACCAGAATTTCAAAAAGAAATCCGATCACAAAAAAAATACAAAAAATACACGAACTGTTTCTACTCCTTCCACGATTGAAGATTTCGTCGCAAAGAAAGCAGAAATCCACGCAATCCGCTTGCTCGTGCATACACAGCCAGAAAAGACAAACTTCGGAAAGAAGAAAGCCGAAATGACAGAATTGGCATTGAGCGGAACACTCGATGAACAGTTGCATTATGCCAAAGAAAAATTCGGAAAAACCATTTCCATCCACGACGTCTTCAAAGACGGCGCATTGATTGATGTCAAAGGCGTCACGCGCGGATTCGGATTCGGCGGTGTGGTTGCACGCGCCGGAGTCAAGACATTCCGCCCCAAAGCAAAATACATCCGCACGGTTGGATCTATTTCTCCATTGCGACCCGGAACAGTCCAATTCACGGTTGCACGACCTGGACAACTCGGATATCATAACCGCACAGAATTCAACAAAAAAATATTGAAAGTATTGAACGCACAAGACGCTGCAAAAATCAATCCAAAATCAGGATTCGAACATTATGGGCCAGTGCAGAACGATTACATCCTCATTGCCGGAAGCGTTCCTGGTCCCATCAAACGCTTGATTGGATTACGCGAGCCTGTGCGCGCCGAAGAAAGCGGACACTACAAGATTGGGCCCGTTACTTATGTTTCCACCACGGGAGGTGCATTGTAATGGTGCACGTTTTCTCAGCGCAAGGACAGAAAGTCAAAGACATGGCATTGCCTTCCGTGTTCAGCACGCCCTATCATCCCTCGCTCATTAAGCGCGCCGTGCTTGCCGTGCAATCTACGCGATTGCAGCCTCACGGAAAGAAACCCGGATCCGGAAGAAACAACACCGCGGAATATGTCGGTGTGCGCGGAAAACCCACGATGTACCGCACTATTAATGTGGGACACGCCCGCTTGCCCCGCATGAGAAATCGTCGCGGCGTATTGCAAGGAAAAGTTGCCTCGGTTCCCCAAGCAGTGGGAGGACCCTCTGCTCATCCTTCACGCGTCGAGAAGACATTGGTGGAAGGAATCAACATCAAAGAAAGAAAACTCGCCATAGCATCCGCGATCGCTGCATCCGTTGATGCCAAAATCGTCAAGGCACGCGGACACCACTTCGATGCGGCCCACTTCCCATTGGTTGTGGACGCTTCATTCGAAAAAATCGCAAAAACAAAAGACGTCATGAAAGCATTCGAATCATTGAAAGTCTCTGCGGACGCCGAACACGCCAAAGAACGCAAGCGCATCCGCGCAGGAAAGCACAAAAATCGCGGCAATCCGTACAAGCAGAAGAAGTCGCTGTTGATTGTTACCACGCACGCTTCTCCCATCATGAAGGCCGCGCGCAACATCCCCGGAATTGATGTTGTGCCTGTGCAGCGCTTGAATGCTGAACACCTCGCACCCGGAACGCACGCTGGGCGCTTAACCATCTGGACCGAAGACGCCATCAAGGTTCTTGCCGCGAGAGGTGAACAATAATGTCTGAAAACAAAGTCGCCTCCGCGATGGAAATGAAAATGGAAGAAAAAGCCAAAGCCAAGGCCGAAGAAAAGAAAGTGGAAACTACTACAAAGAAAGAAGAAAAGCGCGACACCAAAGGGTTTGCGATGGAACTCGAGGACTTCGGTTACATCAAGTTCCCCTTGATGACGGAAAAAGCAATCAACCTCATCGAAAAAGAAAACAAACTCTCTTTCATTGCCACGCCACAAGCCACGAAGACGGACATCAAGAAATTGATCGAGAAAGTCTACAAGGTCAAAGTGACTAGCGTGAATGTCTTGAACGACATGAAGGGAAGAAAGAAAGTTACTGTCAAATTGGACAAGAAATACAAGGCCGAAGAACTCGCGGCGAAACTCGGAGTGATCTAATATGGGTAAGCGACTCATGATTCAACGCCGCGGAAAAGGCGGCACTCCTTGGACAGCCAGCTTCCACGGAAAAGCCGACGTGGCCTACATGGAATACTCCGCTACGCAGCGCGACGGACTCATGACAGGACAAGTCTTGGAACTCGTGGACGATCCCACCAAAACAAGTGTGCTCGCAGAAATTGTGTTAGATAATAATTATCACATCTTCAACGTCGCTGCAGAAGGTCTCTCCGTCGGACAGCGCATTGAGATTGGAAAGCAAGCCACGCTGCAGATTGGCAACATCATGCCCGTCAAGGACATCCCTGAGGGAGCGCCTATTTTCAACGTCGAAATCCAGCCAGGCGATGGCGGAAAACTCGTGCGCAGCTCCGGCGGATATGCGTTAGTGATGAGTAAAGAAGCCAAGCGCGTGCTCATCAAACTCCCTTCAACGAAAATGATTTCAGTCCACCCCGACTCACGCGCCACGATTGGAAATGTCTCTTGCGGCACGCGCGTGGACAAGCCCATGATGAAAGCGGGTAATCGTTCTCACGAAAGAAGCGCAAAGAAGAAATTGTATCCGATTGTCCGCGGTGTAGCGATGAATCCGAATTCCCACCCATTTGGTGGATCACAGCACCACCCCGGAAAGTCAAAGTCTACGGCGAGAAGCGCACCTGCCGGAAGAAAGGTCGGAGCCATTGCATCCAAGCGCACAGGACGAAAGAAGAAGAACTAAAGGTGAAAAACGATGGCCAAAGACTTCACATTCCGAGGAAAAACGTTGCCCGAACTGCAACAAATGCCCTTGCTGGACTTTGCAAAATTATGCAAAGCCCGCGTTCGCCGCAGCCTAGAGCGATCTGCTGTCAACGACGACTTCAAGAAGTTCCACGCACGCGTGCAGAAAGGACACGAACTCCTCAAAGCAGGAAAGTTGCCCGTCAACAAGCCCATCAAGACAACTCTGCGCGAATTCCCCATCGTCCCACAAATGGTCGGACTCAAGATTGCCGTGCACAAAGGAAATGCATTCGAATCATTCGATGTCCAGCCCGAAATGCTCGGACACCGTGTGGGAGAATACATCTTGACACGCAAGCAAGTCAAACACGGAAAAGCCGGAATCGGAGCCTCGAAGAGTTCCACGGCCATCACGGCCCGCTGATAGGATGTTGATGTCACATGAGTAAAACCACATTCAACTACCAGGGAACGTACGACGACACCCGCATGGCGCGCGCAATCACTACCAACAGACCTGCGAGCGTCAAGTACAGCTTAGAAATCGCACGCTGCATCAAAGGAAAGACTATCCAAGATGCACAGACTTTCTTGCAGAACATTGTGGAAGAGAAAGCCTTCCTTCCCTTGCGCACCTATCACAAGAAAATCCCCCACCGCAAGGGAGCAGCAGTCTTCGGAACCAAGTCGGGAAGATATCCATGGAAGACCTGTGAAGCATGGCAAGCATTGCTGAACTCCGTGAAAGCAAATGCCGACGTCAAAGGACTCGACACCAAAAAATTACGCGTCGTCCACGCCAACGCCACGCACGGTTTCTCGCGCATCCGCTACCAGAACCAGGGAAGAATCTCCAACAAAGCCAAGAAGAGCAAATCCGCTCACTTGGAAATCATCGTACGCGAGGTGAAGGCATGATAGAAAAAGGATTTACCAAGCAGGCCGTCAACAAAGTCCGCCTTTACCAGTACATGAAGAAAGAATTGGACCGCGCTGGATTCACCGAGTTGGACATCGTCAAGACTCCATTAGTCACACGCATTGTGATTCACGTCTCCAAGCCCGGACTTGCCATCGGAAAGGGTGGACAAAACATCCGCACGCTCACGGAAACGATTAACAAAGAATATGGAATCGAAAATCCCCAAATCGAAATCAAAGAAATTACTACCCCTGAGCTGGATTCCAAATCCGTTATCGACCGAATGAAGTCCGCAATCGAACGCGGATTTGCCTGGCGTAGCGTGGCGTTCAAGACACTCGAAGACGTTTACCGAGCAGGAGCACAAGGAGTCGAAATCATCCTCTCTGGAAAGCTTGCCGGAAAAGGTGGAAGAAAGAAACAAGTCCGCTTCTCCAAAGGATACATGAAGAAAGTGGGAGACCAAGTCAAGCTCGTGGATCAGGCCAAAGTCACTTCCTACCCCAAAGTCGGAGCCATTGGACTCACCGTCAGAATTATTCGACCAGGTGTTTTCTTTCCCGATAAGATGAACGTGAAAGAATACATCGCCAAGAAGAAAGCCAAAGACGCCGGCGTCGTTGCAGAAGCCAAGCCCGCCGTTACCGAAACGAAAGAAACGGAGGCTGCCGCATGAATAAAAAATTAAATGAAATGCGCCAGATGTCCGTGACGGAAATGAACGTCAAGATGGCCCAGCTCAAAAATGATCTCGCGAAAGAGCAGTCTGTCAAAGCAACCAACACGCGACCTGAAAATCCAGGAAAAGCACGCTTGTTGCGCAGACAGATCGCGCGCATTCTGACGTTCAAGCGCCAGAAAGAAACGAAAGGAGAGGTGAACCCTTAACCATGGAAAGTATGTGCAACATCTGCGGATTGCCCAAAAACATTTGTGTTTGTGGACAAATCGCCAAGGAAAGCCAAAAAATCATCGTGACGTTGGAAAAACGCCGATTCAATAAGTATCTCACTATTGTCTCGGGGTTGGATCCCACGATCGTGAAGGATATCGCGAAGACGTTGAAAAACAAACTCGCGTGCGGCGGAACCATTAATGGAGATCGAATCGAGTTGCAAGGAAACCACAAGAAAGAGGTTAAGGAAATACTCGTCAAAGAAGGATTCAAGGAGAACAGCATCCATGATTAAAACAGAAAAATATTCCATTTCCGGCAAAGTCTTGCCCTTCCACGAAATGATTGGACTCAACGTCCGCGTTTCAAATTCGAAGGATATGCAGAAGCAAGCATTGCACGGAAAGATCGTGGACGAAACACAGCGCACATTCGTGGTGGAAACGCCAGGCGGAATGGAAAAGATCATCCCGAAGAACGAAAGCACATTCACATTTGATTTGACACAAGGAGAAGCCATCGAAGTGGAAGGAAAAGACATTCTTTACACGCCCGTTGAGCGACTCAAAGCAAAGTGGGGGAACTAAATATGCCAAAAGGAAAAACAACCACGACTAAGGAACACCCAAGCGAATTCCCCGTGCGCGGAAATGAATTCGTCGGGAAAGTCGTTTCGGCGAAAGCCCCTAAGACCATTACCGTCGAACGCGAGATTACCGTTTACGTTCCCAAATTCGAACGCTACAAAAAGATTCGCTCCAAAGTGCACGCGCATAACCCCGACTACATGCGCGCGAAAGAAGGGGACATTGTCCGCGTTGGAGAAACAAGAAAGATCTCCAAGACCAAAGCGTTCATCGTAACCGAAATCGTCGGACACGCCAAAGTCGAAGTCAAACGTGAAGAAATGAAAGAAGGAATGCGCGTGAAAGCCCACAAAGCAGAAGCAAGAGCAGAGGAGGAAGCACAATGAAATCCATCTCCGCTAATGTCACTAAAGGACTCACGAAAAAATCGCGCTGCGTCTGCGCCGACAACTCTGGAGCCAAAGAAGTCGAAATCATCTCCGTATTTCGCCACACCTCCAGAAAGAGAATGCAGCCCCGCGCAGGAATCGCCGACATGGTCAATGTCGTCGTGAAAACAGGAAAGCCTGAAATCAGAAAGAAAGTCGAACGCGCCGTCATCGTGCGTGTGAGAAAAGAATTCAAGCGACCTGATGGAACGCGCATCAAATTCGAAGACAATGCAGTTGTATTAGTGGATGAAAAGGGATTGCCCAAAGCATCCGAAGTCAAAGGAATCATCGCCAAAGAAGTCGGAGAACGCTTCCCCAAAATCGCGGGAATCGCACCCGGATTGGTGTAAGGAAATAGCGAGCACTGATGTGATATGACCCAAACCAAAAACCCAGGAACCCAACGCTTGCGCGTGTATGAGGCCGATCAGCAGGCACGCTACTCCATGATGGGAGCCCACCTCTCCAAGGAGCTGCGCACCTCTCATAAAACACGCAGCCTCGCCGTGCGCGTCGGAGACACCGTCAAGATTATGCGCGGAGACTGGAAAGGAAAAACCGGGGAAGTCACTAAAGTCAATTATGTGCGAAACCGCGTGTTCGTGAAAGGAATCACGCACAAACGCGCTACGGGAAAAGAAGCCTTCATCGGTTTCCGCCCCAGCAACATCATGATTACCGCGCTCGAAGGAAAAGAGAAGCGACGTACTGTCAAAGGAAAAGCCGCAACCAAGAAGCAAGCAACTAAGACTGCAGCTCCCACAAAAGCGGCTGGGAAAAAGGAGTAATCGCTATGGCAAAGAAAGGACACAACTACAAGCAGAAGCGCCTCTCCGTCTCTCCCGTCAGACACCTGGCTAGAAAAGAGAATACGTGGACGATCAAGCAATACCCCGGAGCCCATACCGGAGAAAGCAGCGTCCCCATCGCATTCGTCTTGAGAGAAATGTTGCACATCGCCGCTACGATGAAAGAAGCCAAACACATCCTCGACAAGGGACAAGTCCAAGTCGATGGCGTCGTGGTAAAAGAAGCCAAGCACGCAGTAGGATTGTTTGACTCCATTTCCATTCCCGAAATGAAGAAGCACTTCATCCTCGCCTATGACATGAAAGGAAGACTTGTCGTCAAGGAAGCAGATGCCAAAGCTGTTGCACAAAAAATCGGACGCGTGGTGCGCAAGAACGTTTCCGTTGGAAACAAATTCCAAATCCAGACGCACGATGGATACACGTACAAGAATGCCGACGCCAAAATCCACGTCGGAGATTCGGTTATCGTCAACCTCAAAGAAGGAAAGATTGTCGATCACATGCCCATGCACAAAGGCAATAGCGTTTACATCATCGGCGGAACCCACGTCGGAGAAGTGGCGAAAGTAGAAGGCATCGTTGAAGGAACAATGAAGCGCGACAAGCTCGTTGATTTGAGCGAAGGAAAAGAACGCTTCCAAACTACTGCGCAGAATGTCATGGTCATCAACGACCAGATGCTCAGCTGGATGAAGCAAGTCTTGCACGTGAACGGGGGGAATAAGCAATGAATCAACACGCAGAGAGCCCCATGAAGCATATCCGCATCGAGAAAATCACGGTGAACATGGGCGTCGGAAAGACTGGCGAAGAGCACAAGCGCGCCATGGAAATCATGCACAAGATTACCGGCGTCAAGCCCGTGCAGACCATGTGTAAAGTAAAGATTCCCGCATGGGGAATCCGCGAAGGACTCGCCATCGGATGCAAAGTCACCTTGCGTAAAGCAAAAGCCGAAGCATTCCTCAAAAACGCATTACAAGCAAAAGAAAAAACGCTCTCCAAAAAGAGCTTCGACAAAGTCGGAAATTTGGGATTCGGAATCAAAGAATACATTGACTTGCCCGGATCCAAATACGATCCCAAACTGGGAATCCGCGGATTCGATGTGTTGGTCACATTGGAAAGACCAGGATATCGCATCAAGAAGCGCCGCAACAATCCTTCCCCCGTGGGAAAAGCACATCTGATCACGCAAGACGAAGCCGTTCAGTTTATGCAGGAAAAATTTGGAGTGAAAGTGATCTAACATGATAAACCCCCTGAAAGCAAAAATGAAGGCAGAGAAGAAGAAGCGCGATCTTTCCCCTACGCAGCAATACTGCAAGAATTGCGGCAACAACAAGGGAATGATTCACCGCTATAACATCAATCTCTGCAGACGTTGCTTCAAGGAATTCGCGGAAATGATGGGGTTCAAGAAGTACAGCTAAGGAGGTGTAACAAACTATGACTCAAACCGATCCAATCGCAGATGCACTCGTGCACATCAAAAACAGCCAGACCGCGTCAAAGACCAGCATCACGCTTCGACCCGGAAGCAAACTACTCGGACAGATCCTCCGCGTCATGAAAGAAAAAGGTTACATCGCCAAGTACACCGAAAAGAACGACCAGCGCGGCGCATTCTATGAAGTGGAATTGAACGGAAAGATCAACCAAGTCGCGGCCATCAAACCCCGTTACGCTGTCGGAAAGAACGAATTCGAAAAATTCGAAAAACGCTTCTTGCCCGCACGCGATATCGGAATGATGATTGTCTCTACTTCGCAAGGGGTCATGACGCACCAAGAAAGCAAAGAGAAGTCCATTGGAGGACGCTTATTGGCGTACATCTACTAATAAACGATTGCAAGGAATGAATCTCTATGGCAGCCAAAAAACCAGAAAAGAAACACATTGTGGCCATTCCGGCCGGCGTCACCATGACTTACCAGCACGGCGTCATGACAGCGGCAAAGGGAAACAAGACATCCCACAAACACTTAGCCACGCCCGAAGTGCACATCAAGATTGAAGGTAGCGACGTGCACTTCTCCCCGGTGGACAAGAAGCGCAAGACCATTGCAATCTTGAATGCATTGATGGCACACACGCAGAACTTAATCACGGGAGCTGAGAAAGGATACTTCTACAAGTTGACCGTTGTTCACTCTCACTTCCCCATGAACATTGCCAAGAAAGAAAACCGCGTGGAAATCTCCAACTTCTTAGGAGAAAAAGCCCCCCGCATTGCCATGATCCTCGGAAAGGACACGCAAGTGGAAATCAAGGGAAAAGAAATCACGGTCAAGGGACCCAATAAAGAAGACGTTGCGCAGACGGCAGGAAATATGGAAATCGTCACCCGCGAAAAGAAGAAAGATCAACGCGTCTTCCAAGATGGCATTTACATTGTAGAGCACGGGGTGAACGCATGAGTAACGAAATGAAATCCACCATGGAAAAGAAGAACACCTCGGACGAGAACTCTACGATTATGCGCCCCGCCAGCAAGACAACGACGACAACGACTCACGCCCCCGCTGCACACGCGCACGCGGTTGACGCCAAGCACGTCGAAAAAGTAGTGGAAAAAGCAATGGCAGAAACCGCCAAAGAAATGAACAGCGGAAAAGAAGCCAAGGCCGCGACTACTCCCACAAAGGCAACGAAGAAAGACGACAAGAAAGAAGTTGTCTCCACGAAGCCCGCAAAGAAAAAAGGAAAGAAAGCCACGTGGGTCAAAAAGACAAAAGTCAAGAAAGACGAAAAAGCAAAAGAAATGCAAGACGATCTCAGCGGAAAATGGAAGCCAACCTTTTGGGGACGCTTCGGAAAGAAAAATTTACGCACGCAGCGCGATCCCAAATATGCCAAGTGGCGCAAGCCCCGCGGAATCGACATCCTGCGCGAGCGCAACGATGGAGAACTGCCCAATTCGGGATTCCAAACCCCCAAGGCATTCCGCTTTGTGCACCCTTCGGGATACCGCGAAGTATTGGTGCAGTCCAAGCGCGACCTGGATAAAATCAAGCCCATGCACGCTGCACGATTCTCCCGCACCATCGGAAGAAAGAAGCGCATCGAGCTCATCCAGTATGCAAATTCCAAAAACATTCCCATCCTGAACTGAGGCAACGAACATGAATCAACACAAATTCAAACGAATGGCAGCGGACATCTTCGGTGTAGGAGAATCCAAAATCTGGATTGACCCCACACAACTCGCCAAAGTAAAGGAAGCCATGACGCGCGATGATATTCGCAAACTCATCTCCGAACGTGTCATCCGCAAGCGCAAAGATCACGGTCACTCCCGCGGAAGCGCTCGCATCTTGCAAGCAAAGAAAGCATTGGGAAGACGCAAGGGACCAGGAAAGAGAACAGGAACACAGAAAGCACGCATGAAACCCAAACAACAATGGATTTCCCGCGTCCGCGCACTGCGCAGCGCGTTGAAGACCATGAAGGCCGAAGGAAAAGTAACGGACAATTATGGAACGCTCTACAAGCAAGTCAAAGGAAATCTTTTCCGCGGAAGAAAGCACCTAGAAACCGTCATTGGCGGAGGAAAGTAATATGAGTAAAACATCCACATTCACCACTAAGTTCCGCCGCAGACAAGAAGGAAAGACTAACTACGTCAAGCGCGCCGCCCAATTGAAGAGCGGAAAGATTCGCGCTATCGTGCGCAAGTCCACGAATCACATGCGCGTGCAATTCGTCGAGCACCGCGCCGGAATGGACTACGTTCTCGCAGAAGGAAGCAGCGTCGAACTCAAGAAATACAAATACACCGGTCACACGGGAAATTTGCCCGCCGCCTATCTCGCAGGATATCTTGCCGGAAAGCGATTGCACGCATTAGGAAAGAACGACGTGATTGCAGACATTGGAGTCCAAAAACCTCCACTGCAGACACGCGTGTTCGCCGCCATCAAAGGAATCCAGGACGCGGGAATTCAGATCGCCGCTGAAGCCGAGGCATTCCCCAAAGAAGAACGATTACACGGAAAGCACATCGAAGCTAATCCTAACAAGAAAGACGGAAAGGAATTCGCTAAGATGGTCGCGGATACCAAACAGCACATCAACGCCGGGGTGAACAAATAATGGCTATTGGATTCTCACGCGATAAAGCGCCAACCGGAAGACCCGGTGGCGGAAGACCCGGCGGACGCATGGGCGGGGGAAGACCCGGAAAGAAACCCAACAGCGGACGCGGAAGCGGCAGACCCGGAAGACAAGCCCGCGGAGCCGGAGCCCGAAACGCACGACGCGAACTCCCTCGAAAGGAATTGATGACCGAAGAACAACTCAAGGACTTGGCAGCCCAAGCATCCGGAGTCGGAGAAAAGGTCACGCGCGAATCCTCGGAATTAGAAGCATGGGTTCCCCGCACTACTGCAGGGAAACTCGTCAAGGCCGGAGAGATTACCAAAATGGAAGACGTGTGGGGAAGACACCTGCCCGTATTGGAGCCCGAGATCATCGATGTGCTCGTGCCCAACCTCGATGAAAAAGTCATCGACACGCGCAAGACCACGTATGTGCGCGCCTCCGGAAGACGATTCAATTATTCCGCATTCGTTCTGGTGGGAGACCGACAGAACTACATCGGATTCGGAATGGGATCGGACAAAGAAAGATATCCTGCCATCCGCAAGGCCGTGCGCAACGCCAAATTACATTTGATCCCCGTTCGCTCCGGCGCGGGAAGCTGGCAAGACTTCTCTGACACAACGAGAAGCGTCCCATTCAAAGTCACGGGAAAATCATCTTCTGTGCGCGTCACACTGCACCCTGCTCCAAAGGGAACGGGACTCGTGGTGGGAAAGCACATTGTGGATGTATTCCAGTTTGCCGGAATTACCGATGTCTGGGCCCAGACACGCGGCTCATCGGACACGAAACTCAACTTCGTGCGCGCCGCATACAATGCGCTCGAAGAATTGAATCGCGTCAAGATGTCTCCGGACATGGAAAGAAAATTTTCGCGCAAAACCAGTGGGAGCGTGAACTAAGATGATTGCCATTGTACGCATCCGCGGATTGAAACACATCCGACACGACGTCAAGCACACCTTCATGGATCTCCGACTCGACCGAAAAAACCATTGCGTGTTGGTGAAAGAAAGCCCCGAAACCAATGGGATGCTCACTAAAGTCAAAGACTATGTGGCCTATGGCCCCATCAAAGCCGAAACCGTCGCCAAGCTCATCGAGAAGCGCGGCCGCATGGAAGGAGACAAGAAAGTTACTGCTGACGCATTGAAGGCACACAAGATTACCTCCTTTGCTGATTTGGGAAAGCACATCGTTGAAGGAAAGACGACGCTCGAAAAAGCAGGTGTCAAACCCGTCTTCCGACTCAACTCGCCCAAGAAAGGATTCGCACGCGTCGGAATCAAGCAACCCGTCTCCATGAAAGGAGACTTAGGATTCCACAAAGACGGAGTGGATGAGCTCATCGGAAGGATGATGTAATCGCATACCGCGAAAAGGAAGGGATGGAACATGGTCGTACGAAAACGAGGAATGCGAAAGAAACAGCGCGGTGAACGCACGCACGGACACGGAGACACGAAGAATCGTAGAGGATCCGGAAACCGCGGTGGAGTCGGAAAGGCTGGTTCGCACAAGCACAAGTTCTCCAAGTACTATCCCACCTTCGGAGTCAAAGTGCGCCTGAACCCCAAGCCCAAGGGAAAAGCCCTCAACCTCGAACAAATCATGCAAGAATTGCCAAAATGGAAAGCCCAGGGCAAGGTCGTGCAAGAAGAAGGGCAATGGGTCATCGATGGCACGCGTTTAAAAGTCGCAAAAGTGTTGGGTTCAGGAAGCATCGCCTCGAATCTCCTGTTCAAGAACATTGCCGTAACAGAAAAAGCACGCGAGAAGATCGAAGCCGCCGACGGGGAAGTCGAAAGCGAATTCGAACGCGTGACGGGTGAGGAAGGGAATGCAGAAACACAGGCGGAATAATCATGAGTGATTTACTCGCACGTCTCGATCCCATCCTCAAACTATTACCCGAAGTCAAGAAGCCCGAAAATGCGCCTCCGCTGATGCAGAAGCTCATGTACAGCGCGCTCGCGTTGTTGCTATTTTTCGTCATGGGACAAGTCCAACTCATCGGGCTTACCGGACAATCCACCCAGCAAGTGGATGCCTTACAAACCATTCTCGCATCCGATATCGGATCACTCATTACGGTTGGAATTGGACCCATCGTGCTTGCATCCATTGTGTTGCAATTGCTCGTGGGAGGAGGCCTGTTCAAGCTGGATCTCTCCATTCCTGAAAACAAAACACGTTTCACTAGCTTACAAAAATTACTCGCCATTATTCTCTCGTTCTTCGAAGGGGCAGCATTCCTTGGATTCGGAATCGAAGGAGTCGGATTCCTGCACGCCGCGCCGGGAATGTTTTTCTTTGTGATGCTGCAAATTGCCATCGGATCCATTATCCTGCTCTACCTGGATGAACTCGTTTCCAAATGGGGAATCGGAAGCGGAATTGGACTATTCATTGCAGGCGGAGTCGCGCAAGGATTCTTCTGGCAAGTGTTCCGACCCCAAGATCAATTCGGAAGCGCAGGAAGAATCTTCCAGATTGCCCAAGCCTTGTTGGAAGGAAATGCCTACCAAGCATTCGTTGGCATAGTCCCTATTCTCTTCGTGATATTGATTTTCTTAGTCGTGGTGTTCGCGGAAGGAATGCACGTGAATATCCCCATCGCCATGGGACAGACTGGAGCGGGAGCGCGCTTTCCGGTAAAACTATTGTACGTGAGCAACATGCCCGTGATTCTGGCGGCAGCGCTATTCGCGAATGTGCAGCTATGGGCATCCATCACAAAAAGTATCCCCTATGTGGGAAGTGTGGTTGGGGGATTGGCCTGGGCCACGCAAGCCCCGCGATCAGGCGGAGGGTTATCGCTCGTTGAGGGATTGCTCACGCTCGGAATCACCTCCACTACTGCTAGCGAAATCGTGCAAGCAGTGGTGTACTTGGTTGTGTTAGTGGTTGCGTGTATCATCTTCGGAAGATTCTGGATTGAACTCGGAGGACAAGGAAGCAAAGCCGTATCCGAGCAATTGGACAATAGTGGAATGAGTATTCCTGGATTTCGACGCGATCCACGCATCATGCAAAAAGTATTGGATCGCTACATTCCAACGGTCACGGTCATGGGAAGTGTATTCGTGGGATTGCTCGCGGGATTATCCGATATTACTACGGCCAGCCTCGTATCGGGAACAGGGGTACTGCTGACGGTGGGAATCGTGTATCGCCTATACGAAGAACTCGCAAAAGCCCAACTCATGGATTTACATCCCGCGCTGAAGACCTTCTTCGGGGAAAAATAAGGAGGCCGTATTCCTGGAATGAAAAGGATAAACCGCACTCCTGGACAGAAATGCCCCGAAGCGGTAGCGTGCCTTTTAAAACATTCCCCCAGGGTTTTAGCGTATAAACGCCCCTTTTTGGGACGCTAAAAAGGAGTTTTGGACCGATTCGTATGTTCGTGAATCCCGCCATTGATTTGGCTCTGATCGCCGCCGGTTTCGTCGCGGTATCGCAAGCCATCCAGGTGCTGGTCATGAACCGCAAACAATTGCGTTTGCACCAGAAAAAGTCCAGAGCTTTGATGAAAGAACAACAGGAGTTGATGAAAAAAGGAAAAGACGCGCCGGCCAACGAACTCGAACGATTGCAGCGCGAACAAATGGAATTGATGCAAGGACAATTCAAACAAATGCCAAAAATGATGTTGGCGAGCTTGATTGTCTTTCTCCCATTGTTCACGCTCGTACAACACGAATTCGCTGGACAAAACATCCCGGTGTTCTTTCCATTCACGCTGATCTGGCAACAGCTGGATTGGTATTGGTATTATGTGCTGTGCAGTTTGATCGTTTCCGTGATTGTGGGGCAAGTATTGAATGCCTACGACAATCACCACGAAAAGAAACAAGCCCAACACCACGCAACACCCGCAAATCATCAACAACCCGAAAACGCAAAATGAAGTGAAACCACATGCCCACGAAATCCGATCGACGCAAGCACCGAGTATATCGCAAGTCCGCGAAAGAAACACGATTAGTCGTGAAGAGCGGAAAAGCCACCCCCATGGAATGCGCTCTGTGCAAGGACATGCTTCACGGAGTGCCCCACGGAAAGAAAACCAACGCGTTGAAGAAATTGTCCAAGACTCAGCGCAGACCCTCCGTGCCATTCGCCGGAATCCTGTGCGGAAACTGCCGCGAACAAGTGGCAGTCGAAACCATCAAAGTCGTTACCGCGCAAAAGAAATTCTCCCAAGTGGAGTTGCGCATCCAACCGTATGTCAAACAATTACAAGCGAGCGTGAACTAAATGGCCGCGTTTGAAAATGGAAGCATCTGCTTCAGAACAAAAGGAAAGAACGCCGGAGAAAAAGTCGTCGTACTCGAAGCCGCGAAGAAAGGAATGGTCGTCGTCGAAGGAACGCGCAGCAAGAAAGGAAAAGCCAACATCATGCATTTGTGGCCCACGGGAAAGAAAGCCCAGTTGAAAAGCACGTTTACTAAGAAAGAATTGAAAGCCGCATTGGAAGAGGCAGGTGTATGAGCATGGCCGAGACACGATACATTGTACGTATTGCAAACAAAGACTTGAATGGAAGCGTTCCCATTTACCGCGCCCTCACGGGAATCAAAGGAATCGGAATCCGAATGTCCCGCATGATTGCGGCCCAATTCCAGAAAGAACACCACGTTTCTCAGCACACGCAGTTAGGACAATTGCCCGAGAACATGGATGCCAAGCTCGAAGACATTGTATTGCATCCCATGCAACACGGCTTGCCCGCATGGAGCATGAACCGACAGAAATATGCAGAAGGAAAAGACACGCACCTCGTGATGAACGATTTAGATTTTGCACTGCGCAATGACTTGCAAACCATGCGAAAGTTGAAATCCTACAAGGGAGTGCGCCACTCTCTCGGATTAACAGTGCGCGGACAATCCACTCGCACGAGCGGAAGAAAGCGCGGCTCCTCGGTTGGAGTGACCGCGAAAGTAGAAGCCCCCGCAGCCAAAGCAGCAGCTAAGCCCGCCGCGGAGAAAAAGAAATAAGGTGATGCACTATGGGCGATCCAAAACACTTGAAGAAAAAATACGGCACTCCAAAGAAGCCATGGGACGGAAAACTCCTCGAGACTGAAAGAAAGCTCTTGGACAATTATGGCTTGAAGAACAAACGCGAAGTCCGCCGAATGGACGCGTTGCTGCGTAAGAAAAGACGCATGGCTAAGCACGTGCTCGCACTTCCATTGGAACGACGCGCCGCATCTGAAAAAGAACTCATTGACAGTTTAGTGAATCTCGGAATCATGCGCGGAAACCCACACTTGAATGATGTTCTTTCCTTGAACATCGAAGCATTCTTGGAACGAAGATTGGAAACCATTGTGTGGAGAAAGCACCTCGCTAACACGATTAAGCAAGCCCGCCAATTCATCACACACGGGCACATCGGAATCAATGGAAAGAAAGTCACCGTCCCTTCCTACCTCGTCAGCAAAGCCGATGAGAAAAACATTGCCTATTATGGAAGTCCCATGGTATTGCAATCCCCCGAAATGAAGAAACGCGACAACGCCGAAGTCGAAAAGCAAATGGCCGAAATGCGCGGAGAACCCGAAGGACATGACTCCGTCCAGAAGGGAGAAGAAAATGAAGTCGCAACGAGCCCCGATGCCCCTGCGGCCATGGAAGGGAAGTGATTACACATGGCTCGCGAAGACAAAATTGGAATCGTGCACATTTTTGCAACACAAAATAATACCATCATGTTGCTCACAGACATGACGGGATCAGAGACTCTCGCCAAATGCTCCGGTGGAGTCGTCATCAAGACCCAGCACAAGGAAGGAAGTCCTTATGCGGCAATGAAGATCGCCGAAACCATTGCGCAAAAAGCACGCGAAAAAGGAATCGACCAAGTGCACGTGAGAGTTCGCGCAAAGGGAGGCATTCGACCTCGCAACCCTGGACAAGGAGCCGAAGCATCCATCCGCTCCCTTACACGAAATGGAATCCGCATTCTCTCCATTGAAAACGTTACTCCGATTCCCCACGACGGAACGCGAAAGAAAAAGAAACACCGCAGCAAGAAACCCTAAGGAGTGAAAACATGGCAAAAAACATGGTAAAGGCGCTCAGCGAAAAAGGGAATAACTCCCAGATCCTCGTCAAAGGAACGAGCGTGGCCATGATCAATGCCCTGCGCCGCACCGTGATGAGCGAAGTCCCCATCCTTGCGATTGAGGAACTCACCATCTACGAAAACAACGGCGTGTTGTTCGATGAATTCCTGGGACAGCGCTTGGGTTTAGTCCCACTCACCATGGATCCCAAAACCTACAAGCTCGGGGACAAAGTCAAGGTCATGCTCGAAGTCGCGGGACCTGCCACCGTCTACAGCAAAGACCTCGTGATTGGGGACCCTGCCATCGAAGTGGTCAACAAGAACATTCCCCTCGCAAAGCTCAAAGCCAACCAGCGCATTCGCATTGAAGCCGAAGCCATTGCGGGAATGGGAAAAGACCACGTCAAATTCCAGCCTGCCATCATGGGATACCGCATGATGCCCCAATTCACCATTGCGGAAGACATTCCTGCTGATACTGCAAAGAAAATCGTGGAATCATGCCCTGTGAATATCATTGAATTGAAAGGAAAGAAACTCAACATTACCGAACCCTCCGACTGCACGCTCTGCGGTGCCTGCGAAGAAATCGGGGGAAGCAAAAACATCCAAGTGGATCCGGACGAGACAGGCTTCGTGATTAACATGGAAAGCATGGGCGGCATGAGCAACTCCCAGATTATCGAACAAGCGTTCGTCGTCTTGGAAGCAAAAGCCAAGGCATTCCAGAAACAAATCGAGGAGGCATTGTAAGCGCAAGGAAAACGCATGCTTCTTAATCGCATCGATTCCCTGTACTAGCGCAGGGATTCCCGAGCGGTCAAAGGGGCAGGACTTAAGCAATCCTTTCCAAACGCGAAAACGGTTGAAGCAATCCTGTGGTTTAGTACCTTCGAGGGTTCGAATCCCTCTCCCTGCATCGCCGCTTTCGAGCGGCGGGACCGAGGAAGGGTACTGCGCTGCAGCACCCCACAATCGCAATGATCCACAACAAAATTGGTGAAACAATATGGTAAAACGAACCGGTCCCACATCCAAAATCACAAAGACGCTGGCAATCGACTTAGGCAAGCACGGCCAACAGTCCAAGCAGGCCATCTACGATGTGTTGTCACATGCATTGCTTTCATCTACGAGAACGCGCGCCGAAATCAACTTGCACCGCTTGGAGCAACTCGCGGTATTGCACAAAGGAAAAATCCTCGTTGTGCCCGGAAAGATTCTCGCAACCGGAGAAATTAACACTCCCGTTGAGGTCGCGGCATTCCGCTTTTCCGCCACGGCAAAAGCAAAAATTACCGCTGCCAAAGGAAAAATGCACTCCTTGCAGCAATTGATCGAACAAAAAATTCCTGCCAACAAATTGGTGCTGGTGAAATAATATGGCCGAAACAAAAACAAAGACCAAAGCAAAAAATACAGAAGCAAAAGCACCTGCTGTGAAAGCAAAGACTCATTACATCGACGCCACTCACCTTGTCGTGGGAAGAATGGCCTCACTCGTTGCAGAGAAATTATTGAAAGGCGAATCCGTTATCATCGCCAACTGCGAAAAAGCAATCTTCACGGGAAACCCCATCCGATTACAACAATTATGGCAGACCCGTTTGGATTTGCGCCCCAAGGGAAACCCTGAAACAGGCCCTCGATTCCACCGCATGCCCGACCGCATCGTGCGCGAAATCATTGAGGGAATGGTTCCCTTCCGCCGCGAGCGCGGAGTCCAAGCCATGAGACGCTTGCGCGTGTTCATCGGCGTGCCCGCTTCCCATAAGGCAAACAAATGGGAAACATTGAAGGAAGCCGAGACTCCTCGCACGAAAGGATATATTTCCGTCCAGCAACTCGCCGAGGCGCTGGGTTATAATGGATTGCGCAACTGAGGTTTTGGAATATGGCACGAAAGAAACACCAAGCAGTATTGAAGGCCAAAAAGAAAGAAGCCACGGCCAAAGCAAGCATCCGCAAAGGAAAAGGAGTGGTGCGCATCAACCACTTAAATTTGAACATTTACGGACCCCACTACGTGCGCGAAATGATTAGAGAACCCCTGCTCATGGCAGGAGACGCCGCTAACGACGTGGACATCGACGTCGAAGTACAAGGCGGAGGATTCATGGGACAAGCCATGGCCATTCGTGGGTCTATCGCCAAAGCCCTCGTGGACTTCACGGGAAACGAAAAATTGAAGAAAAACATGATTGCGTACGACCGCATGATGTTAGTCGACGACCCACGCCGCGTCGAACCCAAGAAACCTCTTGGACCCAAGGCAAGAAAGAAGAAACAACACTCAAAGCGATAAACCAAAGGAGATGTGAAAACCATGATAATCCCCGTCCGATGCTTTTCCTGCGGAAAACCAATCGCAGAATACTACGATGCGTTCCAGGCCAAGCTCAAGAAGGGAGAAAAAATGGAAGACATCTTCAAGGAAATGGGAATCACACGCTACTGCTGCAAGCGCATGCTCTCGGCGCACGTGGAATCCATCGACGAGATCATGAAATACAACGCCTAAAGTGATATGCAATGACGACTGAAACCAAAGACGAAATCCAAACCAACACCATCAATCCTGCGATTGAAAAATACCTCAAGACGGGATCGCACATCGGAACGCGATTCAAGTCCGGAGACATGGCGCGCTACATCTACAAGCAGCGCCGCGATGGATTGAAAGTATTGGACGTCCAGGTTATCGACGAACGCGTAAAGACCATTGGAAAGTTTTTGTCCCAATTTCCCGCGGACAAAATCGTTGTCGTCTCACGCAGAATTTATGGAAAGACCCCTGCGGAAGAATTCGCTTCCTCCATCGGCGCACGCGCGCTCACGGGAAGATTTGTTCCGGGAACATTTACTAATCCTGAAGGAAAAGAATTCATTCAGCCTGAAGTGGTCATCGTGACAGAACCTGAATCGGACTTGCAAGCCATCAAAGAAGCCACTATTGCCAAAGCCGTTGTGGTTGCACTTGCTTCAACGAACAACGTCTTGCAGTTCGTGGACATGATCATTCCCATCAACAACAAGGGAAGAAAATCCCTCGCGCTGATTTACTGGTTGCTCGCCAAAGAAGTCTTGCGCGGACGCAACGAACTTCCATCCGATGAGAACTTCGGAAAAACCGTTGAACAATTCGAATACCCTTTGAAAGAAGGCGAAGAAGAAGAAGGAAGCGATAGAAAGCGACGCATGAACCGCGGAAGACGCGGGCCCTATGTCTCGCGCTACGAAGCCGCAGCCGGAATCGGACCTCAATAACATCAGTAAATTTTCTTTTTTCAACGTGAGAGCGGGTTATTTATACCGCCTTATCGTCTCATTGGTTCATGCCCTGACGCCCTCCAAAGTTGCATCCTTCCAATCCATTCTCGCGGCGCGGCAAATTTCCCTCTCCTCGCCGCAGTACGCGAGCGCCCGTGCTGAACACCAAGGCAGTGCCCGAGTTAATCGCTGAACTCCGAATTGCAGGCCATGCCAAAAGGCAACAAATAAAGCGCCAATTGCAATTGAAAAAAGTGGGAATCAAAGAACTCAAAGAAGCAGGGGTGCCCCTTCGCACAATCACAGGAATGGGTTTCAAAGTTGGAGAGTTTGTGGGAATGAGATATACGTACGGCGAACTCGTGCGTTCAGGGTTTTCTCCTCCCGAGGCGCATGGTGTTATTAGCGGAAAATTTCCTCCCGTCAAGAAATGAACCCACGCAAGCGTTTTTTGTTTTTTGCTCAAGAGAAGATAATTTTATCAGCATCCATTGATGCGAGAAAAATGAGTAACCTTACGCGCGCATTTTCCCGCAGCCGTTGTTGAAATAGAGCGCAATGAATTGGATTATTCCTCTTCGTACAGCGGGGGCATTCGAAATTTCTTTCTAATCGAATCGATTTTTTTCTTTTGAGAAGGAGTTAATTGTCTCTTTTTGGTTTCCGCTTGTTTCTGTAATGCTTTTGCGTAAACAGGGGTTGCTCCTTTTCTGGATAAAGTTGCCACTTGCGTCAGCACCCGCGCGACCGCTCGTACTTCCTTCCTCGATTCGGGAGAAATTCCTTTCCCTCGTTGATTGCGCCCGTTCTTGGGCTTCTTCATTTCATGGGATGAAAAATCATGCAAGGGTATAGAATAGGGTTTACGATTGGATTTCATATAGGGTTTTGGCGTCATACTCAGGGACTGATTTGGGGGTATTTAAAGGATTTGTTTATTTTCCAATTTTAATGGCCTTTCATTAAGGTT
>CAYZNV010000011.1:0-39026 GCA_964480125.1 uncultured archaeon
GCTACTAACAAACGCGTCAAACTCATTTTCCTCCCGCGCTCGGGTGTTTGCAAAGCACGTAATGCGGGCATTCGTGCCTCCACCGGGGAGGTTGTCATCAATCTCGATCATGATTGTATTCCCGAAAAGGATTGGCTGCAGACCATGGTGAATGGATTCAATTCTCCTGCGGTGGGAATTGTCTCCGCATATGGTCATTTTGGTGGAACCAGCACGGGTTTCCGCAAAGAACTATTGGATCATGTGGGTGGGTATGATGAGGATTATTTTTACTATCGCGAAGATACCGATTTGAGTTTCAAAATAATGGAATTCGGATATCGCTTCCATCGTGTTACGGGAGCACGCTATCGTGAGGATCGCACACTAGTCCAGCCACGTGGAGTGGGAAAGCTCATCCGGTATGCCTGGCAGCGCTACCGCTATCACATGAATGACGTTCTCCTCCACAAAAAACACCCCACTCCGCTGTGCGAGCGCATGCTGCATGTGCGCTTTGGTCATTTTGTCGATCCCGTGGAAGATTTCAAAGTCGTCACTGGGCTGTGGGAAAATCCCTCGGCTCCGATGGTCATTTCTTCTCCACGCGGGATGGCATTCATGCCAGTCAATGGAGTCGGTGCACTGGTCCTTGCCATTGCAATTGGGATGGGATATGCATTGGGAATGAAAATTGCCCGTCTCGCGGGATCGATCAAGCACGGGCATTTATTGGTATAGGATGCGTTGATAGGTATGGATGCAACTCCCTCTCCATTTTCGGGTAAAAAAATCCTCATTACAGGAATCAATGGCTTTTTGGGAAGCCACTTGAGTGCTAGCCTCCAACACCAAGGAGCCCATGTCGAAGGAATCAGTCGCAATCCGATGAATGCGCGTTATCTTCAATCCTTTCCCGCGGCACGCCCAAAAGCCTTGCATGAACTGGATTTGCGTGACTATTCTGCGGTCAATGAATTCCTGCGCGCCCACTCCTATGATGTGGTGTTCCACCTTGCCTCGCAAGCCGACACGTGGAAATCATCGCAATTGCCATTGGTGACATTTGAAACCAACATGCTGGGGACGCTCCACCTCATGGAATCCCTGCGCGTGCATCAGAAGAATACGCCCGTTATTCTTTCCGGTTCTGTGCGCGCATTTGAATACACCAATGCCATCACGCGCGGAGCCCCGCCATCGATGCACTTGTATGATGCCTCAAAATTTGGAATGGAGATGGTTGCCAGCAGTTACTTTCATACGTATGGCATGCCAGGTGCCATCGCGCAGAACACCAACATGTATGGTCCGAATGACTTGAACTTCAATCGACTCATCCCCAAAATCATGCAGGGCATTTGCCTGCACGGTTATGCGTCTCTGCGCGGGAACGGCCAAGTGAAACGTGATTTCATGTTCGTAGGGGATGCCGTGCAGGGAATGGAATCATTGGCCGCGCGCGTGCGCGAGAAAGGAATTAATGGAAACTCTTTCACATTTGCCTCGGGCGGACTGTGTTCAATCCGCGAGGTGGCAGAGAAACTATCACAAATAACTAATCACCATGCACGCATCGAATTCGATAATATTCCGCTCGTCAACGATCGCGATCAGAGCGCGTTTGCAATTGATGCAACCACTGATCTGCTGGGATGGAAACCCCTCACGGCGTTGGACGATGGATTAAAGAAAACGTTGGCGTGGTATAGGAATTATTTCCACGAACATCCAGAAAAAGGAGGCAACCCCTGATGAAAGGAATCATTTTAGCTGGTGGGAACGGCACGCGTCTGCGTCCATTGACATCCGTAACGAACAAGCATTTGTTGCCCATTTACAACAAGCCCATGATCTATTACCCCTTGCAGACGCTCAAGAGCGCGGGCATCAAAGATATTCTCATCATTACCGGCACCGAGCACGCAGGAAATATCTTCAAACTCATGGGCTCCGGACGCGATTTCGGAGTGAATCTCACTTATCGCGTGCAGGACGAAGCAGGCGGACTGCCTCATGCCATTGCCCTCGCGCAAGGATTTGTGGGAAATGATAAGTTCGTCTCCGTGAATGGAGACAATATCCTATCTGATTCCATCCTTCCCCACGTGCAAGCATTTGAGCAAGGAAAAGAGGAATCGCGCATTCTTTTGTATCAAACCACTATGGAGGAAGCGCGCAAGATGGGAGTCGCCATCATGCAGGGAGAAAAGATAACTGGTTTTGTTGAGAAACCCAAAGACCCTCCGAGCAATTGGACGAGCATCGGCGTCTACATGTACACGCCCCACGTGTTCGAGGTCATCAAAACACTCAAGCCCAGCGCACGCGGGGAATTCGAGATAACGGACCTCCATAATCATTACCTTCAACGCCAAACGCTCGAATCGAGCAAGATATCTGGTGAGTGGTTGGATGCTGGTTCCATCGACGAATTGGCGCGCGCCAACAACGAAGTACGTAATTGGAAAATATCCAAGGAAATGCAGTAGGTGAAATGAATGGCTCGCACGCGTGCGGATGCACTATTGGTTTCATTGCACGGACGCATACTCGATGTCGGCGGGAGCGCCGGAACGCTCAATGAAGTGCTCCGCGCACACCATCCAACGGAAAAAATCATCGCGCTCGACATCGAATTGTTGCACGTGCGTCCTAATTTGGTGTTAGGTGATGGAGAAAAAATGCCTTTCCGGGATTGTGCTTTCGACAGTATTCTCGCGGGAGAGACTATTGAGCATATCCGTCATTATCGCGAATTCCTTCGTGAATGCTGGCGCGTGTTGGAACCAAATGGCGTCTTGGCACTCTCCACTCCCAACGTCAAGAGTTGGTTCAATCGCCTCACGCGTTCCTATCACATGCCCCTGCACGTTTCGCTTTTCTCTCCGGGCGAGTTGAAAAAAATCCTGCAGGAAGAAGGATTCACCATCCAGCATGTGGATTTCTTCCCATATACGGCCGAGAGCTCAGATGGGGCACGCCACAAGTGGTTATTTCCCATCCGCGAAGCCGTGCATGGAGTGGTTCCCCAAGGCCTGCGCGAGGACATGGTCATCATCGCGCGTAAGAATCCCCAGCGCTGAACCCAAATGACTGTTTGTTGCTCAGAAATGGCCTTATTTTGAGTTTTGTCCCAGGAAACGGCGTTGAAATAAGGTCATGCTTTAATAGGCATTTTCATTGGACATGGGTATATTCCCCCTGTTGAACGGTATAGGTGAAACCCATGCGTGTGCTATTGTTGAATCCCCCTTATTTTCCTCATTTCTCCAAGAATTCGCGTTCCCCTGCGGTCTCCAAGGGTGGGTGCGTTTACTATCCCATTTGGCTCGGCTATGCAGCAGGAGCACTTGAAAATGCGGGTCACACCATCAAACTCGTCGACGCCACAGCTACCCCTATCTCGATGGATGCGGTCAAACAATTGGTTCGCGATTTCAAGCCCGAACTCATCATGATGCACACGGTCACTTCTTCCGTGGTGAATGATGGGAAGGTCGCGCAGGAGCT
This sequence comes from uncultured archaeon, assembly GCA_964480125.1. GTDB lineage: Archaea > Iainarchaeota > Iainarchaeia > Iainarchaeales > VGJJ01 > VGJJ01. Next base: position 3,493 of record CAYZNV010000011.1, read on the forward strand.
CAAGACAATTGTCCCGGATGCAGTGATTGTGATGGGCGGACCCCACGTCTCAGCAGTTCCTCACAATACCCTCGAAGTCGCTCCCGCAATCGATTTTGTGGCACGCAGAGAATATGATTTTACGCTAGTCGAATTGGCGCAATGGATCCATGATGGGAAGAAACACGATGCCCTCAAATCCATCAAAGGAATTTCGTTCCGTGACCCTGCGACGAAAGTTGCTGTCCATAACCCGGATCGCGAAGACGTGCCAGCAGAAGAATTGGACAAACTCCCATTCGTCTCACAGATTTGGGCCAAGCATTTGGTGATTGAGGATTATTTCTATCCCTCGGTGTTGTATCCCGAAGTCACCATCATCACTGGGAGAGGATGTCCATTCCGTTGCACGTTCTGTGATTGGCCACAGAATTTCACTGGACACAATTTTCGCTCGCGCTCGGTGAAAAACATCGTGGACGAATTTGAATGGATCAAGCACAACTTGCCCCAAGTCAAAGACATCATGATTGAGGATGACACGTTCACCTTGGACAAGCAACGCGTCAAGCAAATCTGCGAAGAGGTCATCCGCCGAGATCTCAAGGTCACGTGGACCGTGAATGCGCGCGCGGACGTCGATTTCGAAACGTTGAAATTGATGAAACAAGCTGGGTGCCGATTAGTATGCGTGGGAGTCGAGAGCTCGACGCAGGAGATTCTCAACGGAATCAAGAAAGGAACGAATGTCCAGAAGATTGAACAATTCTTCGCCGACACCAAAAAGGCAGGCGTCCTTGTGCACGCATGCTTTATGATGGGTAATCGCGGCGAGACCAAGGAAACCATTCAGAAGACTGTCGAATTCGCCAAGCGCGTGAACCCCGACACGGTGCAGTTCTTCCCCATCATGGTGTATCCGGGGACCGAAGCCTATGAATGGGCCAAAACAAATGGTTTCCTCACCATCGATTCTCAAAATTGGGAGAATTGGCTCTTGGAGGACGGGACACATAACACCATCGTTTCCACTGACAAGCTCACCGCCAAAGAATTAGTCGAAGCCTGCGACGAAGCGCGGCGTAACTTCTATATGCGTCCATCCTTCATCGCTGCCAAGATTGTGGAAGGCATTACTACTCCTAGCGAATTCCCACGCCTACTGAAGAGCGGGCGCACCTTCTTCAAGTACCTCTTCAACACCAAAGAAAAAGCGGGGTTGGGGCAACTACGTGAAGCCGGTAATTCGGGTTCGGTGTGACTGCCTCGGTAGGCTCAGCGTTTCGATACCACATTGGAGAATACTCATGACCCGTCGCACCGAGCGGAAAAAAAAATGGACGGCAAGCGTGATCATTCCCGCGTATAATGCGGCACACACCATCCAAGCATGCCTCGCTGCGCTACACCAACAAACGATTCTCCCGGCTGAAATCATTGTCGTGGATGATGGGAGTAAGGATGCGACTCCTGCACTTGTTCGAGAATACCCTCGCGTCAAACTCATCACGCAATCCAACCAAGGCCCTGCGCGTGCGCGCAATGTGGGTGCGGGAAAAGCAGTGGGGGACATTATTGTCTTCCTCGACAGCGATTGCGTCCCAGAAAAAAATTGGTTAGAGGAAATACTCAGCCCCTTTGATGATGAATCCATTGTCGGCGTGCAGGGAGCCTATCGTTCTCATCAGAAATCGATTGTCGCGCGGTTCGATCAACTCGATATCGAAACGCGATACCATCGCATGGAAAAAGCATTTGCGCAGGGAAAACTCGATTGGATCGGAAGCTATTCTGCGGCTTATCGACGCAGTGTCTTTGCTGCATCAAAGGGATTCGACGAGACATTTCCCAAAGCATCAGGAGAAGATGCCGAACTCAGTTATCGACTTGCGAGCCAAGGGAAGAAACTGGCATTCAATCCGAGTGCTATCGTTTATCATACGCACCCTGAAACGCTGGGAAAATACTTGAAGATCAAATTCTTTCGCGCCTATTGGCGGATGCGCATGTATGTAAAGTTTCCGCAAAAGATGGTGGCAGATAGCTATACTCCCCAATCCCTCAAAGCCGGCATCATCGCCGGGCCATTAGTGGGAGTGGTTACTGGATTGTTGGGGATGGCATTTGCCATTGAAATGCTATTCTTGCTGCTGCAAACGACGCAAGGAATAGGTTATGCGCTCATTGCTATTTCAGGAATCATGCTGGCCATCTATCTTGGTGGGGCATTCATCCTTTTGCTTTCCGCTGATTTATCCAAGAAACTATTGGATGCTACTCCTCTTTTCTTATTTTGGGGACCCATCATTGTGTTGTTGCGCGCCCTGTCTTTTGGTTTTGGGATGCTCTTCGGGATATTGGATGCGCGGGTGAGGGCATGACCTTGAAAAAAAAGCAACTCAAGATCGTGCACCTCGGCAATCACACTACTCCATGCATTGGGGGGATTGAAAGCGTCATCATGGAAATATCAAAAGCCATGGCTGCACAAGGGCATCTCGTGGAAATAATTGTCTTCAATCAGTGCGCCAACGCATCAATGAATTTGCCGTCGCGTGAAGAAATTGATGGCATTGTCATTCATCGTTTGCCCGTGAAACGACTATTTGGTTTCTACCTCTATCCTTCTGCGGACGCGCTCATCCCCCTTCTCATGGGAGCGGATATCGTCCATGTGCATGGGCTTGGGGGGTGGATGGACCAGCTGGCACTCCATCGCAATCGCATCAAGGGAAAAATAATCGTCAACTCTCATGGGGGAATTTTTCACACGCGTGCGAGGAGAGTATTCAAATCCATTTACTTGCATGCGTGCTTTCCTTTCGCCACTGCTAGGATGGATGGGTTCATCTTCGACAGCGAATCCGATGCTGCGCGTTTGAGCCCATTCATGCGACTACATTCCGAGGTCATTCCGAATGGCATTGTGTTACCGGAAAAGAAAATGACATCCGGGAAAAAATCATCCACTCCTCATTTCTTGTTCGTTGGGCGTCTTTCGAAAAATAAGCGCGTGGATCTGCTCGTCGAAACATTTTGGGAATTGCATCAGCGGAAAATCAAATTTCACCTTGATATCATCGGAGAGGATTGGGAGGGCTTGAAAGATAACTTGCTGCAACAAATTGCCGAGAAAAAATTAGACCAAGCCATTACTCTTCGAGGAGGAGTCAGCGATTCCGACTTGAGGAAATATTATTCCAATGCCCACTATTTTGTTTCAGCTTCTTCCTATGAGGGCTTTGGCATTAGCGCAATCGAAGGAATGGCATATGGGTGCATTCCCATCCTAAGCCGCATCCCCACCTTTGAACGCTTTGCGAACGAGGGAGAAAGAGGCTTCGTTGTCGACTTTGGGGTGCCCAGCGAAGCGGCTACTGTGATTACTGCTATTATCAAAAAGCCCGCGTCACTCCATTCCAAGGTTCGTATGGCCGCAGAACGCTATGCAGAAGGATTCGGCTGGAAAGCCGTTGCGCAGCAGCAGCTGCGCTTCTATGACACCGTGCTGGAGCGCAGTGCTGATGAGTCTCGCTGAACACGCCGCTCGAGCGATTACTTTTTCTGTCGGACAGACGGTGGTGTCCAAATTCTTGGCAGCCATCCAATTTGCCATCCTCGTTCGTCTGCTCAGCACCATGGACTTGGGAGCAATTGGTTTGACGGCGGGATACCTTTCCATGCTGGGGTTACTCGTATTATCGCCCGAAAATGTCTTTGTGCGTGATTTCACTCGAATTCGATCCCGCCTGCACGACTACATTTCCGCTTTCACCCTTTTTGCTGGAATCCGAACACTGGCTCTGACGATTGTGGCAGGAGGAATCGGATTCTTCTTGGTGGGTTCCAAGGATTATTCCGGACTTGCAATATATTTCATCCTTGCTGCAATCGCCTCAGGGATTTCCTCTTTTACGGGTCCATTCCGAGAAGCATTCTATGCCAATTTCAGCCAGGGAAAGATCGCCCTTGTGGATTTGGGGACGAATGTGCTGCAATTGTTGCTTTTTGCGTGCGTGTGGTATTATCCATCGCTCACGACGTATGGTCTTGTACTCATTGCAGGAGCATGCATCGGCGCCATCGGATGGTATCTGACGGCGAGAAAACATCTGGGCTATCGTTTCCATCTTTCGAAGGACTGGAAAAAAATCATCATCGATTCCATCAAGGATTTCACGTTTTGGAATCAACTTTCCTCGATGTTATTGAGGGCTCTCTATCAGGCGGACGTCATCATCCTCGGATTTTTCGTCGGGTTGGGAGCGCTGGGGGATTATACTATCGCATTGACGATTGCAAATGTTTTCTTCGTCATTCCGCAATTATTCCAAAAGACATTCTCAGTGTCATTTTCGCGTTTGCGCGAGACGAATCGTTTGGAGCATGCGCTCGGCCTTGCAGTGAAATATAATTCCATTTTTTCCATCATACAGTGGGCGGGATTTATCCTATTTCTGCCATGGATATTGGCATTTTTTGGACCGCAACATCCTGAGACGGTTGCATGGTATGGAATGCTTATCGTGTCAGGGGTGACACTATTCAATATCGCTCGCCCATGGGTCGCGCTGATGACGGTGAAGTCGTCACAACAACGCTTGTTCGCGGAATTATATGTTTGGCAAGGGGTTATTGCGATTATTATTTACATTGTCGCCGCTTTTCTTGGTGGCGTCGAAAGAGTTGCGGCGGCCAATATTATTGTTTTTGGTTTTGCTGCGCTGTACACGATCCACTATGCGACCCAGAAACTGCGTCTCGTGCCACGCATGAGCATTTGGAGTCCCTACGAACAGAATCAGCTCACCAAGTGGCTTGAAGGATTCAAAAAGGCGCAGCGCTAGTGCTCATTCTTTGGTGGCGCAGATGAGGATGGAGTGACATGGGTCGGACTGCCCTAGTAATGCGTTCAACCATGAAACAGCATCAATCTTTATTCCTCGACCCAGGCGATGGCACGTAATGCGCGTGTATCCTGCTCGACGAAGCCAATACGTCCACGTCCGCAAACTGGCATTATTCACGTGCGTCACGTCATTGGTGAATACCCACGCGGGTGCCCAAAAATTTGGAATAGTAAAAACCAGCTTGTCAGCCTTCGCTGCAAAGCGATGCAACCACTCTTCTATTTCTTTTTGGGGGATGTGTTCTAATACCTGTTTGGCGATAACTGCGCCCACTTTCTTTGGAGTGAGTTTCCATTCATGGAAATCGAAGGCCGCGCGTGGGTCGATATCGAATGTGTGGGTCTTCTTCCCTTTTTCATGTAAGCGATTGGCAAACGTGGTGTCATGGGCGCCTACTTCGAGTATTTCGGTTTCGTCTCTAATCCCATTGATGATGGCCTGCTCTTCGTCTTGGTGGAGGATAGGCACTTGCCACCAGACGCGCGGGACGTCTGACGTGAGGTTTCCATAATCGCTCCATGAGTCGTGCGCGCCTTCCAACGGAGGCGTGCTCGTTTTGCGTTTCATATGTTCATTGACTCCTCAGCGTTTATGAACCGTTTGCTTTTCGCCTTTCTCCGTGATGAGGTGAATGGCCTGACGCATGATTTCCATGCGACTCATTTCCTTGTGTGCCGACTCCGCTAGCTGTGTGCGTTGTCGTGAATTGAGTATTGGCTCGGCATCCATCTCACGCAATCCACGCAGGAAGGCTTCCCAGGAGTGGGTTGTTTTTCCTATTTTTTTATGGGATTGAATCCATTCATCGAGTGCTCCATTTTTGGGGCATTTGGCCAGGACTTGGAGGCCAGTCCCTACATAATCGAATGCCTTTACGGGCAGGCTAGTGGGAAACTTATCAGGCCACGGGATAAATCCAATGTCTGCGGCGGAAAGCCACTCCGTCATCGCGTGCGCAGGGACGTTCGTCTCCACATGGAGTCGTTTCTTACCCATGCACGTTTGTGCGTGCTCAATAGTTTCATGCATGCGTTTTTTGTCAGCAGTCGAGTGGTCGGTTGAGATAATCATGAATAGAAAAAAATCCTTATCCACGACGTACTTTTCCAGTCCCTCGAGAAAGGGCATTATTTCTTCATCTCCTAGCGATCCGGCATAAACTCCCACGCGCATTTGTGGAGGAATTCGGAATCGCTTTCGGGTGGATTTGCGTGCGTGCGCATCGAATCGGATGCGTGCATCTACTCCATTTGGGACTAGTTTTGTTTTCGCGGAATCAACACCTATTTCGCGCGTGGCCTCATCCCGATCGTGTGGGGTGAGGAACCAGGTGGTTGAAGCTTGGTGATACAGGAATGAACGTAATCCCAAGAAAATACGCTCCCGCAAGCTAGGATTTTTCTTTTGCTTTAGAAGGATGGCGCGCCCATCATCTTTGGCATCGAGCACCCACTTGCTGCGCATGCATGCGCTTGCTGCCCACACCCAAAAATTTGGAGGCAATGGTGGAGAGGTACTAATGATGGTGTGGGGGCGTAACTTCAATAACAGAAATAATAATCTCAATCCGCTAGCGTCACTCGGAGTAATCGTTCGGAATGCAATCCCTTCTTCTTTCAATGCCTCTTCCAGAAAATGAACGCGCATTCCAGCCGCGCCGGGTGCCGATGACGGGTAGGGGGTGTAGATTACGATGGGAGTTGTCATTTCCTCACTTCCTTTTTCTGCACCAGCTCTTCCACCCACTTGCGTAGGGTTTGAGTGTATCGCTTCATGTCAAAGCGCGCATGCACTTCGTGGCTCGGGTGAGCATCTTTCGAATTTAATGCGACTTGCAGCTGTGTCTGAAAAGTAGAGGGGCGTGCGTGCGTGGCTTGGAAGTATCCTTTTGGTTTGAAATCATGGAATACTCCCACTTCTGCTGCTACCACTGGGCAATCACACGCCAGCGCTTCCATGGGGACGAGTCCGAATCCCTCAAAACGCGATGGAAACACCAGCACGTCTGCGGCCCGATAATAATCTGCAAGTGCGCTGCGCTCGAGGCTTTGGACCACTTGGATGTTGGATTCTGTTTTAGGGGGAGGCGAAACTAGAACGGCAATGAATCGCATGGTGGGATTCTGTTGTGCCAGCGACAAAAAGACATCCCATCCCTTGGAATAAGTGGGATTTCCAACGAAAAGAACGCATTTTTCCTCCAAAGGCCAACCGATTCGCTTTCGTGCCTGATCTCGATTGCTCGGATAGAATGTCGCGCGATCAATGGGCAATTCCAGCACGCGTGAATCAACTCCATAACTGCTCTTGAGCGTGCGCTGCGTGAAATGGGAATTTGCAATCACCATATCCGCGTTCATGGCGGATTGTCTTTCAAACCATGCATAGATGTAGCGCATGCGCCAATATCCTAAATCATTTTTCTTGAATGCCGCATCCGCAAAGCAGGGGTCGGGTCCATGCATCAATGCAATGGTAGGGATAACAGTCTTCCTAGAAGGGAGTGCCCACCCATGCATTCCGCTAGTGAAAATGAAAGGGGGTTTTGGCTGGCGGTTTCCAATAACATCTGCTAGTGCAAGTGACGTCATCGGTTCGCGTGCCAAAGGGAATGATAGTTTGACCCACATGCTGTCACGCAAGCTTTCTTTTCCAATCACTTGTAGTCCTGGAAAAACATTTTTTATCATCCCTGCGACCGATTCCATTCCTCCGCGGAGATTTCTCTCGGTGTATGTTAATAGAATGGGATGATTTTCATTTTTTTGTTTCATGGAGTCGCTCTCCAGATGGTGAGGCCATAGCGTGGATCCTCGTGCACTTTTTCTAATTCATTCTCATGCGTGCGAACGAAAGCATCTAACTCTTGGCGCTGGGCATCGACGACTCCTTGGCGAGGAGTCCCATTATTTTCTTGCGTCGAATAGGAAATACGCATCACGTACGTGCTTCGATCATCTTCAAGCAACGGCTTAGTCGAAACATCCACATAATATTTTTTTCCATGAATGGCAGGAAGGAAGTGCATGCAATCGTCTGCGCTCCCAATGATGCGTGCATCTTCGGGGATGATGGCGTGGATGGCGGTATTGATCGTGCTGCGTTCCTGCAGGAAGCGGTCGTGTGTCGCGTGCAATCCAATGGTTCCGCCAATCAATACTAGAGCCACTGCGATGCCGATAAGGCGATTGATCGAGCGAGAATGGATGTAGCGCGCGGCGAACACATTCCAGTGGCGTGCATACCATTCAAGCGTTGGAATGAGAAGCATTCCCAGCAAGGGAATGAAATAGCGCAAGCGCACCGTGAATATTTGCGGGATGCTCGTGCCGAGTGCCCAGAATGAATAGAAGCGCACGAAGAAAAGGAATGTGATAATGGACAGCGTCAGCATCAACACGCGATCCGCCTTTGACTGATTCGCTGCCCATATCGAAAATGGCAAGACGAAAAAAAGCAGGACTGGAAACGTGGCTAGCTCTGAAATAAGTTGGGGCAATGGGATGGCAGCCACCAGTGAGCTGACACTACCATATCCCGTCGTAAAAGGGCTGCCGAATACGATTGTGTTATACGCCGCCACGAGCGCAAGTGGAATAGCTGCGCCTGCCACTAATGGGAGCAATTGATTTTTTTCCCCATGACGATACTTTGCCCACACCGCGGAAGCAATGAATGCGAATAATCCGAGAAGAGCATCGTAGCGGATGAATAATCCTAATCCCAATAACATTCCTGCGACAAAAGCCCCATTTGCTTTCTTTTGGATCCATGCGAGGTATGCGCCAAAATAGAATGTGAGCAGCCACAACTCCGCATATAATGTTCTGCTCTCCCACTGGAATGCGGGAAAAACCAAATAGATGAGTGCCCACAATGGGTTCACTTTTTTGTAGCGGAGGATTTGGATGAGTAAGAAAAAATTAAGCAGATGTGTCAAAAGACCTGCCCAAAATAATGCATCCATTCTCTCCAACAGCGCGAAGGGGATGAGTTGCAGTGATTTTCCAATGGGATAATTGCTTGCAACTTTTCCGGATGGAAGGGTTACATTCTGACAATATAGCGTAGGCTCATCCACGAAAATTTTTCCTTGCCCCAATAAGAATGCATTTTTTGCATATGCATACTCATCGGTTGATGCCACCATCTTTGGAGAAAAAAATCCCCAGATGAGTACATAGATGAGTGCGGCCGCGATGAGTACGAGTGTTGTTTTGTTGGTGCTTCTTGTTGAGCCTATTGGGGTCATGACTATACTCCACATGAGGCGCAATCCATATATACCGTATTTTTTCGTACAACCATCGAAGTGGCGTAGTCTCATGAGTGCGTTCTTATAGTGTTGGGGCCTCTCATTTATGCGTTGTGATACCGTGAAACTGGACTTGCCAAAACCCATTCGTTGGGGGCTCAGCAGCGTATTGATTCTCGTGCTGATCGTGCTCTCGGATCCCGTTCAATTACTCGAGCGCGTGCGATCGTTGTCATTGGAAATCATTGGATTGTTGCTGGGAATGCTAATCCTGCAATTGTTTATTCTTTGTTTAGTGTATTGGCGCGTTATCCGAATGTTTTCGGACATCAAACTCATTCCGTTTGCCCAACATTATCTCATGGGATGGAGCACTGAATTTTTTCTTCCAGGAAAATTGGGGGCATTCTCTATTGCGTACCTGCTGCGCAAAGAGAAAGTCCCGCTTGGCGTTGGAGTGGCGAGTGTGATGTTCATCAAGTTCATGACTCTTGCGCTGATGATGGGAATTATTGTGTTGGGGCTTCCATCACAATTCTATAAAGGGCTTGATGTCACGACCGCGCTAGGGTTAGTCGCGCTGGCGCTCATCTTATTCGCGGCCATTTTCTTTACTATGCCTGGGCGCTCTTTCATGCGGCGGATTATGGCGCGTTTTGGTGCGGAAAAATTTGCAGGATTTGGTCATGCGCTCACACGCTTGTGGAAAAACCCCGTCATGCTTATCCAGACTGGGGCAGGGCTCTTTCTCTCCATGTTGGTTGGGGCAACCATTCTCTCGCTCGTGTATGGGTCATACGGGTTTAGCGTGAGCGTGATACAATTACTCGTGATACTCTCTCTCGCCCTGCTGGCAGGAGCCATCCCCATCAGCCTGAATGGAATTGGAGTCAAGGAAGGTATTACCGTGCTTTTATTGGTCCAGCTTGGAGTCCCCATCTCGCTCGCGGTAACGATCTCGGCCGTCAACTCTGGCATTGGGCTACTATTCGGATTCGTGCTGGGAGTGGTATTAGCTCACGCGCTCCCGAATATGGTGGCCAGCGCCACGGATTAAAAGGCCTTCTCGCGGATGAAACGATATGCGTACTGCACTCATTACGGGCATCACCGGTCAAGACGGGTCTTATTTGGCAGAGTTGTTGTTGGAAAAAGGCTATCGTGTTTTTGGGCTCATCCGCAAGACTGGTTCCCCTGACCAATGGAGAATTGACCACATCAAGCATGACTTGGAATTACGCTATGGCGACTTGCTCGATGACACCAGCATCAAATCCATTTTCCAAGAAGCCATGCCGGATGAAATCTATCACTTGGGCGCGCAATCCTTTGTGCACGAGTCGTTCAGGAATCCCGTGCTCACCGGCAACATCACTGGGCTCGGTGCCATGCGACTGCTCGATGCAGCGCATCAAATCGTTCCGGACGCGCGATTCTATCAGGCCTCGACTTCAGAGCTGTTTGGCAAAGTGAGGGAAACACCCCAATGCGAAACGACTCCATTTCATCCACGCTCCCCTTATGGGGTGGCCAAACTGTACGCGTATTGGTCGGTCGTCAACTATCGCGAGAGCTATGGAATGTTCGCCTCGAATGGAATTCTATTCAATCACGAATCTCCACGCAGAGGAATGGAATTCGTTACGCGCAAAGTAACCAATGCCGTGGCTCGTATAAAATTAGGCAAACAAAACGAATTGCGATTAGGAAACTTGGATGCGCGTCGAGACTGGGGATATGCCAAAGAATACGTTGCGTGCATGTGGAAAATACTCCAGCACTCCTCGCCCGAAGACTTTGTCATCGGAACCGGGCAACAGCACTCGGTGCGCGAACTAGTCGAACACGCTTTTTCATATGTGGGGTTGGACTACGAGAAATATGTGCACATCGATGCAGCCAATCAACGTCCAGCTGAAGTCGACACGCTCATCGCGAATCCAGCGAAGGCCGAACACGCGTTGGGGTGGAAGCCCAAGACTAGTTTCAAGCAACTCGTTGAAATGATGGTGGATGCGGACATGGAATATGAGAAAGCGGGTCGCCAGCACGTCATTCATGGACGCTGAAGGCGTGCAGATCGTGTTGCGCGCGTTACTTTTATGCCATCAATTGCAGCGCCGAGCTCGCGCGGTAGTATCGCATCAAGTTGTAGGGGTTCTTGATTACGTCCAGCGTGCGGTCCATCCACCAGCGTGGTCGCAACAAGAAAGCGCGATGGGCTTTCTTGTAGATCTCCAATAATTCTTCCTGTGTCATGCCATTAGGGACAAATACTAGTTTGTCAGAACCAAAACTATTGAATTGATTCCAGGAATCGAACTGCAATTGGTCTTTCAGCATGTCCCACATTTCCGTGTTGGGAAGTGGAGTGGAAAGCGAAAGCGTGATGAATGCGGGATTGAGTTCCAAGGCAAACTGGATGGTCTGTTCCATCTCTTCTTTTGTTTCGGTGGGGAATCCAATCATGAAAAAGCAACGTGATTCAATCCCGATTTGGCGGGTGAGCTGCAATGTCTTGCGTGCCGTATCCATGTTGAGTTTTTTCTTGATGAACTCCAAAATGCGCGGGGATCCACTCTCAATCCCATAGCTCACTTGTCTGCATCCAGCCGCTTTCATCTTGCGCAGGGTCACTTCATCTACGCAATCCACTCTCGCTTGGCAGCTCCATGTCATGTCAAGCTTTTCTTTCACCAACAAATCACATATCTCATGCACGCGGGGGCGGGAGACCGTGAAGAGGTCATCCACTAGCCACACATTGCGCACACCCAGCGAGTGCAGGTATTTGAATTCGGCCACTACGTTTTCCGGCGAACGCGCACGCCACCCGCTTCCTCTCACGCCGTGATCGCAAAAGATGCATGAGAAGACGCATCCGCGTGAGGAAATCATATTCACGCTCTTTCCGGGTTGGAACTGCATTAAGGGGGAGAGCGCATAATGGTCTAATTTTACTAAATCCCATGCGGGAAAAGGAATTTTGTTGAGGTCGCGCAGGAACATGTTGTATCCCGTCACGGTGTATGCGAAGTCCCCTGTCTTGAAAATCAATCCGCGCACGCGCTCATAATCGGGTGTCTCGTGGGCGCTTTCGCGGAGAAGATTGGAAATGACTTCTTCTCCTTCTCCGTTGATGACAAAATCAATGAGGGGCTGCTGCTCCAATGCATCCGTTCCTAATGCGGTGACTTGTGGTCCGCCCGCAAAAATTTTCACCTCTGGAAATAATTCTTTTGCAATTGAGATGCTGCGCAGGGCTGCGTCCCAATTGATGATAGTTGCACCGACGCCGATAAAGTCAGGCTTCTCTTTCTTCAACAATAATCGAAAATTTTCTTCGCTCGGGATTTTTCCTTCCATCTCTACTTGTATGTCGAGAATCTTCACTTCTGCTCCGAGCTCGCGAATGCAGGAAGCAATATAGAGCATTCCAAGCGGAGGAAGGTGGTGCTTGAGACCCTTTGGCAATAATGTGTTGGTCTTGAAATCCACGGGCAAGATCAGCAGGACTTTCTTTTTGCTCAGGCGTTCTTTTTCTTCTGCTGGAGAAAGGCGAGGCGCATAGATATGGGGTCCTTCGATTTTCTTTAGTTTTAATTTGGTGGTGTCCTTAATCTTGACTTCTGGGGCCTTGAATTCTTCCGGATCCTCGGCTGCTACATACAACTCTTGGTTCCTGTGAGGGTGGCGGTTTGCCTCATCCATCGAAATAGCAATCTTGCCGTGATGGCGATGCTCGTGAGAAGGAGGAGTTGCAGGAACAATTTGTAAGGACATAGCTATCGTAGGAGCGGTATGGACTATGACTGGCGAGGGCTTCTTTTAACTTTTTTGGTTCAAACCAGCCGGTTCGCGGGTTTTGGGGCCTAATGCATACCGGGTGGTGCGCTTCATGATTTGAAGACCATACTTGAATACCGGAATCACTTGGATCTGCCGCGACTCGGGACCATAGTGTGTGGGGATTGTGACTTCCGCAAATTTTTCGTGGAGGCGCTTCAATTCCAATACGATGTCCGTGTCAAAGACGAACCCGTCAGAGCAATGAGACCAATCCACTTTTTTCAGTGCTGCCGCGGAATACCCTCTAAACCCCGAATGATATTCGGTGAGGCGTTCTCCGAGCATAAAGTTGGCATATACGGTGAGGAACTTGTTCCCCATGAACTTCCACAAGGGCATTCCTCCTTCCAATGGTCTTCCGCTCATGCGGGATCCAAAGACCATTCCATATGCATCTGTGCGGAGCAATTGCAACAGTGCAGGGATTTCCTCCGGGCCATACTGGGCATCGCCGTGCAACATCACCATGTACTCGCACCCATTCTGCATAGCGAGTTGATACCCCTTTTTCTGATTCCCTCCATATCCCAAATTTTTTTCGTTGTGGATGATGGTGAGATTCTTCAAACCCAATTCTTTCTTCACTTCCTCTGCGACGTGCGTGGTTCCATCCGTGGAGGCATCGTCCAACAAAATGATTTCCTTCGCCGTGTTGCGGATCTCGACAGGAATACGTTGCAATAAATCGCGAATGGTCTTCTCCGCATAATATGCGACAATCACAATGCCGAATGGCTTTTCGATGCCGGATTTTTCCGATGTCTTATTTTTGGTTGGATGGGCTGGAGACATGGGCTCACGCGTCAAAGACAATACCATGAATGCGCCATGCCAGGTTTTTATATGCATGGGCGGCAATCACCATATGCCACGCGTCCGCGGAAAAAGCAAACCCCTTTCAGCCACTCCACTGGTGTCCGTCATCATTCCAGTCTATAATGCCGAATCCACTCTGCGTGCATGCATCGAATCCGTGCTTGTGCAAGATTATCCTCGATATGAAATCATCGCCATCGATGACTGCTCGAAAGATGGAAGCAAGACTATCTTAGAATCTTTTGGGAAAAAAATAAGAGTCCTTGCGCTCGAAAAAAACCAAGGTGCCGCTGCTGCACGCAATGCAGGGTTCCAGCAGGCCAAAGGGGACATTATCCTACTCCTGGATTCTGACGCCAAAGTATTCCCTAGATGGATTGCGCAACACGTCGCACGTCAAGCCGAAGGAAGACCCATTGTCGGCGGAAGCGTCGTGCCATGGGATGACACCTTCTGGGGATTATGCGATCATTATAGCACGTGGTACGAATACTATCCCCAGAAATCATTCCAAGCCGATCGATATCAAATCTCTTCGACCAATCTGAGTATCCACTCGAGCGTGATTCAAAAGATTGGTCTCTTCGATACTCGCATCAAGGGAATTGAAGATGCGGAGTACACTCATCGCATGCGAGAGTTTGGTTTCACCATTGCGTTCGATCCCACCATTCAAATGGCTCATCATGATCGCGAGGGATTCATTTCATTCTTGCGGCACCATTATGGGTATGGGTATCATGCCTCGATTGTGCGTCGTAAAGAAGCCGCGACGCGATTCAGTTGGTTGATGCCCCAGACCTCGCTGCGTGCCGCATTCATGCTTCTCCCTCTAGCAGTGTTGCACACTGGATTTACTGTCTATCATTGGCTTCCCGCTCGACTGGAAGCCCTCTTTTTCTCGCCGTTTATTTTCCTTGCAAAAATTGCGCACGCATATGGAATTTATGCGGGGCTGCGCGATGGCGTACTGAGTCGATTCAGGGGCCTCCATGCAAATAATGAATCCGCGCGTGCTCGTTGATTAAATCTTTTTGGGATGATGCAAAATGGAAACGATCGCGTTTGAAAAAACTTCTTTTGGGGAGAACATGGTGTTGGTGCTCATGAAACACTCGTGCGTGCAATAACACTTGGTGTCCACAATCCATTTTGCGGTTTCTTTTGTCTTTGGCGAGAACCATATCGTGCGCATATCATAATTGGATTCGCGCAGATTTCCTAACTTCCATTTCTGATCCTCTAATATCTCACAAGGAAAGACATCTCCGTCTGGGTAGACAACTCCCATCAATCGAGCCGCAATACATTCAACTTGGGCTTTGTTCTCGTGGTAGGTCGCGTAAATCAAATCCTTTGTCCGGCGTTGATTCTGATTGATAAATGGCTGGAAGGAAGACGTGGTGTATCCGAGTTTTCCTGTGTCCAAGTCGTGTTGCAACATCTCGATGACGGTGCGGTATTTGGAGATGTCAATGTTCTTTGCCAATCTCTCTTTGGGCGTTCCGCGGACCAGATTAATGTTGATGGAATCGGGTTTGATCTCGTCGCGCATGTAACGATAAATTTCTTGGATGCGGTCCTGATTGAATGACGTGAATGTGCAATTCGTCCCTAACGCCAAATTCTTGTGCTTTTTCTGGAGCTCCTTGATCCCGGCGATCGTCTCCAATAATTTGGCCCATCCCCCAGGGACTTTCCTGAACTGTTCGTGCGCCACGCCAATGTCATCGAGCGAGACATTGATTAGGAAATTAGCCTCTGGACATTTTGCGCACATGCGATCAATGGACGGGATCATGATTGCGGGCAAGAAAGCGTTGGTCGGAATCCCAAATAGTCGGACGTGATTGTTCCGATAAAAAATTTCTGCAATCTCTGGCAGATCCGTGCGCAAGAAGGGTTCTCCTCCCCCAAAGTACACCACCATGAGTTCGTCCATGCTCTTCGTGAACTTTTCAATCTCTTCTAACGACATGTCCTTCTTGAGTGGGTTGTTGAGTTCGGCGGCGTAAAAGCAATGGGGGCAGCTCGCGTTGCAGCGCGTCGTGACGAAATAAATTAATTGCATGGGCAAGGTATCGTTCTTGAAGAATACCTTAGGTAAATGTTTGAGCGCAGAGATGTCATTGACCATGTATGATCCCCATACGAATAGGCATGTGATTCATTATAAACTGAGTATCACCCCATCCATTTCAGGATTGTACTATTTCGTTGAGTTGCCTCGTGGAATGGCATTTAATAGGAGTCGTGTCATCTTCGCTTATGCGCTCACTCCACGTGTTTGACCAGCATGAGTGGAAATGGATTATTGCGTTTTCCATCATCATGGGCTTGTTGGCGTTACTGCCTGTAATCGCAGGGTATGTCTCTTCGTCTCCCGAAAAAGTATTCATCGGATTCAGTTTTGTCGAGGATACGCAAGCGTATGCGGGATATGTCAATAGCGGGGTGCAAGAAAATTTGTTGGTGCTCCAGGATTATAGCACTCCTGAAGTGAGCGAAGGCCGATACGTCATTCTTTACTTTTCCCTCATTGCAGCCGTGGTGCGATTCACTTCGCTTCCACTTGATTGGGTGTGGAATGCCTTTCATTTTTTCAGTGTGATCGCATTATTCTTGCTCATCGCTATTTTCCTCAAGCGACTATTTCCCGATTCTCCAACGCGAACCATTGCACTCATCCTTGCTGGATTAGGCGGTGGGCTCGGTGGAATACTTTTCGTGCTCGGAAAAATAGTTCCATTGGCGGCACGCATTTACTCGCATGATCTCACGTATGATTTGGGGTATAGTTTCATTGGGTTCTCATTCCATGCTCTTTCCATTTTCGGACTCATATTTTTGTTGCTCGCACTGAATGATTTGCTGAAATTCTATGAAAGACGAAAGCCACGCTATTTGGGGTGGACTGCATTATTCTTGCTCGTTTCCGCATTGAATCATCCTCCGGCCGGAGTGATTGGTTTTGTGTTTGTTGGATTATTCATCGCCATCCAATCACTGCATGCCTATCGCGCTACTAAGAAAATAGAGTTGATGCCATTTTCTGCGATCATCATTCCCGGGCTGTTGTGGGTGGGTTATATTCTCTGGGCGCGACAGGATCCCATCTACTTATTTCATCAAACCATTTACTTGACATGGAATCGCACGGAGAGCGTGCAATGGTATCTTTTCGGATTCGGCTTTTTGGGACTCGCAGGAGCTTATGGGTGGTTGCGCGCTCGCACCACATTCGCGCATGCGCGTGCATTTGAGTTGCTTACTTGCTGGTTATTCGTGGCATTCTTGGGGAGTAATCTCCTGACGGCGGGAGTGAAGTACCTCTACCTCTTGCATTTTCCCCTGGCTGTTTTTGCAGGGGCAGGAATCATGCGAGTCTGGAATGAATTCATTTCAATCCGTTTTCCAACTATTTCATTCCGCGGATTTCTGGCAGTCGTGTTGCTCTTGTTGTGCTTCTCAGCGCCATTCGTGATTGCAAAGCGCTCGGGTGAAGTGGTGCAGCAGCCCAAGCATTATCTTTCTGCGGGAGAAAATGCCCTTGCCCAATTCGCGGAAACATTGCCTCCAGGAATTGTCGTATCGGATTATCGCATGGGCAGTCTCTTTTCTTGGCGAACGACTCTCCGTCCTTACCTGGCGCATGGCTTTCTTACTATTGACTTCAAAGAAAAACGATTGGCAGTTGAGGAATTCTTTTCCCGTGACTCTCCTGATGCGCAGCGAGAATGGTTGCAACGCGAAGGCATTTCATATGTTCTGCTGGGAAATGATGAGCGGCAAATGATAAGGAGTGCGACTACCGTGGATACACTACCCTCATTCAATCCATCGCTTGTGGGGTTGGAGTTGCTATTCGAGCGAGAAGGGGTGCAGCTCTACCGTGTCCCTGTGGTCACGATTAAATAAGCATGGGATGGAGAAAACGTATGCAACACCCTACTACTCCACGCCTGCAAGGAAAAGACTGGTTAGAAGCACAACGCGTCGAATATGTGGTCCACCATACTCCTTATCCTCAGTCGTCCGAATCCCTGTTACAATCTTTGAAGTGCACGCCTGCACAACTATTGCAAACCCATTTCTATGTCGGGAAACGCGGGCCCATTTTGGTTGTGCATTCTCTTGAAGCGCGCGTGGATTTGAAGAAACTCGAGTTGCATTCTGGCGATACTGGTATTCATGCAGGGTCTGCTGCTGAATGCGTAGCGGCAACGGGGTTATCTATTGAGAAGCTGCATCCATTTCTGGAGAATTACCTCTGGAAAGTGTTGGATGAGAAAATTTTCGAGCAAGAACGCGTATTTATTTATGCGGGCGGGGAAGGTGAAGTGCTGGAAGTCGATTCGAATTCGCTAAAGTACGTCATCGGCGTCATTAATGGGTTGCTCGCCGAAGTCACTCAGTGAGCTATTTTCTTTTTTCTCTTACTAATTTTTTTACTGTAAGAAATAATGCAGTCTCAACTTCAACTCGCGACTGCACTATCCTCGACTTTTTCTTCAGGCACCATGTTGAAGAAAGTAATGGCCATGAAGGCTTCTACATACTTCTTGAACATGCGCGGGTTCTGCAACTTCCCTACTTGGCGCAAAATAAACTTTGGGCGGAAAAAGAAACGCTTGTATGCGCGCGAAACCCATTTGTCCGCGTCCTTGACGAAGAAAGGAATGCGATCTTGGCGTTTTCCAAGCGTGTATTCTCGCCAATAATCCCCCTTGATGATCCCTTCCTGCATGGCCAGCATATAGAGCGGCGTTTGCGGGAGGGGAGTCGCGACATTGTACATCAACAAATCCAAATCCAATTCAATGGAGAAGTCAATCGTGCGCTGGATGCTTTCCTCGGTTTCATGCGCATAACCGATTTGGAAATAGGCAAATGATTCAATCCCAATCTCGCGGCACCACTTCACCACTTGCTTGGCGCGCTCGCGGGAAATCTGCTTATTCATCAGTTTGAGCGTCTCTGGGTCTCCCGACTCAATACCGAAGCGCAGTTGACGGCAACCGGCTTCTTTCATGCGCTTCAACAGTTCATAATCCACACAATCCACGCGCGTGGTGGTTTGCCATTTTATTTTTTTATGCAATTCCTCTTTGATGAACATGTCGCACAACTCTAACACGTGTTTCTTCTCCACCGTGAAGGTGTCGTCCACGAAACATATTTCTTTGACTTTGTAACGATTATAGACTTGCTTGACTTCTTCCATGATGTTCTGCGCCGAGCGGAAACGATACCGCATGTCGGAAGGTTGCTTGTAACAAAAGCCGCAGCGGTAGGGGCAACCTCTTCCTGTCGAAATCGTTGCCATGGGGTGATCGGCAATGATAATGGAGTATTTTTCCCATGGAACGAGGTGGCGAGCGGGAAACGGAAGCGCATTCAAATCGGGCTCAATCCAGGGTTTGTTGATGATCACTTTGCCCTCTTTCTTGAAAACCATTCCATCAATCTTCTCGAATGATGTGTTGTCGCGCAGCGCTTCCGCGAGTTTCAAGAATGGAGTCTCACCTTCCCCCATGATACCAAAATCGACTTCCTCGTATGAGAGTAATTCGTTCGGGTAGGACGTCATGTGCGCGCCACCCAGCAAAACTTTTGCACCCAATTTCTTGCACATGCGCGCGACTTCAAGGTCTTGTTTGATAGTTGCGGAGGAGATGGCAATTCCCACTAAGTCTGGTCTGAATGCTTCAATGCGGCGCTGCGTCTCTTGCATGTCAATCTCTTCCACTAGCGCATCCAAAACGCGCACAGGGATGTTATTTTTCTCCAACACTGCGGCGACGTATAATAGCCCTAGTGGGGGAACCACTCCCATGATTTTCACCAGGCTAGCGGCCAAACGAGAGTTGAGCTGCATCACGGAAGGAGAGCGAATCAGCATGACCTTGCATGTTTTCGTTTCCGTTATCGGCATCTCCGTAGGCATAGTCTCGTGACGAGTCAGCATTACTGTTTTCGTGCTCGCGGGGTTAGATGTCATAGTGAATTTCTTCCAGCGTATCGTTATAAGGAGTGAATATCCAACGGGATTTTTCTTTATAACCCATACGCGCTTCGAAACTTGTACTATGATTTGATTATTTGATGATGCGGATCAAGGCTCTAAAAATGTGGGATTAAAAGCGCTTGCGTGTTGTTCATCCCATATGCCGGTGTGGAAAAACCCTTGTCTATTATGCGGGTGCGGGATATCCGTGTATTGGCCCAATTGCACGTGCGACTGCCATCAAAGTAAGACCTCAACGGTTATCGCGTGGAATAACGAGCAGGATGATCTCCCTACTGCACCTAAAAAAAGCACTCCTGAACCGAGCGAAAAAGCTGAGTCCAAGCAGTAGTGGGATTTCGTATTATTTATTTTTCAAATCTTTTTCGGCGCAACTCATAGAGCACGCGCTCCTGGATCATACGCTGGTGCTTGATGGCTTCTCCAATCAGCCCCAATGCCGCTACTTGCGTTCCGATAATCATCAATGCCACCGACAAAACGGCCCTCGGCAGGTGCGGTGAGACGAGGCCTGTCAAGGTGTAATGGCGCAACACGAAACCGCCTGCTAGCAAGCCAGCTGCCAAAATAGCTCCGCCGGCGATTCCAAATGCGCGTAGGGGGCGATACGTGACATATCCCACCAACAGTGTCGATGCTGCGCGAGAGGCATAATTCAACACCCCAGAGAAAAGACGATTTTTGTCCGCGCGCTTGCGAAAGGTGCATGGAATCTCAACGACACGGAAGCGTTTGTCCGCTGCCTCAAGGATGCTTTCTTGCGTATAGGTGAAATGCGAAAAGAGATTCAACTGCATGGCTGCCTCACGCGTGAAGGCACGAAAGCCCGTTTGTCCATCCGATATTTTCAGACCCGAAACCTCTCCCACAATCCACGTTGCCAATCGATTGCCGACTTTCTTCTTGAAGGGCATGGACTCGATCTTCCCATTGAAGCGCGAACCCATCACCATGTCCGCGCGGCCGTCCAGGATAGGTTGGATAAGCTGGGGGATTTCGGCTTGATCATATTGATTGTCCGCATCCGTGTTCACGATGACGTCCGCTCCCATCTCGAGAGCGGTCTCCAACCCTTTACGGAAAGTAAATGCAAGCCCGCGATTGCGGTCGTTGGAAACGACTCGCGCGCCGGCTTCGCGTGCCTTCTGCGCCGTGAGGTCCGTGCTTCCGTCATTGATTACCACTACTGAAATGGTCGAGACTCCCTCAATCGAAGAAGGAATACTTTTCACGACCTCCGTGATGGTTTCTTCTTCATTGAAGGCAGGAATCATTATCACTGCATGCACGCGTTGTCTCGGAGCAATGGATTCTTTTTTTGTGCGTGGCGCCATGTAATCCAATAATCACGATAATCCATTAAAAGTAGGGCGGATGCTTTTTTGCCGAAGTCAGGATTGTACCAATTCGGCTTTTAAACATGCAAATGCGGGTTTTAGAATTGTTGCGTGGAGGTTGTGCGTATGCGATTGCTTGTTACTGGGGGAAATGGATTCATTGGCAGTCATTTTGTGCGCCAGCATCTGAAACGATTCCCCAACGATGAAGTCGTAAATCTGGACGTCCTGAGCTATGCGGGCAGAAAAGAAAATCTACTCGATATTGAAAAGGATCCGCGCTATCATTTCGTGCAGGGAGACATCCGTGATCGCGTGACGGTAGAAAAGGCCATGCAGGGATGTGAGGCAGTCGTCCACTTCGCGGCAGAGAGTCATGTGGATAATTCTCTCAATGATGCTTCTGCGTTCATCGAAACCAATATCACCGGGACCTATCGCCTACTCGATGCTGCGCGCCACCATGATATCAAGCGATTCCTCCACATTTCAACCGACGAAGTCTATGGCCACATCCTCGAGGGTAGCTTCACCGAAAAAGATCTTTTGCATCCGCGTAACCCTTATTCCGCGAGCAAAGCCGGTGCCGAGATGATGGTGCATGCGTTTAAGGAAACGTACGGGTTGCCCACTATCATCACCCGGAGCAGCAATAATTTTGGGCCCAATCAATTCCCCGAAAAAGTCATTCCCCTTTTCATTACCAATCTCCTTCGAGGAAAAAAAGTTCCGCTCTATGGGGAAGGAAAGAATATCCGCGATTGGATTTTCGTCGAGGACAACTGCAATGGCATCGAGATTGCGCTGCGAAGTGGAAAAGTGGGTGAAGTATACAACATCGCCGGAGAACAAGAACTCACCAATCTTGAACTCACGCACGCGATTCTACATCAATTGGGCAAGGGAGAAGAAATGATTCAGCGTGTAGAGGATCGCAAAGGTCATGATTTGCGCTATAGCTTGGATGCATCTAAGATCAAAGAACTCGGATATTCTCCCACACTTCCATTTACCACCAGGCTCCAGCAAACGGTGAAATGGTACCGTGAAAACGAATGGTGGTGGAAACCCCTTGTCAAGAACTAGCTCTTTGAATGAATCCTCGCCCGAAACTCTTTCTGCCGGTCGAAACAAATTTCCTTCGGGCATGCGCGTGATAGTTATTGGGCCCATCCTTCCATTTCGCGGAGGGATTGCGCACTACACGACTGTTATTTGTCGTGAGCTGGCACGCCATCATTCGATTGAGGTGATTACATTTTCGCGGTTATATCCCACATGGATCATGAAGAAACCCCAAAAGGATCCGCACGCGAATGCTCCAAAAGAATTTCACTTCCACGCGATACTCGATCCCATCAATCCCATTACGTGGTGGAAGGCCATCAAAGTCATTCGTGCGTTCGCCCCAGATAGGATTATTTTCCAATGGTGGACCACGTTTTTAGCTCCATGTTACTTTTTCCTCATGCTTTTCCACGGAACCCGTGCCAAGATTGGAGTGATGGCGCATAACGTATTTCCTCATGCAACGGAGGGGAATGCATGAACCTCACTGAACTATTACATTCACCCCCATTCATGGCCGCGCACCGTGTCCTTGCACGACTCGTTCTTGGAAAAGCGGATTATATCGTGACGTTCTCGCACGTCACTACTATGCAAGCGCGGCACGAATTCCCACGAGGAAAAATCATTCCTATTGCAGGGCTGCCATTCAACTCGGAGAAAAAAAATAAATCCATTTCCCGCGAGAGTGCTCGACGCGAGTTAGGGATAGAAGGAAAAATGATTCTTTTCTTCGGCTTCGTTCGCTCGTACAAGGGACTGGATGACTTATTGGAAGCACTTCCCGCTATCTTGCAGAAACACCCTGATGCGTTGCTTGTCATCGCAGGAGAATTTTGGAAAGACAAATCCCATTATCTCGAATCCATTGCACGGCTCGGAATCACTTCTCGTGTGCGTATCATGGATAAGTATATTCCAGAAGACCAAGTCGCAACTCTTTTTTCTGCTGCCGATTTGGTCGTATTGCCTTATCGTAGCATCTCCCAATCAGGAGTCATTCCTCTCGCATTTGCTTTTGGCACCCCTGTTATCGCTACGCGTGTGGGGGGTAATAGTGATTGGATTGAAGATGGAAAAAATGGATATCTAGTTCCGCCTTGCGATCCCAGCATGCTTGCTGGCGCCATCAATCAATTCTTTTCTCTGCGAAAGTCCATGCTGTTCCGAAAAGGAATCATTTCCAAGATTGATGAGTTGGAATGGAACGCCCACAAAGAAAAATCAGTCTTATTTATTGATTTGCCAATCACTTCTAAAAAATAAAATAAAAAATAGCGATTATTGAATATTTTTTACGCCATTTTTCTCCATGACTGGATTTTCATAACTTTAATCGTAATTGGATTAAGTCATTGAGCATTGAGATGGGGGCGTGCCAACTCACAGTCGATTCAGTAGTATTGTGGCATACAATTCCCAATTCTACGATTTTGAAACCATGTTGTCTAGTGCGATGTAATAATTCAACATCAAATGCGAACCCAGTGGTATGCAAGTGAAGGGGCTCAATCGCTTTTCTCCTAAATATTTTTGCCCCGCACTGACTATCATGCACGCCGGTGCCGAAAAGCATATTCTGCAATTGTGCAAACCCAAATCCAAGCACCTGTCTCGATAAAGGCTGCGGGGGATCCATGACTGCACCAGGCATGCGTTTCGATGCAATAGCTGCACCCACTGTTTCCGGGCGTATTGCATCAATCAATCGAATGAATTGATCGGCTTCAATGGAATTGTCTCCATCAACGAAGCCCATTAAATCAAAACGTGCGACCTTAAATCCCTCTAATACTGCTCCTCCTTTGCCAATTTTTTGTGGAAAATCAAAGTGAATTATCTTCTTATCCGTTGCCGCCAACTCGGAGCAGATTTGGGGAGTTTGGTCTGAACAATTATTGCTGATGAGGATGATTTCAAATTCTTTCACGTTTGGCGAATTTTCTAGCGCACGATGATATGTTTCGATGGTTCGGCGGATGCTTTCTCCTTCATTGTGTGCCGGAACCACTAACGAAATATTTGATGCGTGGTTTGATTTCTCCATTCGAGTGACTTTTAGAACGGACATCTAATCTACCTTACACACATGAAAGATATAGGGTTTATATTAACACTATCGGATATGCGTGATATGGCAGCAAGCCCCGTTCGTACAATTCTCGATGCATCGCCTTATTTTTTATTTTTTGGTTTGATGGATTCGCTTGCCGTATTTCTTTGCGTGTGGGTAATTACGTCATTGTTTATGGGATACACCATTGGAATCTCGGCTTTGTCAATTGTTGTGGCGGCACTCATCTCTTTTGCATTGCTTGCCATGAAAAATAAATCAAGTCCACCACATAAAGCGAGAGAACTGAAAACTCATTTTACTTTAGGGGAAAATAAAGTGGATGCAGTGAATATTTTTCCATTCATTGGAGTGGCAATGCTCATTGTTCTTGTTATGGGGGTTATTTTTTTTGGAGTTCAGGGCGGATATGATTTGAGTGCGGATGCTGCTCCGAGTGTGGCAGCCTCGTTCATCAAATCGCACATTCCATTGAGTTATGCTCCATACTTTGATGTGTTATTTTTTTACCAGTTGGGTTTGCCGCTTTTGGTTTCCCAATTCACTTCTATTGGAATTCCATCTCACCAAGCAGCATGGGGGCTAGGTCTTCTCGGAATCATTTTTTGTTTTTTTGCACTAGTGCGCTGGTCCATCAGATTGACCGGCAAGCAGGAAGCGGCGTACGCGGTGGGAGTGCTTTTTATCGGAATGCGATTGCCTTTTTTGGATCTCTTGGTTGGAGAATATGCCTTACTGTTTTCATTTGGTATTGGACTCTTGGCTGCCTTTTGGGCTGAAGAAAACAAAATACTAGGCGGAATTGGTTTCGCAGGAGCGGCCATCACTCACCCCTACATGGCAATCATTCTATTTCTATTTTGGATGTTGGCAGGGAATTTTGTCACGCTGGGGCAGCGTTTCATTGGTATTCTCCAGGTTGCCGGAATTGCATTCGTGGGATTCTTCCCCGTGATATGGAACCAAGGCATTCCTTACCTTCAACTAGCACAGGCCGGACAAATTTCAGCATCGGAAGGAGCGTTGCCGTCGATTAGCTCCATTGCTCCACTTCCTATTTTTTTTGGAATTATCTCCGTGGCAATCGCTTTGTTTGCGCTTATCCACTTGCGTCAGCGAGCGTGGAATAATCCATTGATACGCAAGCTCGGAGGGTTAGTAATTGTGGCTTTACTTGGCTACCTCCTTTTCTTATTCATTCCAAATGCCATATTTCATAGTAAGTTTCTTGAGTTGGGGTGGAGTGGGTTGCTATTGTTTTCAAGCGCCTATCTGGCACTCGCCATCCCACGCAAATGGCTGCCCTCTGTATTGTTTTGCATTTTGGTCATCGGGGCAGCAATCAATTTTTCATCTGATGACTTGAATCGATTAGCAATCGGAAGCAAAGCAACCTTGCGTGAAGCCCATTTTGCAGAGCGGTTTTCTAGCACTCGTGCTGATCTGCCACCCGCACGCGTGCTATTTTTTACTCCACACAGCGGGAAAATGGCGCAGTACTCGAATCAAATACCTGTCATCGCCACTTCTGCTAATTTCACGCTAGCCGTGCATAGCATTCGCACTCCCGCGGTGAAAAAAATATTAGAAGAAACACGCATTGCCAAAGAGGCAATGGAAAAAAATTGCGTAGACTGTCTGGGTGAACTCGATTTTGATTATCTCGTTATTGACACGCAACGAACACCTTTATTGGAATTGAAAACCCCACTTATTGTGAATGATGGGTTTGCAGTGTATGCCTGGGACTGACTTTCTAATGACTTCTTTTTTTCGAAGAAGAACCATTAAAACATATTAGGATGTTTTATGGGTATACACGAGAGAAAAAAATATGTCACGAACCGATCACTTGTACATGCCTGATGACAACATGGAAAGTCTTTATACGAGCCCCAATCCTCTCGTTCGGTTCGTACATGTGCAACGCCTAGAAAAAATAGTGGACGAGATGCCTAGTGGGAATAAATTAGCAGTACTTGATGCAGGTTGTGGGGAAGGACACTTATTGCAAATGATGCATGCGCGCCACCCTGACTATTCTTTTTATGGCGCTGATATCATGGAGAATGCGCTAGAAAAATGTCGCGCACGTGCTCCATTCGCTAGTTGTACGAAAACAGATTTGGATCGATTACCCTTTCCTGATGGATTTTTTGACATCATCGTGTGTACGGAAGTATTGGAGCACGTGTTCGAATACAAAAACGTACTAAAAGAATTTTCGCGCGTTCTGAAAAATGGGGGCACGATGATTATCACTCATCCCAATGAGACAAATTGGACCATCAGTCGATTTTTGCTGGGGCGCAGACCCATTAAGGTGCCGGACCATGTGAACGCATTCAATCCAAGGGAATTTTCCGCAGTAGTGGGGATGCAGCAAGAAAAGCAATTGAATCTTCCATTTGGGTTGCCATTTATGCTATCCCTCACGTGCCTTCATAAATTCACGAAAAAATAATTGTCCAACTCATTTCATGTAAAATTTTGATGATTTTGTGATGTCACTTTTTTGAAAGAGAAAAACGGTTCATAATCCCCTGCAACCCGCCTTCGATGGGGATTGGGTTCGTATTGAACAAGACTAATCCAATCACTACACTCGGCAAATATCCCAGAACGAAATAGAGCAATGAAAAAATGACTGCGTGTTCAGGGGAGATGCTGAAAAAAGAAAGAATGAGAATCGCGGCAAGCTCGCGCGTTCCGATGCCGATTACGCTGACTGGAAGAATCTCAATCAATGCCAAAATTGGAATAGTCAGTAACGCCACGGTCCATTCTGTCTGCATCCCAATTCCTTGCATGAGGACAAATCCAAATGAAATCGAGAGCAGCCAAGTCAAGGCGCTAATCCCAATTGCCACCAATACAAAAAAAACATTTTTTTTGAGTAAAGGAATTGCGTCAAAGAATTGTGTCCCTAATTTCTTCACTAGGACCAAAAAACGGGCGGAGAGAAACCGATTAGCAATCGGTAGTATAAAGCGTTTCATGAACGATTTTTTTAATGCCAGGTAAGTGGCTATTGCGGCTAGTGCAGCTACTAGTATGACTAGTTGAGTCGAAATAAGATTGAATCCTGAAATTGCGGAAAGCCAAATAACTCCTGCTGCGGCAAATCCAATTAATAGCAACACATCCATGGCACGATCAATAACCACTGCCATCACTCCTTTTCCCCAGGAGAGGCGATCCTTTACATACGCTGCACGCACAAAGTCGCCAATCCGCCCAGGCGTCATCACGCCGACAAATAATCCCACCATTAGTGCAATGAAGGATTCTTTTGGGGATACATGCCCGTCAATCGCGCGGATGACGGCCATCCATTTTATTACTTTTAATACCACCATGATGGCCCAAATGGTCATGGCCGCGCCCAAATAAACAGGATTAACTCGCGTTATTGCATCGGCTAGCTTTCCCACATCCAACTGGGAAGCAGCAATAATCACAATAATGATGCTGACTCCTATTGCTGCCCAGGGAATGCGCATGAGACAACCATAACTCGAAATGAGTTAAATAGTCGATGGGTCGCTACCGTTTCTCAAGCAGACGACGCACACGTTCACGAATTGGGGGGTGGGTGGCGAACCAGCTCAACACATTAATTCCATCTTCTCCCCCAAAGGGGTTGGAAATGAATAAGTGTGCCGTTCCCTGATTGGCATGCGCAAAGGGAATGTGATGGATTCCTTTTTCTAATTTCTGCAACGCCGCAGCCAAGCCTTCACCACTATGCAATGCGTGCGCTGCTGTCTCATCTGCCAAGAATTCGCGCGAGCGCGAAACCGCTAATTGGATGAGCGTGGCAATAATGGGGACGCTAATCGCGATGATAATTAATCCAATGGGATTGCGATTCTCTCCATCTCTTCCACCGAATGCGGCGAACTGCAACATGTACGCGAGCATTCCAATGGCGCCCGCAATCGTAGCGGCAATGCTGGAGACAAGGATGTCTCTATTTTTTACATGCGATAGCTCATGTGCGATTACGCCTTCCAATTCTTTGTCATTCAATAGGTGCAGAATTCCCTGCGTAAAAACCACGCTCGCGTGCTCGGGATTTCTTCCTGTTGCGAATGCGTTGGGGGAATCCTCTTCGATGAAAAATAATTCAGGCATCGGGAGCTGCATTTTTGTGCAATTGCTGCGCACCAACGCATGCACGCGCTTTCCTTGCTCCGTATGCGCGGTTAAGGGTTGAGCGCGATACATCCACTTCACGATTTTATCCGAGTAGAAGTACGAGACAAAATTCAGGATGGCCGCAAAAATGAAAGCAGTGATGATTCCTCCCTGTCCTCCCACTATTCCTCCTACTACTAATAATAGTCCCGTCAATAGTCCCAGGAAAAGAACGGTTCGGAGTTGTTGCATGCGTTTTCACCTCAAAAAAGAACTGAAAGAAGAATACAGAATAATCCTCACGGGCCTTTTTTATTAGAATCCTTTTAATTTAGGGCAAAAACCCGATTGGGCTTTTAAACCAAGGGCGAGTGAGGATTCCTATTATCATTTGGGGGATAAAGCGTATGAATCGAGCATGGATCATCATCTTGGGATTACTCATTTTTGCAGGGGTGGTGTTTGCGGATCCAACCACGATTGCGATTACTCCGTTGTCAGCACAAGTGGATCCCAGCGTCACTGCCGTTTCAATTGCCTTTACGCTCACCAATCCCACATACGATGTAAACACACAATCCATGAATGTGGAGATTGTGCTGTCGAGTGATAGCACTTATGATGCCAACGATTTGGTCATCCTTGCCCCCACGGATGCCGTAACATTCTGCGGAAATCCCACCACTTTTTCTTCTGCCGTTCCTTGCTCGCACAACTGGAATTCAATCCCAAGTGGAGCAACTGAAGGAACACAATATGTGATTGTGCGCACGAACATTGACAGCGGCGCACAAGTCGATGCACAATCATCCAATCAAACATATTTGGATTTAACTGCGCCATCTTCATCAAATATAATTGCATTTCTCACTCAAAATGGTAGTCCATACATCCCAAACGGAAGCTGGACTGTGCAACCTGTTTCAGTTCAAGGGACATGTACTGATGCCAGCACTTGTACAGTTCAATTCGCCACCACGGGATCTTATTCAACAATTGTTGGGATGACTCCATTTTCCAATTTTAGTGGAGCAGTTAATGTACGTGCCATTGATGGAGTTGGTCATACAACGCCTGCGCCAAATTTTCCATACACCATCATGGTCGATTCGACCGCTCCCGCGATTTTTAATCGTTCTCCAACGAGTGACACAAACAACGGCCAGCCAACGATTACGTTCTCGCTTTCAGATAATTTGAGCGGAATTAATGCTGCCACGCTTGTCACGACAGTGAATAATACACCCGTCACTTTCACTTCCGACGGGAATGGAAATTATTCCTATATTCCAAGTGCTGTCACCACCACTACTACCGCATACACTGTGCGCGTGGATGTGAATGATATGGCAGGAAATGCGCTTGCGACGAACAACCAATGGACGTTCTCCGTCGATTTCACTCCTCCTGCGTTTACCGCATTCAGCACTGACTTCTATACGAGCGACGTCACTCCCAATTTTGGTTTGACTGCGGATGCAAGTGCAACTACTGCCTACTTGAGTTGTGATGGGTCGGCCTACGCTTCATTTCCTTTTTCTACCACCATTAATTCATTCGACATCAGCAATACGGTGTATGGGTGCAGTGCCAGCGATGGAAATCGCACTATCTCCGCGCGCGTCGCTGATGCCTTCGGAAATCTCTCTACGCCTGTTCGCACCTTTAGTGTCTATCTTGATCGTGCTGCTCCGAATACCGTTTCTCTGTCAGGATCTCACGTCAGCAACGTTGAGCAGACCACGCTTTCATTGAATTGGCCTGATGGAAGCGATTCGGGTTCAGGGGTTGCATCCTATCGATTGTATCGACACACGAGCAATGCCAGCGGATCCGCAACGCAAATTGGAGGAACTCTTACTACCTCTGCGTACAATGACTCAGGCTTGACGGCAGGAACTGATTACTTTTATTGGGTTCGCGTCGTCGACTTGGCAGGGAATGTGGGAGGATTCAGTAACGAATTGCCC
This sequence comes from uncultured archaeon, assembly GCA_964480125.1. Classification (GTDB taxonomy): domain Archaea; phylum Iainarchaeota; class Iainarchaeia; order Iainarchaeales; family VGJJ01; genus VGJJ01. Next base: position 33,919 of record CAYZNV010000011.1, read on the forward strand.
GTTACCACGGATCCACCTTCTGGATCGAATAACAACAACAATAACAACAATAATAACAACAATAACAACACCGGAAACAATACTGGCGGCGGGGGAGGAGGTGGAGGCGGTGGTGGCGGAAGTACATGCTCCGTGAACCTTACTTTCACGTATCCTGATAAAGTGTATGCGGGAGATGTCATTGCAGTAAAAGTAACGGCTCCTACTGTGCAGAGTAGTGGAAACTTCCGATGGCAAATCACAGGGGTCACGAATACTACGACGCTCAAACAAGGCGGCGGAACAGAATTCGCGGGAACCATTAACGTTCCTAACCAAATCGGCAAGACCATTGTGTTGCGCTTTGGCTCGGACTCATGCGGATTGGCGCAGCGCAATATCACTATTCTCGATCCTGCTTCGAGATTAATTGCAACGGCCCAAACGCCCACTGTTCCAACCACTACTCCTCCAGCTGCTGCCACAACGGCATCTGCTGCTCCCACGGTGGCGGCCGCTCCCACGTTGCCTGATGCATTGCCCATCACGCTCACGGCGGATGCCATTGGCAGCGTCTTGGACTTTGCCGGATTCAATTCCGGGGATGGAACGTTAGTGAATACCGGAAAGCAAGCCATTACGGATTGGCAAACCAGCAAGCGCGTGGAAGTCGTTCCCTCTGCGACCGAAGGAAAGTACACGGTGCGCGTGACCTTGCACTTTGTGAATGCACAGAATAGGGGAACGCTCAAAATCATTGAGAGCATTCCAAAAGAATTCGCCGCAACGGCAGCCGAAATCGAATCCAGTTATGCGATGACGGTGCTGCAGGACGATCCACTGGTGCAATTCGAAATCAGCAACCTCATTGAGGGGCAGGAAGTGGAAATTCAATATTCCAAGAAAGCAGAAATGGCATTAGAAGAGGCCACGGCTTTCGCCGCTTCTATTGTCGACAAGCTGCAAAACCCCCCCTATATCCAATCCAGTGGCACAGCTGCAGCCGGATCACGCGTTGATGGGGCATCTCCTATTACGGGATTGGTTTCAGCCGCACAAGGAGCCGCGTTGCCTGCTTTGGGAATTATCCTCGTCGCGGGACTGGTGTTCTTCAGCGTGAGTGCGGTTCGCAACTCGCTGCCCAGCAATAACTTCGAAAACCCCATCATGCGCAGCGCAGGAAATGCATCCGCGAAAAGAGAAAAAGTCGTCAGCGGGCCCATTCGCGCCAAGAAGCTCTGGAAGTCCTAAACGGGCATTCCATCTTCTTTTCTTTTTTTTATTTTCATTTTATTTTTCATTTCATTCTTTTTTTGAAAAAATAATTAACGCAAATTCTTGGACACTTTTCCAATAATTAAAAAAAGAAAGAATAGAATAAGCAGCGTGGGAAGTGAGACTTGCCACCCCAGCAGGCGATTGGAAAAATACAGCGCGATCGGGAAAAAGAGAAGCATCGCTAGTGTGCCCATGGCGATGCGCTCCCAGGTGTTTGGAGAGGAATTAAACCAGCGGCTGCCCAATATCCCCATGCCAAGGGCAAAAATCACTCCCAATAGGGGTTGAACCCAATCCATCCACATTTCTCCTATGCAACTCGGGCTTGAATGGGTTTTAATGGGTTTCTTTCAACGCGTCTATGTATGAGTGATGTAACCATTGTGGGAGCAGGATCCTCGGGCTTGCGGCTAGCCAAAAAACTGGCGGAAGCCGACATTGATGTGAATGTGCTGGAAGACCATCCTGAGATAGGCATTCCCGAGCACTGCTCCGGCCTCATTTCCGCGCGCAACACCAAAGAGCTGGGATTTGATCTCCGTGATAGCTTTACTAACACGATATATGGAGCCAAAATATTCTCCCCCAATAACACGCAGCTGCGCATTGAGAGCAAGGAACCCGTTGCGTATGTGATGGATCGCTCGCTTTTCGACAAGACACTATACAAAGAAGCCCTTGCGGCTGGAGCCAAAGTCGAATTGAACACGGCAGCCATCGACGTGAGAAATGGAACTATTTTCACCAAGGTCAAAGACCGGGGAGGAATCCAGAAGCCCAAACTTCTTGTGGCGGCAGATGGAGTCAACTCACGCTTGCGCAAGCTCGCAGGAATCGAAAGCAAGGCCTCACACTTCATTCACTCCTATCAAGTCAAGGCCAGCGGGAATTTTGATCCCAAGTTCGTGGAATTATACCTTTCTCGAGACTTCGCCCCGGACTTCTTCGCATGGGTCATTCCTGAAAATGAGGAAAGCGCCAAAGTGGGAATAGGCTGCACCACGGGAATTAATCCCGTGCATGCGTTCAATAAATTCCTCAAAGAAAAGCAGATTGACATCCACATCAAGCACAGCAACTCCTTCCTCATTCCGTGTAATCCTCCCATCAAACAATTGCATGCGAATGGGATGCTCTTGCTCGGGGATGCTGGCTATCAAACAAAAGCAACCACGGGGGGCGGAATCATCATGAATTGTAAGTCCGCTGATATCCTCGCCAAATGCATTGAGGATCATCTCAAGCACGGCGCTTCGCTGGATGAATACTCCAAAAGAATGGAGCCCGTGTTCAGAGAGCTCGAGATGCACTGGAAAATCCATCAATTCCAGAGCAATATGAGCAACTCCGAATTGGACAAATTCTTCCTCAAAGTCAAAGATGCAGGAATCGAGCGCTTCCTTTCTACGCATGGGGACATGGATGAACCCACGCGCTTCATCCACAAACTATTCGCTACCCCGCGCATGCTGACGTTGCTGCCGGAAGCATTCAAGTTCTGGATGACTAAATAATCATTCGCGTGAAAGCAGCTCACCACTCTTCGATAATTCTTTTCGCCGCACTGCCTCCCGAATGAGCTCGAGGAAGAAAGGAGATGGGTTTTCCAATCGTGAAGTCAACTCCGGGTGTGCCTGCGTCCCCATGAAAAAAGGATGTTTTTCTTTGGGCAGCTCCATAATCTGCATGATTTCTTTATCAGGAGCACGACCTGAAAAAATAATCCCATTCTTTTCCAGGTCTGCGATGAAGGAAGGGTTTACCTCATAGCGATGGCGGAAGCGCAAGCGCGTCATTGCACCAAACATTTTCTCCGCGCGCGTGCCAGTTTTCACTATGATATCGTTCCCACCCAATCGCATGGTTGCTCCTTTTTCTTGCACCCCATTTTGTTCTGGGAGCAGATCGATGATGGGGAAAGGAGTGGAGGGGCTTACTTCCGTGGTGTTGGCATGCGGCATGGCACAGGCATTGCGCGCATACTCAATCGTCGCCAATTGCATGCCGTAACACAACCCCAAGTATGGAATACCTTGCTCACGCGCATATTGGATCGCATTGATTTTGCCTTCAATCCCGCGCGAACCAAAGCCTCCTGGCACGATCATGGCGTGAATTCCATGCAGTGCTTCCGCTGGAGAAATAGTTCCATTTTCTATTTCAGTGGTCTCAATCCACTTTATTTTTGTTTTCACTCCCGCGTGCGCGGAAGCATGGCGGATGGCCTCAATGACGCTTGCGTAGGAGTCCTCCAACTTAGTGTATTTCCCACAAAGCGCGAGCGTGATTTCTTTTTCCGCATGATCCATTTGGTGCACTAAGTATTCCCACTGCTCCATTTGTGCCGGGGCTTGCAATTGCAGCTTGCGATTAAGGATATCCAATATTCCTTCGTCGCGGAACACTAGGGGAATGCGATACACGTTATCCACGTCCAATCCCGTGATGACGGCTTCCTTTGGGACGTCGCAGAAAATGGAAATGCGTTCTTTGATGGAGTCATCCAGCAACTGCGAGCAGCGACCAATAATAATATCCGGCTGAATCCCTCGCTGGCGCAAGAGATTGACGCTTTGCTGGGTGGGTTTTGATTTCTGTTCTTTTACATTCCCGGGGATGGGGACGTAGGTCATGTGAATGTATGCGATGTTCTTCTCTCCAACGGCATTCTTGAGCTGACGCACGGCCTCGATGTAGAGTTCATTTTCCAAGTCTCCCACTGTTCCGCCGACTTCAATCATCATAATGTCTGCGTCTTCTTCTTTTGCGACTTCGAAAATCTTTTCCTTGATTGCATTCGTTACGTGCGGGATGAATTGCACGGTCTTTCCCAAGTAGTCGCCTCTTCTTTCTTTCTGGCGCACAAAGTCGAATATTTTTCCCATGGTCAAGTTCCACTTGGACTTGCAGTTGATCCCCAGAAAACGCTCATAGTGGCCAAAGTCCATGTCGACTTCGCCCTTGTCATCCAGCACAAATACTTCTCCATGCTCAATGGGATTCATCGTGCCCGGGTCCACGTTGAGATACCCATCCAATTTCATGGGGATGATTTTTCCATTCGAAGAAAGGAGTTTGGCGATAGAAGCGGAAGCAATACCCTTTCCCAATCCCGAAATAACGCCGCCCGTAATGATGATGAATTTTGTTTTACTTGGAGGAATTGAGAATGAGTTTTGCGTATTCACAAGGATGCGCCCATGGAATACAAATCCTAGGAATAAAAAAGTACCCAATCCTCAACATAATGTTTTGTTGATTTTGGTGCTCAATGCTCTTTGCTGTGATCGTGTTCATTCCGCCCAGGCAATAGTCGATCCAAGCGGTTGGGGAGAATGTAATAGAGCGGAACCACCACAAAGATGGCCAAGCTCAAGATAGAAAAGTTTGCCAGTGCTAGTATCACCGCAATCGCATAAGCAATAGGGGCAAGGAGAATATGCTTTTTGATGCTGCGCACAACGGCTGGCGGTAGTGAGTGATCCACCAAATGATGGTGGCGCGTGGCGTAAACCCATCCCAAGTAGATTGAAATCCCAATAATCACGAGTTGAATCCCATAGATTGCTACTGCGATTGGTTCGCCTCCATACTTTCCAACTAGTGAAGCGGAAAATGGAATGAGGGAGATAAGCATAAGGAAGAAAATCGTAAACCATAGCATGGGACGATCCACCTTCCGCACGAAATGAAAAAAATTATGGTGTCCTACCCAAAAAATTCCAAGAATAATAAAACTGATAAAGTATCCACGAAACTCGGGAATTAATTCCCATAATGCTTGGGCAATTTCTGCTGTAGAGTGTTCCGGTGAAATAATTGGGAGGCGAATCTCCAATACGAGGAGAGTC
>CAYZNV010000012.1:0-16501 GCA_964480125.1 uncultured archaeon
GCACATATCAATGCCTGAATCTCCTCGGCGGACAGACTGGAATTAGCATACTGAACACCATGGTATTGGATGAAATCAATGGAATTGATGACTTTACCCTGCGCTTCACCTCCACCTAAGGATAAACCAAAATGGCATGCGAGCAGAGACTGCCCACACGCTTTTATTGCTCAATCACCCCTTACCAGCAGATGGATATGAATATCACGCGTGGAGAAAAAGGGCAAAGCACGGTAGAGATGCTCGTGGCCGTGGCGATTGCCACCATTATCCTCGCATACCTCGTGAATTTCACCACGACGCAAGTGCTACAGCTCCAAGAAAGACAAGCTGCGATAACCGGACAGACTGCTTTAGCCGAACTCACGGATGCCATCAACACCGTCAACACGCAACCCATTGGCACGCAAAAGCGCATTACTCTTTCATTCCCGCGTGGAATCGATGCAAGCAATACGCGCATCAGTGGAAAATCATTGGTGCTGCGTGTTTATGGGAGCGACATCACCGCCACCACGAATGCACCCATTTCGGGTTCTCTCCCCACCACATTTGGAATTAAGCAGCTACTGCTCACACGAACAGCAAATGGAGTCACGATTGGGACGAATTCCATTTCTTCTTCGGCCGCGAGCATCTATCTTCCCATGGCACGCGACACGAATCAGACCACTCAGATTACCTTAACGAACATGGATTCTAGTGATGCCACGCTTTCCATTTCTTTAAGTTGGAATCACACGCTTGTGCAAGCTACTACTGATACTGCCTCCGGCACACTGAGTGGAAACTCGACTTTTGATATTGATTTAGATGCCGCCGCCACCGCAAGCGCCATCGGCAATTACACGGGACTCCTTCAGATTAGTGCAACATTTTCGGATCGCGTAGAGTCTTTTTCCATTCCAGTGAATATTGAGGTTTTTTCCAACACGGGGGCGTTGATGAGTGTAGTCCCTTCTTCACTCTATTTCACCACACTCGGTCCCGATACGAATTCGGCCGAAATCCAAATATGCAATACCAGCAACACTGCATTGAAGTCCATTTCTTTTATCCCATCTTCTGGAAATGCAGGCGACTGGGTGCAGAGCATTTCTTCGATCTCATCCCTTTCTCCCCAAAGTTGTACGACAAAGACGGTCGAAATCGTAGTCCCTCCCACTGCGAGCTACGGGAATTATTCCGGCAGTTTGGCGATTACGGATTTCTCCGGCGCCAACACGCACGTATTACCTATTACGCTCAACGTATTTGGTGAGTCGAATGCATTCGAGTGGGATTGGAATGGCACCACGACTAATACTAGCACCGTGTATGGTTTTTCGCTCCGTAATAATAGTTCTGGGACGCTCACCATCACGAATATGACCATTTCAAAATGGTGGAATTGTGATTCTAATCACAGCACGCTGGAGGCCATCCGCGTTGAGACTGGAACGGTCTTGAACAACGCAAATGCGGATGATGGAGATTACCTCGACATCACGGATTTTGACATCGACCCGAATGACGTGCTGGACACCAGTAACTCTCTTACTTTCAATGGGACTACTAATGATGAAGGCGAACAATTCCAGGCATTTGTCACTTTCTCGGATGATTCAAATTATACTTCCTCCACTTATGGCACAGGATGCTCGCTCGACACGACTCCTCCTGGAACGGTCGCTGATTTGTCAGCCGCAACTGGTCCTTCTTTCCGGTCCATCCAACTGAGCTTCACGGCTCCCGGCGATGATAATTTTTCGGGTTACGCCACGGATGTCAACCTACGTTATGCCATGAGCTCCATCGATGACGAAAATGAATTCGCCGCGGCCAGAGAAGTCACCGATGTCAACTTGGGCAAACTATTGGGAGGCAGCACGGGGCGCATTGTGATTAGAGACCTCAATATCGGAACCGACTATTATTACGCACTGAAATTCAGGGATGAAAGCGGCAATTGGAGCAGCCGATCCAACACTTCAGGCAGCAAGCCACGCACAATCGGATCCATCTCTAGCGACCCGACATCATTCTATTTTTTTCCTGCCGGAACGGACGTGGACCAGTTCTTTTTGAGTAACGCCCAACCGAGTATTGTGCAGACAAGGAGCGGTCGTTTCTTTTTCCATATCGATTCCTTGACACATACTCAATCCTATACCGTGGATGTCAACATGAATTTCGACACCAATAAAGTCAACCGCATCCGGGTGTGGTATCCAAAGCTTTATGTTGCGGGAATCGATAGCACGGCCGCGAATTATGATGCGAATCCCAATCAGACCATTGATACCATTGACCTCTTGAGCTCGCGATATATTGGCAATATCGATTATCGCTTGCCCTCATTGGACCCACCTTCATCGTTGCTGACCTCCAATCTTTCGCGCTTTGAGATTGTCGCCACCACGGGATTATCTGATATCAATTACCGGCTCGACGCCAATACATGACCGACACCCATTTAAGTTTGGAATTGCATCTACCCTCATGCGGTCCCGTGCCCAGGTTACAGTAGAGCTCATGATCATCATTGCGGTCTTGCTCGTTATCCTCTTAGTAAGCGTGAATATTTTTGGAACCCAAGCCAATTCCGCCAACTCAAAACAAGCCCTCTTGGAATTGCGACAGAACCAGGAGAAGGTGATGGATCTCATCTATCAAGTCAGCAACAGCCCCATTGGCACGACGGTCGTGGCATTTGTTCCTGTTTCCTTGTCGGATCAGAATTTTTTCATCGCAGGGAAGAACCTCTATGGTTCTTCAGCCGAGTATGACCTCATCACCGTGCTGCCCTTCACGGGAATCGATAGTAATTCTTTCACTTCAGGGATGTTTATTCGTGCGGTACGGTCAACACAAGGAATCAGCGTAGGCCCTGCAGAAATCACCGTGTCCGAGACACCCCCGGGAGATGGAGAAGGAGATGGTGGCGCAGGGGATGATATTGTATGATTCTTCGGAATGCGCGCGGACAACTCTTTTCGTCGGACGCCCTACTCGCAATGGTGGTTTTCTTGTTCGCACTCACTGTGACGTTTGCGCTAACGGATCAATTGGTGGTGCAGACCAATGAGTCAGCAGAAAGTATTCAACTAAATCATACCACTACGCGCCTGGCCCAAACGCTTATTTCTTCACCCGGCAATCCGAGCAATTGGGAATATCTTTCGGATCGCAACAACGTGCGCGAAATTGGATTGATGGGGAATGGAAGAGAGATTTCCCAAAAAAAATGGATTACCTTCAGGGACTGGAATGCGGGAGATTATCCCTCGCTAAAGCAGAGCATGGGGATTGGCGATAAGAATTTCTACTTCTATATGACGGACACCAACAAAAGCGTCATCGCCTATGCGGGAATTTCTCCCGCAAATGCGCGTAGAGTAAGCGGGAGCACGTTTGCCACTACTTATTTGGGAGAGCCCGTCATGGCCACGCTGCAGGTGTATCAGACATGAATCAAAGCGGATTTGTCATTTCAGTGGATGCACTGCTGGCATTGTTCGTGTTATTCATGATGATCGGCATCGCCTTCGAAGGATTAAGCGCAGCCACAAGCGCAACGGGACAACGCGCCCAGCTCGGGGCGCAGGCATACTATGCTGCACTGGCACTTGAGCAATCACGGATGATTTCACACGCCGTCATCGCGAATAACAGCTCTGAAATCCGTTCTTTTTTTGACTCTTGGCCAGCCAATCTGTGTGGAAGTGTGAGCGTGTATTCCTCCACGGACAACAATCAGCCCATCATGGTCGTCACTAAATCTTCTTGCTCCAGCGCAACAGGAATAGAAGAAAGCGTCCGCACAGGGGTAATTGTTCCTTCTCCTCCGGACGCAAACGTGTATCCTATTATTGTTTCGGCGTGGGTGAACCAGGCATGATTTCAGGAGGAAAAGAAAAGGGATTCGTGCTGAGCTTTGCGCTTTTCATCCTGGCATTGTACCTAGTTGTATTTTCACAACTCCAGTCCACTCACTTGCGAGAGATAAATGGGAATGAGATTAGGGTCTGGCAGCAATTCCAGGCAGCCCGGTTTATGGTGGATGCTCGCATGGACCTCAACACATTGCTCGATCAGCAGCTACGCTTGGACCAGAATGCCACAGGGGTGGATCTTTTCTTGCGTGGAAAACTCCCGAGCGATTTGAACCATTACACCAACCTCCTGCGCTATCAGACTGGAATTCAACGCATGGGAATGGACCAGAACATCGTGGCTTGGCTGGATTTGAATCGGTTCGTGGGAGATCTCAATATCACCGGGCGCACCGACCATGCAGTCGTGTGGAAGCAACCCGTGAATACTTCACGCATCTCAGTGTTTGCCGAATCAAGTGCATCCGTTCCGCGTATCATCGACATCAATATTACGGCCAGCGCGGCATACCTCAGTTCGACCGCTTGGACATTGGATGGTAATGGAGACACCTATATCCGATTCCAATACCAAGATGATAACTCCGAGCACGATTTTGTTTCCACGGGATGGGGGACAAAAACAAACAGCTATACCTACACCATCGACTTCAACACCACTCCTTCTTCGCGTGTGCTAATCAGCTATGGTCTGATTGATGGGAATAACGGGAGCGTGCGCGTGGATAACAATAACACTGCAGAACTGGATGTGAGTTATTCCATCCGCTGGCAGACCGCTGCGGATGCAAACACAGTGCGTGCCGGATATGATTTTCCTCTTTATGTATATGGGCGCGACATCAATGTCATCGAAACCACGCAGTGGATGTATGAATAGAAAAGATTGAGCAAATCAGGGATTGCGTTACAATACCTGGACCCTTTACAAAAAGGTTTATCAAAAGCAGACAGGTTTCATCACAATGGAACCTGGATTCCGGTCCCGCCGATCGGAAGCGGCGATGGACAGGACGGGACTCGAACCCGTAGCCTTCCGCATGCGAAGCGGATGCGCTACCATTGCGCTACCTGCCCAGAACCTAATGTGTTCCAGAATGATAGAATGGGGTTGGGAATCGTTTAAAAATGGCAATAGACCGGCGATAAGACCTCAAGGTTTATAGCATAGAATCGATTGCCTCCTGCATGGAAGAGATTGACGGCTTGCGCGAGGTTTCCAGGTTGAAGGCGCGCATTCGCGAGTTGGAGCAGCTGAATCAGTTGAAGGATGCTGAATTCAATAATTTCATGCGCAATGCCCCATGGGGTATTTTTTTGGCACGGTGTGCGGCGAGCGACCCCATTTCTTCAGCACGCGTCTATTATGTGAATCCCGTGCTCACGAATATGTTCAATTCGCTTGACATGATTAATCAACCCTTACTCGCAGCCGAATTTTGGACCAACAGCGTGGAACGTACTCGTTTTTTGGAGGCGTTAGCTAAATCATTTCAGGTTTCGGGATTAACAACACAATTACGCGATCGTGATCGTAATATTTTTTGGGGAAAGATTTTCGCACGCGTCATTCCCTCGCCAGAGGGCATTTTCATTTTTGGGTGCGTGGTGGATGTAACAATAGAGAAGGGCGAAACCCCTCCTCAGCGAAAACCCATCGCCTATCAATGAAGAGCGAAGAACCAAAAGAAAAAATAGCAAATTTAATAGAAGGGAGCCAGGGATCTGCGTTCAGCAGTATGGCTTCCCTCCTTAACTCCCAATACGTGCAATGATTATGGCTTCGAAGTATAAAAACATGCATGGGAGTGAGAGCCGCCCTTCCTTTCGAAAGAAAAGCGTTCAACGTTGATTGACTGATTCAGGACAGTTATGTTCATGAGATTTATATTGAAGCAACCCGTGGATTGCAATGAGTCCCACCGGATTCATTGGAGGAATGACTATGGCATTTGGTTTGGAGATCTATAACTTATTGCCCAACGAAGCATACATCGTGGTACACCTGATCGCATTGATCTTGGGCACGTGGCTGGCATCAAAGGCATTTGGATCGCAAAAGGGACCTTGGGGCACGTTGTTTGCGCTCTATGCGATTGCCGAGCTGGGTTTTGTCCTGGCACACATTGGTGTTTTCCACACACTCTTTAGCCACCTCTTGGCCGAAGTCCTCTTGCTAATTGGATTTTTGATCGTGGCAAAAGAAATGAAATAACCATCAAGGGAGGAAACTCCCAATCCTTTTTTTTATTCAAATATTGTGTTACACGGCTAGTAACGAAGAGAAATCAGAAAATAATTACTGACACGTCCCCACAATAGGAGAACGCCCATATACTTTTACTCCAGTCAAATCGGACGTGTTATAGGTGTAACCCAGCGTACGAGAATACGGCTGACCCACACTACTACCACAAACAATACTAGCATTCGACACCGTAGTCGTCCCACCAGGAGAAACATTCAAATCCGTAATGTTAATCGCCGTGCCGCTCCAATTCAAATCCGTCAACACAATTGTATTTGCTGTCAAATTCTTGAAGACAAGCGTCGAGCTCGTCCCGCTCTGCGTGACTAGCCAATCGGTTACAGCAAGGGGTTGAACGGAACCCCAATAACTCTTACTCTGCGAAGCATTGATGGCACTCCCCTGAGAACCAAAACCACCAAGAACCCCAACAACAACCAACGCAATCACAATCACAATAGCCAAAATAATCAAGTACTCAGTAGTACCCTGCGCGCGAGATGGTCGTTGCATATCATCATCACCATGAAAATGAAGAATGAAGTGGGAGAACACTCCCACTTGATTCAATCGCTATTCAATTATTGACACGTTCCCACAATCGGGCTCGTCCCATATACTTTTACTCCGGTCAAATCGGACGTGTTATAGGTGTAACCCAGCGTACGAGAATACGGCTGACCCACACTACTACCACAAACAATACTAGCATTCGACACCGTAGTCGTCCCACCAGGAGAAACATTCAAATCCGTAATGTTAATCGCCGTGCCGCTCCAATTCAAATCCGTCAACACAATTGTATTTGCTGTCAAATTCTTGAAGACAAGCGTCGAGCTCGTCCCGCTCTGCGTGACTAGCCAATCGGTTACAGCAAGGGGTTGAACGGAACCCCAATAACTCTTACTCTGCGAAGCATTGATGGCACTCCCCTGAGAACCAAAACCACCAAGAACCCCAACAACAACCAACGCAATCACAATCACAATAGCCAAAATAATCAAGTACTCAGTAGTACCCTGTCCTCTCCTCGAAAACATGTTCACTCATCTCCTTTACTGGGCTTTGCCCATTCTGAGAGAGCAAATCCATTCAGCTATATAAACCTGGCCCGGTAGGCGAGTCTAAGTCAGCCCCAATAATCCCTTGAGGAATTGTTTGGAAATGAAGAATACGACTAAAGAAATCACAAACATGGGCATCGTATATCGTAATCCCAGCAAGGGCTTGCTGCTCCCAATGGTCCCCATAAATAGTCCGGCCAAGACTGAATTGCCAAAGAGTAGGATATAGGCAATTCCCGTGAGGAATTCAGGAGTGATAGAGACCTTTCCCCCCACAAACCCTGTTCCAGCTACCTCTTGGGCGCCGCTAGATAGAGACTGCCCTTGAATTTTTCCAATCAGTTCGACGAATTCCACGCTCACAGCCATCAGCAAAGGGGTGGCAATCACAATGACGAATCCCACAAAAATGACATAGGTAGCGGTCGCGGCCTGCAATTCTTTTTTCAAATCCTGTGTGCGACGCAAGTCCGCGGAAGTATTCTCTAACAGCTGCGCCAATCTCCCTCCGCTCTTCATGGCCTGCAAAAAAAACCCAACCGTTTCGGTAAGATTACGTGATTTTATTTTGTTGGAGATCGTGGAGAGTGCCTCCGTGAAGGACTCTACTCCCAGCGAGCGAGCGCTGACTGCCTTAATCTCCTCACTCAACGCACCAAATTCCGGACGCGCACTCCCTCGGAATGCGGAAAAGCTTGTCATTCCCGCACGGATATTCCCTGCAACCAATAACAAAAAATCCGGCAGGATATTTTCAACTACACGCGATCGGGCTTCGATGAGGTAATAGATCTGCACATACCTGAATGCAATCATCATCCCCAATCCCAGAAAAAATCCAAGAGCGCCGGACGTGATGGGATCGAATACGAATCCTACGCGCAGGGTCTTCAACCACTCATTCACAAAATCCACTTGCCACGCGAGCAAGAGAGCAAAAACAATCCCTCCAAGGATGGACAACAACAACGTCTTGGCCAGCCACACCGAGGAATCAATTTCTCCCCCCGCTTCACGCACGAATGATTGGGCGCGCTTCTGCAAGGAAGTGGGAAGGCTTCTCGCCAAGCGATAGAGCAAGGCATTCATGCTAGAACATCCCCTGCGGCGCGCGAGTGCGGATGAAACCAATCATCACCACTTGGATGACGAGCGCGCTTCCCACGGCCATGAAGATCGTCTCTTCCTTGATCTCGCTTCCTCCAACGGCAGAAAGAATCACCATGAACGTAATTCCAATCGTCGGAAGTGCGGCCGCAATGAGCAGATACATTAAAATGTAGAGATTCAGCTCGGCCGCATAGCTCTTGATCATGCGCGATTGGTATTCCGTGAGCGTATTCACGATTGCCTGAAGCGCATTCGCCACCGAAGAACCTGTGCGCAGGCTCGTGACCAACTGCCATACTGTTTTTTTCAAGAATTCTGATTCGGTACGTAATGCCAATCTTTCGAGCGCAGTCGCTTCGGTCATCCCGGCATTGATTTCTTGTACGACCGTTTGGAATTCCTGCGAAATAGTCCCATACTTGCTTTTTGCCACGTTGGACATGGAATCGTATAATGAGACCCCTGAAGAGACTTGGATCAACAAACTCTTCAGCGCAAAAATAAGGCCTTGATCGATTCCCGCGCGCGCGTTTTGGGCAATGATGCGCGGATAGATGAGGTGTACCGCGAATGCCCCCAAAAAACCAGAGAAACCCGCAGCTACCCCGAGAGTGATCCCGGCAATTATTTCGCCTCCCCCCGTAATGAATCCCAAAAAACCAAACAGCAACCCAAAAATAATCGAATACCCCAACGCGGAGATGAGCGCGCCCGCGAGATAGCCGGCTGCCGTAATATTAAGACGCGAATAACGCAATGCCTCTCCCAAAAAAGGAAGCGCACGCGCAAAATTCCCTGCTGCTCCTTGGATGTTGCTGGGAAGACGATTGGCTTGTTCAATCGTGAGCAGCATGAATCCGACGCGCGTCATCCGAGCACCTGCACGGGGTCTTGGTCGTCCATCGCCGCATCCTTCACGCGCTTGGGATCCGCATAGAATGCGCGCATGGCGTTCCCGACTTGATTGATATTGGAATAATTTCGGCGCACGAGCCAGTTGAGTATCACCACGCGATCCGCCACTTCATTCTCAATATCGCGTTGCGTCATGCCCGTATGGAGATTGAGTTTTTGGATGAGGCGCGTAGGTTCAGAAACTTTTTCCCACGTGTCTCCGCGCGCGACCCAGCGATAGATATCATTGATTCCCACTTGTTCTCCCGTGACACCGGCTTCGATTTCCGCAATCTCATAGCTCTTACGCGAATTGCTCTTGCGGTCGCGGTATTGCACCAACACCAAATCAATGGCTTCAACTTCTAATGGAGGAATCGCAATAGGTGGCTCGATGAGACGGCGCAGCACTTGTCTCGCAGAGTCCGCGTGGATTGTAGCATAAACGGAATGTCCTGTGTGCATGGCTTCGAATAGCACTTCTGCTTCTTCGCGCGTGCGCATTTCTCCAACGATCAATCGATCGGGGCGCATTCTCAGTGAGGAGATGAGCAGATCCAGCATGGAGACTTCTCCGCTTCCTTCGGGATTGGGATTGCGCGTCGTGAGAGGGACCCAGTTCCATTTCATGTAATCGGGCAAGTTCAATTCTCTTACATCCTCGATCGTAATCACGCGCTGGTGCGCGGGAATAAATGAAAGAAGTGCATTCAGCGCAGATGTTTTTCCCGCTGCCGTGCTTCCTGCGACGAGAATGGATAATTCATACTGCATGGAAAGCCATAACCATGCCGCCATTTCCGTGGACATCGTTTTTTCCTTGCCAATGAAATCAATAATCGTCCATGGTTTTCGGGCGAAGCGGCGGATTGTAAGGGTGTTTCCGAGCGAGGAAATAGGAAATAACGTCGCATTCACACGATCACCCGAAAGCAAGTGGGCATCCATGATGGGATGGAGGTTCGTGATTTCTCTTCCCACTTTTCTTCCGATCTGCGAGGAGAGATTGGCAATGCTGTCTTCTCCGCTCATCAAGAGATTGGATTTCATCCAGCCATACTTGAGATGATATACTGTCACGGGGGACTTGGATGAATTGATGGCCACTTCTTCGAGGTAGTTGTCGGCGAGCATCAATTCGAGTTCTCCCAAGCCATACAGTTGATGCAATAATTGCCCGGCCATGCTGGCAAGCAGGTTCTCAGAGAGATTCCCAAAGAGCTTGGTGATTTCGCTTCGCGCTGCAATTTGGAATTTTTCTTTCAGTGCATGGGCTTGCTCGGCATCCGAGAGGTCGATGTTTTCAATTGGAACTTGTGCTGCCACGCCTTCGCGCATCTCATCAAGCAAGGCATTGGTGTAAGGCCCATACGTCTGGACATGCAAGTGATAGAATGGCCGCTGCTCATCCGCGAGCGAGATGATTTGCACCGTGGAGTCCACGCGATCCGCAGAAGAAATGTAGCTCTCAATCACATTTCCCTGTGGAGGTGGAATTATTTTTTCTTGGAGGGGATGAATGAGATTGATGCGCGGGCTCTGCACGAGGGAAGGAGGATATTGCAATTCGAGAATGCCGCGTGCCTCAAGGAGTTTGAATGCTTTCTCGAGATGGGGTTGCTTCCATCCCACTAGACGCGAGAGTTCATCGAGGCGGATGTCCTTGCGCTGCACCACAAAACGAATGGCATCATCAATCGTAAGCGAGTCCCCTGCCGCCACGGAGAGGGGTCGTTCGATGGGTTTGGATGGCGGAACAGAAGTCGATGCAGGCGAAGCAGGAGTGATTGGGACAACAGGCGCGCGTGTGATGGGTGCATCCGCGGGAGGAATTCCTGCACCTGCTGCGTTAGTGGGAGAGGGGATGAAATAATTGGTGTTCGCACTGCTTGAGCGCGGGCGTATTTGATTATCCAGTTGCTCGGGAGGAATCTCTGGCATACGCACCAAAAAGGGGCTTGGGCTTATAATATTGCATTCGCCCAGAAGGGAAAAAAGCACTCATTCAGAGAAAGGAGTCAAGGATAGTGATTCGTGACAACATTAAGAGAGTAATTGGGTGGAATCACATCATCATAGGCCCTAATCCCAAAATAATAGGCTCCTGAGGGAAGGGCAATGGAATAACTCCCCACACTCCCAGCTGGACCCGGCGCAGGCAATGCTGGCGCGCCCGAAAGAGAAGTGATGAGTGCCGCAGAAGAAAAATTGGAATTGGTGATGGCCGACGTCGAGTAGCGTAATTCATAGCCTGCAATCGTCCCCCCTTGAAACGTTCCATCGTCTCCGGGCCACATCCATGAGAGTGTAATATTCTGCGGGGCGCTGCTGGAATAACTCAGATTGAAATTACGGAAATCCCCAGGAAGACCCGCATCGATGGCCGCGCATTCGGCGGGAGTAAAGAGTCCGGATTGCAAGCAAATTTCTTCTTGGCTCGTTTGCACATTCTGCTGGACTTGTTCGTTACCAAATGGAACAATTCCCGTGGCGAGCAGTGAAACAATGACAACGGCGATGAGTACCGCTCCTCCAATGAGCAAGAGATACTCCAGGGACCCCTGCCCCTCGAAGCGGCGTGCACGCCTGCGCTTAACCATGAGCGAAAGAACATTCCCTCGTATTTAAACCCCTAATTTTTAATCCCTCCCGAAGAACAAATGATAATCGACCAGAACAATACTAGGGTGTCGCGCGAGCGATACCCTTTATCGTAGTGGCCAGCCGAAACTGGCAACAGACACAGTTCCGGCTGTGTGGTGCGGTGAGGGATTTGTTTACAAATCCCTCGTTTGATAAACCTTTGTCTAAAGGTTTTGCAGCGGTGGCGGAGTGGTCAAACGCACTAGCCTTGAGAGCTAGAGGAGCGATCCTACGAGAGTTCGAATCTCTCCCGCTGCGAATTTTGGTTTTTACATCATGATCGTCTTGTCGCACGTGAACTATATTTTTGGAGCACTCCTTGTTCTTTTGCATATCTCGTTAGTGCCAAGTTACGTTTATGTCCATAGTGCTGCTCATATTCCAAAAAATTTTGATGAATTAAATCCGCAACACACTCATCAAGAAGCTCATGCAGGGTGTTTCGATATTTGGTTTTTAAAAAATCTTCATGCAACCGCCCACTCATCCCATACTCCGTTGCGATAAATGAAAGAAGCGTAATGCGCATCGCCCGACGCATTAATTCTTTGTTTTGCAGCTTTGGTTTCATAGCAGATTCATTCGATAACAAATCTCTGAGGCGCACATACAGCTCATGTGTCACGTGCGGGGTTTTCTCTGCAAGCAGCACAACTCCCTTGAATGATTCGGGAAGCGGAGCGGGTTTTGAAGTAGGAGCTATCTTCAAAGGCTGCGCGAGTTTTTTCTCTTCACGTAGTGGCTTAGCTCTTTTTTTCTCTTCAGCAGTTCGTGGGGATCCTTTCATAGTTACAGGGGATTGAGTAGTTTGTACAGGCATTGGCGTGCCTACACCCTTTCGACCATTACGCAAAAGCCATTGCTTGATTTTTTGGGCATGCTGTTCTGGGGGAATGCGGTTGAGAATATATCCAATTGACTTAAGACGAGTACCATTTTTGCCTGCTTCCACTCCTAATTCATTAATCGTCCGGTCAGGATTGAAGCCTGCTGCCTTGAGTTGCTGCATGAGATGTAATCGCGCATACTTATAGGCTTTCTTCAGGTGGAAATCAGTATTGGCCGACCCATCTGCTTTTTGTTGTCGAAGCATGCGTTCGATTTCCCTGCGCTGCGCGCGTGGGATGATATAGCGTGCGATTTTTTTCCGAAATGCATGCAAGAATGAACGTATTTCACGATTCGTTTCGACCGTAGTCGCATAGTTCGCTGCTCGCCGTTTCTTATTCTCTTTCAATAAATTTCGTTCAACCGTGATGATGTATTTGGGATCCATCACAGACAAAGAATCTCCTTTCGTACGACCAAACATCGAAGCACGGGATGCATCCATAATTTGATGGAGCGTTCCAGGGATTCCTTTTGCGCGGAAGTGCGCCTGCAACACATACGCAACTCCAACTTTAAGGATAGCCAACTGTATCTTTTCCGCCAACTCAGCGAGGGGGCCTGAACTCGAGTGATGAAACACTCTGCCAATTTGGGCGTTCGCGAAGATATCTCGCACAGTGTCGAGCCTGACCACCTTATCAAGAGAAGTGCGAAATTTTGATCCTGTTTCAGCGTGAGCTGCATCGATTTCTTTTTTGAGTGCACGCCGAATTTCTTCTTTACTCGATACAGAAATTCGTTGATCAAAAAATTTATCCGCGGCATAATCGTGAACTGCCTGTCCCAATGGGGGAATTTTGAGGCCATGCACACGTGCGTGCTCAATCTCTTCAGGCGTGGGTTTCCTGCCCTTTGGGGTTTCCAACAAAAAGTGTCCTCTCCGCATGAATTTACGAAGATGCCGATTGGTCGGAGGAAACATTGCTATTTCCCAATAGTTTGGGTTATTGGGCAATAATTGTTTGATGACCCTGCGTGGCATGCATGGGGATTAAGCCCATCGCCTATTAAAATCGCATTTATATTTGGGCTTCTGTTACATGGATGGATGACCAAGCGCTACTACTTTTCCGCCCTGCTTTCCATCCTTTGCTTGCTGACGATAGGACTCTTTGTGCGATTGTTGCATGACACGATTGCCATTGAATTGATTTCATTCCATCGCGCTTTCTTTGCGTTCATTTTCTTATTAGTGGTAGCCCATTTCTTGGACAAGGATTTCTGGAAAGTCTCGCTGCGAGACGTGCGTGATTATGCGATTGTTGGTTTTTTGCTCGCAGTGACGATGATCACATTCAATATCGCATTGACATTAGCCCCACTCACGGATGTGTATTTCTTGAATTACGTGCACGTTTTTGTCGCCCCCGTTGCGGCGATATTCTTATTGCGAGAAAAATTCTCGCGCAATAATGTGCTGTTGACCATTTTGGGAGTGATTGGGATCGCACTCATCAATCCCTTCACGGGACAAAGCATTACAGGAAATTTTTTGGCACTGATTTCGGGAACGAGTTATGCATTGATGACCGTTTATGCGAGAAAGGTGGACAAGCACCACTCATTGGGAGACGTCGCCTGGTTCATGGGATTCGCGGCACTTTTCTTATTGCCATTTGGATGGGACAAGGGACTGCTCAACGTTCCCGCGATGGATTGGCCCGTGCTGATTGGTTTGGGAGTGGTCTCCACGGGCTTTGGGTATTTGTTCTATAACATCGCCCTCGAAAAATTGCGCGTGCACGTGATTTCGATGCTGGACCTCATCGTCACGACGATTGGAACCATCCTCTTGAGTGTAGTTTATTTCGGCGAAGTGCTTCCTCCTTTTACCCTACTAGGGGGTGTGATGGTAGCAGTGGTAGGAGTGTTGTTCGCACTGGAATCGCACCTCCTGGATGCAGGTTTAAAACTCCCTTCCAACGCATCATTTAGGTATGTCACTGGCTCAAGCAAAGGAAAAAGTCGCCGAACTCGTCGACGGTCTCCTATTAGGAAATAGCCCGGGAAAGCAAGCCGTTGTCAGTCTTATCACCCAACCCACTGATCCAAAGTTTGGCCATCTCACGCTACCCGTTTTTCGCTTTACTCCCAAAGGGGAAAAACCCCAAGTGTATGCCGAAAAACTCTGCAATGAATTGAATCTCTCCACGGATAATTTTCGCTTCGAGAGCGTGGGACCCTACATCAATATTTTTCTCGATGAAAAACAGATGAACCGCGACATCTTACTTTCTGCAGTAGCAGCGCCAAAAATCCCCGCACGGGATGCGCCGCTCGTAATGGTGGAGTTTGTCTCTCCTAACACCAACAAACCCCTGCACCTAGGGCACGTAAGAAATATGGCGCTAGGAGAAAGTATTGCGAGATTATTGGAGCACCAAGGCTCACGCGTGCTGCGCGCGCAAATCATCAATGATCGTGGCGTGCACATCTGTAAGAGCATGCTGGCATATCAGCGATTTGGAAAAGGAGAGACCCCGCAGAGCGAGAAAATCAAAGGAGATTATTTTGTGGGAAAGTATTATGTCTTGTTCAAGCAAAAAGCGGATTCCGATGCCAAGCTCGAAGAAGAAGCGCAGTTCATGCTCCAGCGCTGGGAACAGAATGACCCGCAAGTCAGAGAATTATGGGAAAAAATGAACGCATGGTGGTTCGATGGCGTGCAGGAAAGCTATCGCCTTTTCGGGATTCGATTCGACAAGAATTATTATGAGTCCATGATCTATGATAAGGGAAAGACCATTGCGCTCTCCGCATATGAGAATGGAAAATTCGTCAAACTTGAGAATGGCGCAGTGGCCGCACCCCTCAAATCATTCGGGCTTCCCGATAAAGTAGTCTTGCGCTCAGATGGAACCACGATGTATGTGACGCAGGACATTTTTCTCGCACAACAGCGCTTTAGGGATTATCCGGAACTCAGCAAAATAATTTATGTAGTAGGGAGTGAGCAGGAGTTGCATTTCCAACAGTTGTTCGCGATACTGCAATTGCTCGGCGTCCCACAAGCACGCCAGTGCTATCATCTCTCATATGGACTCATCGAGAAGCCCGGAGGAGGGAAGATGTCCTCGCGCGCAGGAGAGGCATTCAATGCCGATGAGGCGTTCCAGGAGACGTATGGCATGGCATTGGAGGAATTGCTCAAGCGCAACCCCGAAATGAGCGAGCAAGAAAGCAATCATCGCGCGCGCGTCGTCGCACTTTCAGCGATTAAGTTTTTCATGACGCGCCAGGATGCAAAGAAGCCCATCGAATACAACCCCAAGGAAAGCCTTTCCTTTGATGGACAGACTGGCCCTTACATGCTCTACACGCTCGCGCGCACGCATTCATTGATGCGCAAGGCCGAGGCAAAGCCAAATGATGCGCTCGCGCATTTACTTTCAACAGAAAAAGAAAAAGCATTATTGTACTTGCTCGCCAAGAAAGCGGACGTATTCGCGGATTCCACTTCCCACTATTCACCCCACATCCTAGTGCAGTATTTGCTGGATATGGCAAACACATTCAATTCATATTATCACGAAACCGCGATTATCCAAGAGAATAAAGAATTGGAATCCGCCCGCCTCGCGCTCGTGCACGCAGTACAATGCGTGTTGGAAGAAGGAATGTATTGCTTGAACATTGAGACGCTGAACGAGATGTGAGACCACTCCTTTCTTTTTTTGAGAAAAAAAGAAAGTAGTCGCCGCAGGAACCTTTTACAAAAGGTTCATCAAAAGAGAACGAGTGATTGCTAATGCAATCACTCCTTTGACCCAACTTTC
>CAYZNV010000012.1:16511-36083 GCA_964480125.1 uncultured archaeon
ACGGCTAGTCAAAGAAAAAAATAATGGATTATTATGGATACAATAATCCAATGTAAATAGTTATTCAAGATACAGCGCAGCTTTTCCTTTCTGCGCTTTAGCCTTTTTCCCGAGTGGGTCGTGGGCATCGTTGATTTTCACTGCGAGCAACGCATACTTTTCTATCTGCGCTTTCGCGGCTTCAATCCATTGTGTTTCCTGCGCATCCACGGAATAGATGTAGAGCGTCTTGGGATTTCCTTTTGCAAGGCGGCGGACTTTCTCCACGTCTCCCAAAATTCTCTCTACGGCATCTACTTGTTCTTGGATTTCTTTGGATGGTTTTCCTTCGGGTTGCTCGAGATGCTGCGCAGAAGCAAATCCAGGGAAGCCGGCTTCTTTCCAGAGCTGTTCCGCGAGGAATGGGGCAATGGGACAAATCATGATAAGCCATCGTTTCAGCACTAAAGAGACGGCAAAGCTTTCATCCTCCGCAAATACTTTCTTGAATTGCTTGATATCATTGAGCGGTTCGAAGAATGCCTTTTGCGCGGCGAGCTTGTAGTCCATCTGCGCATACGCTTCGTAGCTTTCTCCCAGGCGCTGCATGATTTTTTCTTTAAGCCAGAATTGCTGGGGACTCGCTGAGGCATTTTTCACCGAAGTAGGAGTATTCGTTTCCGCGTTGAGTTGGATTTGGAATTCTGCCCCTCCTTGTCGGATGAACGCCAAGCCGAGTCGAAGCACTTTCTCTAATTCATTCAATTTGCTTTCGACTTGTGGGACTTGTTCGTCTTTCCAGTCTGCAGTTCTTTCAAGCGAAGAAGAAGCAATCGTGTAGAGTCGCATCAGGTCCGGGCCAAATTTGTGTACGGCATCGATGAGAGGAATGATGTTTCCTTTTGACTTGGACATCTTCTGCCCATTGCGCACCATCATCTCATTGAATGAAGCGGCGCGCGGCCACCATTCCTCAGGCAACAATAGGGTGTGGGCGAGGATCCAGAAAGAAGAGTGATTCTGGATGTGCGCGGGCGCAGTATGACGAATGTCATTGGGATACCAGTACTGGAGCTTTCCCTGGATCTCTTGCGCCGCTGCACTGCGGGCATCTCCTTTCTGCAGGGGTTTTCCAAGGATCGCGGCATCGAAAAATGCTTCATCCAAATCCTCGGGCTTCATCCCATTGCTGCGCAGGGTTTCGATGCAGAGGTAGAAGAGCATGTAGAGCGTGGAATCAGACAAGGGCTCGATCATCCACCCCCCGAGGAATGGAAACGGCGTGCCGAGTCCGCGCTTTCGGATGCATGGGCGCTGCTCCAACCAATCAATGGAATCGTGCAGGGTCTTGGCATATTTTTCTGGGAAAATGCGCATGCGATCAAGACAGCGATGGGTTTTCTCTTTCCATTCTTTGGAGGTGTAATCCAAGAACCACTGATCGGAAAGAATCGCCACACACACAGGATTACCCGCACGCGTGAGGGCTTTGCGCGAGGGTTCATAGATGCGATCCCACGCATTCACGGCCTTCAATAATTCCAATGCCTTTTCTTTTGCCCCGCGCACGGACATATTAGAGAGTGGCCCATTTTCGCTATTGGTGCGGCACTCATAGAATTCCACTTTGTATATTTCTTCCGTGGCCTGTTGTAATTGGGTTCGATCATTCATGGTGTGGGCCTTGAACGTGTCCAAGAATTTGCGCATCTCGAATCCATTCGCGTGCGAAATAATGTATTTGGGGCGGATGCGCTGCGCAATAGCATTTCCTTGCGCCTTGGCATCTTCCAATGCCATGAAATCAAACGGCGCATGTCCTGGAACAGAGCACACAATCCCAGTTCCCTTTTCGGCATTCACAAAACTCGTTGCGAGAATAGGCAGTCGTGTATTTTTTTCAGTGGGATGCAATACATCCTTCTCCAGAAAATCATTCGCAGTCACATCAACAACATCACCGATTATCTTCTGTTGGAGCTTGAGTTTCTCCACGGCGTTCTTGGCAACAATCCATTTCTCTCCATTGACTTCGGCTCGGACATATTCCAGTTGGGGGTTCATCCAGAGGTTGGTAATCCCATACAACGTGTCCGGGCGCAGCGTCCCTACCACCACAAATGTATGCGCATCGCTGGCAAGTGGGAATTTGATGAGTTGGAATTCGGTGATGGCGACTTTGTCCGTGTCCCCATCCTTGATGTCATCCTCTCCCACAGCATTCCCGTCGATGGCAGAATATAAAATGGGATATTTTCCCTTCACGAGTGCGCCTTTTTCCTTGAACTTGTGGAATTGCCATTGCACGAATTGCTGATAGTATGGTTCCATCGTCGTGAATTGTTTTCTCCAATCAATCGAGTAGCCCATCGAATCAAAATCTTTTTCGATGACGCTCGAAAAGAATTCCACAATTTTTTTTGGATCCACAAATGAATGGAGGACTTGCTCTGCTTTTTCTGGATTCTTTTCGTAGATGCCAATGTATCCGCGATACATCTGCAACGCTTCTGGATCCTTGCGCTTGATTTGATCGGCAATCGCCAAGACAGGAGTGCCAGTCACGTGAAAGGCCATGGGCCAGAGCACATTCTTTCCCTGCACGCGCGCAAAACGCGTGAGCACATCCGTCGTCGTGTAGGTTCTTCCATGCCCCACGTGCAGGGGGCCAGTAGGATAGGGATAGGGCTGCGTCACGTAGTATTTGTCTTTTTCCGCAATCTCTTTCGGTTCGAAGACGTGGTGGTGTTTCCAGGCGCGGATGATTTCCAGCTGCTTCTGCGATTCCATACGAGTAAGACCTCCCAAAGGGATTTATATCCTGCGTTATGTCCGATTCCAGACGGGTTGAAATGGTGTGAGAGAATAGAGAGCGCCCGCTAGGGCAACAACAAATGGGTTTGGACACGTACAGGATTTGGGGATCCGAGCTTGCGGTACATCGCATCCACTTTCGCATGTGTGACAAAGGGTTTGTGCATGCGGAATCCCCCGTTGAAAGAGTGAGGGATGTGCATAAGCTCATGGATAAGTGTTTTGATTTTTTCTTCTTCGCTTTGCTTGTCGAAGCGCTCCGAGATCAATTCAATCGCATAGAATGCGGGTTGTTGCAATCCCAATTGGATGATTTTGGGCATCGTGTGGATGCGCGCAATGGTTCTGCGTGACTGCGATCCCTCGGACTTGAAACAGACTACGCGATCCACGAGCACGTGCTTCATCTCCAGGCGCGCAATAAGCTCTTGCGTCTTTTGCGTCCACTCGGGGGCAGGGATGTATTTCATGCACCAATTACCACGCGAAGGAATAAATGCATACGCACGGCAATCCGCCACGAAGTATGCCAGATGAAGCGATAGCCATTATAATCCGCTTTTGCATTTTGCATGGGATATGCCCTTGCCTGATGACATCCATTCCTTACGTGTCCGCCCGCTGAATGATCATCCCATTGCAAAAAATGGAAAGCACGTCCTGTACTGGTTGCAGATGACGCATCGCCTCGAGTATAATTTCGCCCTCCGCTATGCTATCGAGCAAGCCAATGAATTGGGATTGCCCTTGCGCGTATACCATGGGTTGAACGAAAATTACCCGCACGCTTCTCGCCGAATCGACGCATTCATCCTGCAGGGAGTAAAAGAATTACTGCATTCTTTCGCCGCGCACTCAATCCCATATGGATTCTATTATGCGAAAGGCCGAGTAAAATCCATCCTGCCTCAATTAATACGCGAGGCCGCGCTAGTGGTTAGTGATGATTTCCCTGCTTTTTTGGCCCCCCACTTCAATGCAAAAATGGCGCAAGTGGCGAAGTGTAAGTACGTGGTCGTGGACTCGCACACTACCATTCCGATGCGCTGTTTTGACCATGAAGAGTTCGCCGCTTACACCATACGACCCAAAATCCAGCGATTGTTATCCCAGGCGCTGATTCCATTCCAACTTCCACGATTAGAGAATAAGAAGCCAATGAAATGGCCGGATTACTTTTTGAAAAAGAATTTTAATCTCGAAAAAGAACTAGCTTCCCGCAAAATCAACCAGAAGATTGCTCCCGTGCACTGGAAAGGAGGAGAGAAACCAGCACAAGAACAAGCAGAAAAATTCATTGCAGAGCGCCTGTCCAATTATGAAAGGGATCGCAATGCACCTGAAAAAGATGCGACTAGCCATCTTTCTCCCTACTTGCACTTTGGAATGATTTCCCCTATTGATGTTGCGCGACGCGTCCAGAAAAAACGCTCTATTTTTTCTGAGTCATTTCTTGAAGAACTAATTGTGCGCCGCGACTTGGCATATAATTTTTGTTTTCATAATCCGAATTACATGCGGTTTGAGGGATTGAATGACTGGTCAAGACAAACACTCAATGCCCATCGCAAAGACCTGCGCCCATATACCTATTCGCTCGCACAACTCGAGAAAGCTGAGACGCACGATCCCTATTGGAATGCGGCCCAACGCGAAATGGTGCTAACGGGAAAGATGCATGGATACATGCGCATGTACTGGGCCAAAAAAATACTCGAGTGGACTCCCTCTCCAGAAAAGGCATTCGAGTACGCCATCGCACTGAATGATACATATGAATTAGACGGCCGTGACCCCAATGGATATACTGGAATCGCTTGGGCGATTGGCGGAAAGCATGACCGCGCGTGGAATGAACGTCCCATTTTCGGAAAAATCAGGTATATGAATGACAAGGGCCTCGAGCGCAAGTTCGACATGGAACCCTATCTGCATCGTTTCGCATCGTTTCCTAAAAATGGGTTTAATTAGCTTACTCTCCCCATTCTGCTCATCATTGGAGGAATCCGCATGGACGTCTCAAAAGTTGGTTATGGAAGCAAAGCCCCTGAGGTCATCAATGTCATCATCGAATGCCCCAAGGGAAGCAACAACAAATATGAGTTTGATAAGGAATTAGGAATTGTAAAACTGGACCGCGTTCTTTTTTCCAGTGTGTTTTATCCTGGAGACTATGGATTTATCCCCAACACCCTGTGCGAGGACGGCGATCCCGCGGATGCCATTTTTCTTTCCACGAATGCATTTCATCCCGGTGTGCTAGTGGAAGGAAGACCCATTGCGGTCATGCACATGCTGGATAAAGGAGAAAAAGACGACAAGATTTTGTGCGTCCCAAAAGACGATCCGCGCTTTGCGCACGTGAAGGACATCAAGGACGTGCCTCAACACACGCTCGATGAAATCGCCAATTTCTTTTCCACCTACAAATTGCTCGAAAAGAAGAAAGTGGAAGTGTTGGGGTGGAAAGGCGCAGCAGAAGCCAAACAGATCATCAAAGACGCGATTGCATTGTATAAGAAGCAGTGATCGCGGCTTCTTCTTTTTTTATCTCAACAAACTGTCTGCCAATCCAACTACTGCTCAATGTGGGACTGCCCCATTGGCGATGATTTCTTGTGCAGCGTGGATTGTGAGTTGCACGACTACAAAAACAACAAACAACCCAATGAGTGCGACCCCATCTCGGCGTGTGAGTTTTCCTTCGGAATCCAAGAACGTCGTGAGTAGCATCGCCGCAAATACCATGAATAGCGCGGAGATCCCGATGATGCCCAACGAGATATCGAATGGGTAGATCATCGCCATCACACCAATAGAAAAAGTGGAATCAACGGCCACATTTCCAAGCACATCCCCTAGGGCGACATTTTTATGCCGCGACAACACGGCTTGCACGCTGAATGTGAGCTCGGGCAGCGCCGCCCCAATGGAAATCAAAAATAATCCCGCAAATATTTCAGGGACATGTAAAATCCCCGCAATGCCAACGGATGATTCCACGACGAATTTGGCGCTGAAGAAAATCACAATTGCCGCAATGGAAAATTTCATCAACTCGGGCAAGATGAGATTGACACTCCATGGCGCGTGTCGGTCGCGAACCCCTTGTTGTTGGGCAAACCACCCGAAGTAGAGCAAGCAACCCATCACGAGCAGCGCGCCATCCAAGAAGCTCAGATTTCCATCCAGCATCAACCCGAGTGGCAATCCCACTGCCACGAGAAATGGCAGCGTGGAAACGCGTGTCTGGCTGCGCGTGGGTATTACTTTTCCTAAGATGGCAATTACCCCCACTACTAGCGTGAGATCCACGATATTGTTCCCCACCAGCGTTCCGATTCCCACTTCAGGAACGCGATCCAATGCGGCATTTACCCCCAC
This sequence comes from uncultured archaeon, assembly GCA_964480125.1. Lineage (GTDB taxonomy): Archaea > Iainarchaeota > Iainarchaeia > Iainarchaeales > VGJJ01 > VGJJ01. Next base: position 22,689 of record CAYZNV010000012.1, read on the forward strand.
AAAGAATTCGGGCATGATGGAGACGAATCCCGCGATTACAAAGGAAGTAAAGAACGGCGTGAAGGAAAGCAGCTGCGCCAGATGAAGGATGCGTTTTACGGCATACGAGGCGCTTTTCACGAGCACGAGGCTGGCAGTAAGAAAGATGACCGTTTGGATGAATAGTCCTTCCATTCCCACCAGGAGAAAAACACCCATAATAAAGCTTATCCGCCCCAATTGATGCGTATGCAGAAACCATTTGATTTCGAGGATTTAGAGGCCACCTTCACCCCGTGCGTGCATTTGGATACATGCCAGGGCTGTCCTAGAATGAGCGATTCCTATACTCAACAGCTCCAGGCAAAAAAGAGCTATCTCCAGGACATCCTCAAGGACTACATCAGCCACATCACGGTCATCCCCTCTTCCAAACTCCAATTCTATCGCAATAAGGTCGATTGGTGGTATGATGGCGAAAAAAACCTTGGATTTAGAAAAAAAGGAGATATCCGCCATACTTTCAAAAATGAAGCTTGTTTATTGGCATCGAAAGCAAGCCAGGAAGTTTACAAGCATGTCAGCGCATTTTTAGCCCAAAAACAGCTCCCTCCCTACAATATTTATACCCATGAAGGATACCTCCGTTATGTAGTTTATCGGGAGTCGAAATCGTTACCGCATCGCGTAATGGGTATCATCACGGCCACGGCTGAACACCCTGAGATTATCCAGAAACTGGCCACTCAACTAATCGAGTTCAATCTCGCGAGTGGAGTGTGCTGGCTCGTGAATACAAAATACTCCGACACCACCGAAGGCGATGTGCAGCAACAATGGGGAGATTGCACGCTGAAAGAAAAGATGTCCGAGCTGGTGTTTGAATACCCCTTCACGGCTTTCTTTCAGACCAATCCCGAAATGGCAGAAAAGGCACAACAACATGTGCTGTCGCGCGTGACTCCCGGAAAAACCATTTTGGATTTATTCTGCGGCGTGGGGACTTTTTCTATTCCTCTCGCCAAGCAAGCGGACTACTTATTTGGAATAGAACTCTCGCATGAAGGGATTCAGGCCGCGAAAAAGAATGCATTGCAATTGCCCACGCGCAATACCACATTCATCGCGAACGATGTCGCCAAGCAATTGCAGCAATTGGAAGTAGAGAAAAGAAATTTTGAAATTATCGTAGTGGATCCGCCCCGCGCAGGCCTCTCCAAAAAGATTTTACGCCGCGTGCTGCGATTGCATCCGAAGCAAATGATATATATTTCATGCAATCCCGAATCATTACAGCGCGATTTGAAGTGGCTCGAAGAGTATTGTGATTTCGAGATCCGCAACGCCACAATGTTTGACTTCTTCCCGCACACGGACCACATGGAAACCATTGTGGATATTCAATTGAATGCGATTAAGTGGAGCACCGTCAATGCCGAGCGAAGGGCGCCAGGCGATAATTCAACCCCATAATTCGTTGTGGTGCGAGCGCAGTATTCCTTTTTGGCTCAAACGCCCCTGAACTGCCACGGCACCGGCTTTTTATAAGACTAAAATGTCTAATCCATGAATGTTACCTCGCAATAAGCTTCAACCTTCTGCAAAATATGCGAAAAAGCAAAGAGTGCAGGAGTTACAGTCGATGGACAGGCGAAGAATCATGAGGAAAATTGAAGAAAATTATGCGAATCCATTGGGATTATTGAAGCTTGGACTGAATGCTCGCCAGCTACGTGTGCGAGGAATCACTGCTAGCACGCTGCGAAGACGAGGTTTTCTGTTGCATGAATTGAGAATGATTGGATTCGGACGACACGAACTCATTGACGCCGGCTTCCAGGCCAAAAAAGTCGATGGTGAAGTGGAATTTCTTGCAGATGCGTATGCGACAGTCTATGGAGATAATATAAAAGATCTAGTGAATTCACTAAAACGCGACCGTCCTACGTTGATAAGAGCCATTCAAATTTTACGGGAACGACGGCTGAATAAAAAAAATAAACCAGTAGCCACACGTTCATTCCAATCACAGTTGCGCGAAGGATTTTCGCATAGCGCGATTCGTGAAGCAAAGAAAAAAAAATAACTGCTGGAAATCCAACCTAATTACAAAACACAAAAAACTAAGCGATATTCCTTTCACATATTTGAATGGTGAAAGTGATGGATTATTTCTTGGTAAAAAACATCATTACCAAACCCAATGCCAACACACTCCATGTGAGAAATGGAAACACTGAAAGTAGGAGTAATCAATATGAGCTCATCCCAATTTTCTGGTTTGGGCTTGAATCCCTTAGGATGACGCGCAGGATCATGCGCGAGAACCACGTGGAATGATGGATTAGTAGGCATAGTAGAATAATCCAATGGAATCATCTCCAGTCCCACTTCACGCAGCTGTAGATCATAAGAAAGCGAAGAAATCATTTGAGGACGAGCTAATTTTCGGATGCGCACCTGAGGAGCCACCTTACATTTGATGGTTTTAGGGTGTTGAAAATAGATAACCTTCTCGGAGTCACTAATATCCTGAACTGATTCTACTCCCCACCCCTTGAACTCTGGAAAAGAAAAAAAGAATGACTTATCTTTCCACTCTATTTTTTTCATACTACTGATTGAGTAGGATTTAGACTCCATATCCACCAAAGGTATGAGCTCTTATTAATCCTTATTCGCGCGCTAAACCTGAATCAACATGATGATTTACGTCCCTAAAGCTTGAGGTTAGATGATGAACTCAAAGCAATATTAGCTAAGGAGGACATCCAAAATTGTATCTGCGGTCAGGAAAACCATAATGAAATTATGCCTGAGTAACAATCAGATCCGCTGCAAATGAGAAGAGTATGGACACCATTCTGTAATTATTAAAATCCATTACAGAAAACACCACTTATAACGGGATCAAATTCCACAATCATTATTGTTTTTTCTCTAATAGAAAGTAATTTATATTCCCAGATAGTCCCTGAAGCATGAGTGCAGTGATTTTACGCGTGATTTGAAATGGTTGGAGGAATATTGCGATTTTTCCATTACGCATTCCGCGATTTTCGATTTCTTTCCCCACACGGAGCACGTGGAAACAATTGTGGACATCACGCTCAAAGAAGTGAAATGGAACAAAGCGAATGCTAAGAAGAAATGATGGCTCTCATTTTTCTATATTAAACGTCTGAATAATTTTTTTGAAGAAATTTTGTATTTGAAAACCCAGTTCTTCACTCACCGAAATCACGCCAATGGCGACACCATAGTCGTAAAGCACAAATCCCAATAATTGAAATTCATCATTAATCTTAATCTGATCATAAAAAATACCATTTGGATTCCGCGCAGACGGAAGATTAGATTTCGATTTATTTCTTAAATTATTCAAACCCAACTCTGGAGCAATTCTAACCCTCACCTGCGTTGCGACTTCCCACTCTAATCCATCCGGGCAACTCAACAAAATAGCATAATTATAGTCATCAAGCTTTTTCGTCGCATAAGGCTCCCAGCCCTTGAAGATGGGGTACTCAAACATGAAACGGTTTTCTCCCTGTGATTGGAATCGCCCAGTTCCAGTTGTTTCACCAGAGTCAATCCGTTTAGAAACCATAAAAACACACGACTAATGAGAAAGGATAAGCAGTATAATAATGTTTTGAATTGAGGCTATTTTTGTGCAATTAGACTTTCATCAATGCCACATCAATTCCATCCAAGCTTTGCAATTTTGCTTGTCCTACTTTCTCACTTCCTCCACCGCTTCCTTTCACAAATGAGAGCATGGTCTGAATCGCATTCTTCGCATTGTAAGAAGACATCTTTCCACTCATTGCAACGACGAATTGTGCATCGCGTGGTGGGAATCATCACGGCTAAAAAAGATTATGAAAAAATACTCCAAGAACTGGCAACTCAACTGCTGGAAAAAAAACTCGTGCACGGCGTGTGCTGGCTGGTCAACACCCGCTATGGGGATACGAGCGAAGGCGAAACGGTAAAAGAGTGGGGCGATTGCACCCTCCGCGAAAAAATGTCAGGGATAGAATTGCATTACTCCTTTTCCTCTTTTTTTCAAACCAATCCCGAAATGGCGGAGCAAGCCCAGCAGTATGTGTTGCAGCGCCTGACTCCGGGAAAAAAAATTCTCGATTTATTTTGCGGAGTAGGAACATTCTCCATCCCTATTGCCGCGCAAGCCGATTACTTGGTTGGAATTGAACATTCCACTGATTCCATTCAGAACGCAAAAGAAAATGCAATGCAGTTGCCCCTGCGCAACACTTCATTTATTGCAGCGGATGTGGCAAAATATTTACCGGAATTGGAAACCAAAAAGCAATCATTCGATTCGATTGTCGCCGACCCGCCCCGCGCGGGGCTGAGCAAAAAAATTCTTCGCAGGTTGTTACGGCTTTCCCCCAAGCAAATTATTTACATCTCGTGCAACCCCACATCATTGCACCGCGATTTGAAATGGTTGGAGGAATATTGCGATTTTTCCATTACGCATTCCGCGATTTTCGATTTCTTTCCCCACACGGAGCACGTGGAAACGATTGTGGATATCATAGTAAAGGAAATCTATTTTGAAAAATTAAATACAAATTCAAAAATCATGCAATAATTTTTCTAAACTAATGTTCTTAACCAAATTTCAGCACGTTGAAGGTGCTCATGATAATATCATAAAATTTTTTCTCATCAAAACCCAACCCGTCATATCCTAAGCGGCTGATGGAAATGGAGTAATTAACCATTGCAACAACCAGATGAGTCCATTCTTCGGGAGGAGAAGCGTAATCATGGGGGTCAATCACGTACATAAAAATGGGGTAATCGGATTTCTTTCCTCGGCTGATGACGCGCAGCAACTTAATTCCCATTTGCTTTAATTGGTTTTCATACGGCATAGGAGAAATGACTTTTGGCTTTAAAATTTTTTTAATACGAATATGTGGCATTTCATCAAACATTAAGTTTTTGGGATTATTGAAAAAAATAATCCATTCGTTTTCATTCACTTTCTCCATCGAATGCACTCCCCACCCCTCGAATTCGGGGAAGGAAAATGAGATGGATTTATCGGGCCAAACAAATTCTTTCAGCTTCAACGGCAATTTTTGGACCATTTTTTTTCCCATAAGCCCCATTATAGTGGCTTAGCGTTTTCCACAAATAAAAATGTTGTCATTATAACCTATACTTTCATCCGAGCCACGTCGATTCCATTCAAACTTTACAATTTCGCTTGCCCAACTTACTCGCTCCACTGCCGCTGCCTTTCACTAATAATAGCGTGGCTAAATACTGTTCTTGGCGGAATGACTCGCAAAGTCTTAAATAACAGTTATACCTAATGTATCATTAGTGATACTGTGAATGATACTATAACCGCTGAGGCAAAAGAATGGGGCAATTCAATAAGCGTCATTATTGATAGCAAAGTAGTAAAGAGACAAAAAATCAATCCAAAAGACAAGTTAATCGTGACCGTTCAAAAAGTGGACAATATTCGTTCATTGCGCGGGACATTCCCTAAAAAGCGCAGTACGCAAGAAATCGTAGATGAGAATAGAAAAGGATGGGATTAAATGAAATTTTTTGCAGATACATTTGCACTTATCGAATATCTGAAAGATAATCCTTCTTACGTTCCTTATTTTGAAAAACATGAAATCATTACCAGTAAACTCAATTTGATGGAATTATATTATTCTTCATTGAAAGAGGTCTCGGAAGAACTAGCAGAACGTCATTACAATGCATTTCTTCCACGCACCGTTGATATAACAGACGCACATTTCAAATCGGCTGCTAAAATGCGATTAAAACAAAAAGAAAATAATTTATCTTATGTGGATTGCACGGGTTATTCCATTGCACAGGAAAACAATATAAAATTCCTTACAGGAGACAAGCAATTTAAGGGAATGAAAAATGTGGAATGGATTGGTAAGGCAATTTAATTTGTTATATTTTCATCAGCGCCACATCAATTCCATCCAAGCTTTGCAATTTTGCTTGCCCCACTTTCTCGCTTCCACCGCCGCTTCCTTTCACAAACGAGAGCATGGTCTGAATGGCATTCTTGGCATTATACGAAGACATTTTTCCGCTCATCGCCACCACGAACTGCGCATCCCGTGATACGAGCACGACGGCAAGCGCCTCATTGGTATTCACCAGCAGCTGGGCAAGCTTCAGCGTATCGGCTTGCGAGAGTCCTTTGACTTGTTCCACGATCTTACTTCCTTTCACTTTTTGCATCAATTCTTTTCCCAAATTCGTCAAATAGAATTCCTGCAGCTCTTCATTTTTCTTGCGCAGTGCCTTGTATTCTTCTTGCAACTTCTGCACGCCCGAAACGATATCCTTCTCTGGAACGCTGGTGAGTTCGAATAATTGTTGGAGTTTGTCTTCTTTCTCGTGCACCCATTTGAGCGCAGGAACGCCCGTTGCATAGGTGAGGCGCTCAATTCCATCTTGCACGCTTTCCGTTTTGAGGATTTTGAAGAAACCAATTTCTCCCGTGTTATTGATGTGCGTTCCCCCGCACGCTTGGACATCCACTCCTTCGATCTGTACAATGCGTAATTCTTTTCCGGGAACGAATCCTCCTTGGTAGATGCGAAACCCGAATTGCTGTTCAGCTTTTCCACGATCCATGACAAACTTGTGCACGGGAATAGTTTGCTGCGCACGCACGTTGACTTTTGCTTCGATGGCGCGCACTTCTTCTTCAGTGAGTTTCTTGTAGTGGGTGATATCGAGGTGCGCCTTGTCCCATTCCTTATGCGCTCCTGCTTGCCAGACGTGATTTCCCAACACTTCACGACACGTCGCGTTCAGGACGTGCGTGGCAGTATGATTATGCATGAGGTTGGCTCTTCTTTCTCGGGAGATAAATCCCTTGACGTCCATTCCCGCATGGAACTTACTCGAATCCTCAACTTCATGCAGAATGCGGTTTTGGATTTTTTGCACGCTCTTGACTCCTACTCCGTTGAGCGTTCCCGTGTCATAGCTTTGCCCACCGCCCTCGGGATAGAATAAGGTCTGATCCAAGATGACATTATGGCCATCCACTGCGAGCACTTTTGCGGAAAATTCGTCCGCATAGAGCAGATCGTAATAGAGTGTTTTAGTCGGAGGAAGTTTTTCGATTCCCGGATAGGCTTTCACAGCTTTTTCTTTTTTCTTTTCGTTTGAAACACCAATGGCATCGTAGAAATTGTAGACTTCTTCCACGTGAACGCCGCCTTTCTTGGCTGCGTCCACGGCCAACTCATAAGGGATCCCGTGCGACTCATACAATGTAACGAGTTCTTGTTTCTGCAAGGGTTTTTGTTCTTTCTTGAGTCGTTCCACCACGACTTGCATTTTCTTCTTTCCTGTTTCTTGTAATTGTAAGAATTTCTTTTCGTCTTCTAGCACGACATCAATCGCGGTTTGCAATCCTTCGTGCAGGGAGTCATCGAATCCCTTGAGCATTTTTGCATGATCTTCTAAAATCTTGCCGTAGTCGAAGTTGAATGCGTATTCAGAGTTGAATCCAAATACTCTTCGGAGAAGCAAGCGCAAGTTGTACCCGCCTCCCGCGTTAGAAGGAAGCATGCCATCCGTAGTGGTGTAGAGGATTGTTTTGAGGTGATCCGCAATCGCATACATCGCGTGCAGGCTTCCGAGGCGCGAGTATAGTTCTTCGGGATTCATTCCCAGTTGTTGCGCGACCCATGCGCGTTTTTCTTTGACGTCATCGTCTTCCATGTTCACGAGCCCGCCTAGCTTGGCATAGCGCGCGAACAGATCTTCATCGAGATGTACACCTGTCTTGCGCTTCATGTTCCGGATTACATCTCCGAACGTGACTTCATAGGAAGTGGGAGTGCCATTCGTATACCATGCGAGTCTTTCCAATCCTGCTCCCATGTCAATGACTTTTGTGGAGAGTTCGCGCGAAGAGCCATCATCCATCTCTTGATATTGCATGAACACACAGTTGCCGAGCTCCATTCCATTCGCCGTATATTCAATCGAAGGACCGAATGTTCCTCCTCCTGCCCATACGTCTTCTTGGAATGTCAAGTCTTCGGGCTTGACTCCGATAACTTTGGTCAAATAATGATAGTCGTTTTCCAACGCCTCATTCTTCCAATAGAACAATCCGGTTTTGGGTGTGTTGAAGGCATGCTGCCCGAACATGACGAATCCCGTGTAGTGTCTTCCCGTAATCCCGACATTCCCCACATCATTGAAGCGCAAGCAGTGTTGGGGCACAATGAGTGGATTCGCTGGGGGTTCGACTTCGCCCGTTACCACATAGGGTTGAAAATCGATGATGGATGCGTTGGTGAAATACAAATCGTCTCTCCACCGTGACACGACGGGAAAGCGCTTGATTTCCGTGTGCTTGATTGGAGAGTCATGCGTGAAGTATTTGGAAATTCCTTTCCATGTGTCCACGTACGAAAGGTCTTTTGTTTTTTTGCCGATAAACTCATATCCCATGCACGAGGAATCCGCGCAATGCGTGCGATTAGCGTCGAGCGACCAAAAATGTCGACCGCATGTCTTACATTGATGGCGCGTGAAGCCACGGCTGGTGAGGACCTCTAATTTGTAGTGGTGCTCCCACTCGGCGGTAAACTTAGCACGCAACGCGGTTTTATCGACCATATACTCTCGAACAATGCAAAAACCCCTTTAAAGATGGTGCCTAAAGAGTGCAATTTTTTAGATCTAAAATGAAACCATATATAGCTAAGAACATTGGATTATCCCATGAAAAGGTGGGATTCTGGTGCGGCCATTTTGATTTGTGCACACAACGAAGAGAACAGCATAGGCAAAACAATTGAATTGATTCGACAAACCGGTTTTTCTGGAAAAGTGGTAGTTGTAAATGATGGGAGTACCGATCAAACAGCCCATATCGCGCAAAAGAAAGGCGCAATTGTCTTGAGTTTACCTTCTAATCAGGGAAAAGCATTTGCTTTTTTCTCTGGAATGGCTACGCTAAAAAAATTGCATGCAAAGACTGTGATTACTTTTGACGCTGATATGGAGGTGATTCCACGGACAGAATTAGAACGCCTAATCAATAAGACCCATGAATATACGGCGGCAGGAAAAATTGCAAGCGTCGCAGTGAATGTACGTGAAGGCACAGTGATGGCATCGGATGTACATTCAGGAATTCGTGGATATAGCGAAAAGGCGGTGGACGCTCTTACAAGTCTGCGCTTAAACCGTTTTGTCAAGACGACATTTACACAACCAGTTGGAGACTTATTTGCAAGAGTTCGCGCAAGAAAGCGGGCGCCTATTACGGGGATGGGTTTAGAGGATTTTCTTAATTTTTATTTTACCACTAAAAAAGGCGCCATTCTTGATCGCCAGCACTTCGAGCATCCATTTGCTGCAAAGCCCGCCTATCGCGGCGATAGTTTAAGACAAAGGAGTCAACACGAACAAATTAGCTGGGCTCAATACCGAATCCAGGCATTAGCGCATTATTTTGAAGCACGTCGTAAAAGACCTCAAAGAAAAAAATAGTTTTGCGGGGAAGCGGATTCGAACCGCTGAAGGCACTAAGCCACTAGGACCTCAACCTAGCCAGGTAGACCGGACTGCTGCATCCCCGCGCTGAAGAAAAAGGAGTGGAATAACCATTTAAAATGCCAAGTCGCATTCCCTCACATGCTCTCACTAAAATGTATAAAGCAGCGCCCCAGTTGGTGTGGCCCTGCCTGCTTAGAGATGGTCTCTGATTATTTCGGGAGGAAAACACCTCAAGACGAATGGGCTCGTCGCAGTGGCACGACGCTGGCGCATGGTACCCCAGCGAAGAAAATGATGGCAGCAGCAAAGCAAAAGGGATTTGATGCGATTACGCAGGACAACGCCACTTTTTCGGACATCCAATTTTGGCTGAAGAAAAAAATCCCAGTGATGGTGAATTGGTTCTCCGCGGATGAAGGGCATTATTCGATTGTAGTAAAACTGGATTCAGAATATATTTGGTTAGCCGATCCCGAAATTGCTCGCACACGCAAGATGGATCGCAAAACCTTCTTTCGAGTATGGTTCGATTTCCACGGAGATTATATGAAAGGAAAAAATGATTTGATCCTAAGACGAATGCTCGTGATTTTTCCTTGCGAGGGAAAATAAATGTTCAAGGAAATTCCTTCGGATGAAGAAATTCAGAAAATCATCAAACTAAACAATCCTTTTCTCGAGAAGAAAACCATTGAATACCTAGAAAAATTAGCCAATATCATTCGAGTACAAAGAAGAAAAATACGATACGCGGAACACGTCTCCAAGAAAGGATCCCTTCACCGATCAGCGAATGCATTGGTTGCATTTTATTGGTTTCGTTTTCGCAGGAGACTGAATTGGATTGACTTCAATCACACTATTCGCAAGGGCGTGAAGCCCATGTTTGAATCGATAGCGCTCCACAAATCTTTTACCAAAGGAAAGTCTCGCCTGCCGAAGAAACGCAGGAAGAATAAATAAAAAAAAATTGGGTGCTGCGAAGCAGTACCCATTCTCTTTTCTTCTTTGACTGGGCGACTGCTTTCTTCTTTTGGAAAAAGAAGAAAGGAGTGCGTTGCCGGCCGTAAGCGGCCTTCTGTTTTGTCCCCATTCGCCTAAGCGTCATAATAGACTTGCACGCACGCGGCAAGAACCCGTTTCAATGCATTTCTCGCAATATCATCTCATCGAATCATCTTGCGCGAGGATGCAGACCGTGTCTGTGCTCTTGCGACCACTCCCGCGGTCTTTCGCGTTCATGCGTGGGCCGACTTTCCTCAGCGTGCTCTCGGTGAGCATACCGTCAGGGGACCACCGGCGACAGATAAATCTGGGGTGGTTTGACTATTAAATCCCAGGGGAACAATTAGATGATTTTCTTTCCACTGGCATCGAATAAGTGAATCACATTCACGGGACAAGAGTCCGCGGCTTCTTTGTTGGGCTTGTATTCCGCGTCTCCGATTTTGCGTTCTTCTTCAATGGTTTGCCCACCTTCTTTCTTGTGGATGCTTCCCTTCAGATCGCTTTTTCCATCGGTTGGAGACATTTCCCAGAAGTCGGGAGACACGGCCGCACAGGCACCGCATCCGATGCAATTGGGTCGATCATGTACGATTTTGAATTCGGGCATAATGGTTTCCTCGATAATGGCTTCAGTGAGCGGCCAAGATAACCAACCCACCCAAATAATCGTTTTAAAGATATGGGGACAATCCCCGCAACGAAGCATAAAATGCCCTTATTGTCGTGAGTTGCGGGCTTTATGGGGGTATTTTTTAACCATTTCCCGTTCTTTTCTCTGTACCAAATTCCCATGGTTTTTGGCATAGCCCTATCGTCTAGTGGTCAAGGATACGAGACTCTGACTCTCGGGACGGGTGTTCAAATCACCCTGGGGCTACTTTTTTCTGCAGCTGGGAGATTATTAAATATATTGGACATCCGATATATCTATTCACAGAATCAAATGAGTTGAACCCGCATGCTTGGATGGAAATACCTCAAAAATTACAAGAAAGAACTTGCGATTGCACTCGTTCTTGCAGCTATCAACCAAGTCTTTTCCTTGATGGATCCGCTGATCTTTCGCTTTATCATTGATGATTACGCCACCAAAGCCACGCAACTCTCCGCGGAACAATTCCTTTCTGGCGTGATTGTATTGATTCTCGCCTCCATGGGAGTTGCATTCGTCTCACGTACTGCAAAGACATTCCAGGAATATTATGTGAATCTGATTACGCAGAAAGTGGGAACAAGCATGTATTCCACTTCCGTGCAACACACCTTCTCCTTGCCCTACATGGTATTTGAGGATCGTCGTTCTGGAGAAATATTGCAAAAACTCCAAAAAGCAAGAACGGACACCCAAGCACTAATCGAGTCCGCCATTGGAACGTTGTTTCTTTCCGCGGTGGGAATCGTCTTTGTCATCATTTATGCATTCACCGTTCACTGGTTAGTGGCAACGGCATTCTTGCTGATGATTCCTTTCCTGGGAATTTTCACTTCAATGTTGAGCAAGCGCATCAAAGCAGCGCAGAAACCCATTGTGGCGCAAGCCGCTGAGCTCGCGGGTTCAACGACTGAAACCATTCGCAATGTCGAATTAGTAAAGAGCTTGGGATTGGAACAACAGGAAATTTCTCGCCTGAATCACGTGAACGAACGCATTTTGGGATTGGAATTGGATAAAGTCAAGCTCATCCGCTTGCTGAGTTTCATCCAAGGAACAACGATCAATGCGCTCCGCTCGGGATTGCTATTGCTAATGCTCTGGCTCGTTTCGCAGGGAGAAATTACTCTCGGAGCACTCTTCTCGCTGCTCTTCTACTCGTTCTTCATTTTTGGCCCACTCTCGGATTTAGGAAGGGTATTCGCGCAATACCAAGAAGCCAAGGCCGCGAACGAGGCATTGGATGAGATTCTTTCTCTTCCCCCAGAAGCAAAACCAGCACACCCCAAAGCGATTGGGAAGTTGAAGACGATTTCGTTCGAGGGAGTGGGATTCCATTATCAGTCGAATGGCAATCCATCCGTAGAGAATATTAATTTCGAAATCCACGCAGGAGAAACAATTGCGCTCGCGGGGGCATCGGGATCGGGAAAGACGACGCTAGCCAAGTTGCTGGTGGGACTCTATTCTCCCACGCAGGGAAAGATTGCATACAACGGAGTCGAATCCACCAAAGTCGATTTTGATTCGCTGCGCAAGAAAATTGGATTGGTTTCGCAGGAAACACAATTGTTCGCGGGAACCATCAAGGAAAATTTATTGTTCGTGAATCCCGCCGCAAGTGACGATGAGTGCTTGCGCGTATTGAAGCAAGCCAACATCCACAATCTCGTCCAGCGTGGCGACAAGGGATTGGACACGAAGATTGGAGAAGGCGGAATCAAAATCTCTGGAGGAGAACGACAACGACTTGCGATTGCGCGCGCGTTGTTGCGTAATCCCGAATTGATTATTTTCGATGAGGCCACGAGCAGTTTGGATTCCGTCACGGAGAATGCCATCAGTGAGACCATCCGCGAAATAAAGAAGTCACGTCCGGAAATGATGAGCGTCATCATTGCGCACCGCCTCTCCACGATTGAGCATGCGGATCGCATTTTAGTGTTGGAGAAAGGCAAAATGGTCGAAGAAGGAAATCACGCGCAGCTATTGAGGAAGAAAGGCCTCTACTATGCCTTCTGGCGCCAGCAGAGTGGTAATGGAGGAATAGACGAGTAAAGGTTCACCCATCAGGTATTGCAGTGCAATACCTGTTCTCGGTGCAGCCGCTCGAAAGCGGCTGGTGACAGCAGAGCGGGAGTGGAGAAAAAAATTAATTCGTTGAATGAATAAATGAGTAGATTCCCATGACCAGC
>CAYZNV010000013.1:0-35957 GCA_964480125.1 uncultured archaeon
TGAATCTCTTAACGTCACGCGCACCATCAATGAAAGCAATCCCAAATTCTCACTCAACTTTTCTCTATTGGCAGCCGCTGCGCGTGCGCTCACCATCCAATTCACGGATATTACTGGATTGAGTCTCTCAGGAAAAACACTCAATGTCACGCTGTCCTGCACCGCATCCGGTGTAACTCCATCCCCTTCTAGCGCAACCGTCACAACAGGAATCCTGAGCGTGACTCCACCCAAAGGATGCGGAACACTCATCGCCAGCGTCAATGGAAGTGGATTCGTGCGACAGGATAGCATCTTGCTCAGCGGCAATAACCCCGTAATTCAACTCCAGAGCATCGAATTGCCCAAAGGAAAAGTACGCGTGCGCGTGCAAGATGCACAAGGAAATTTTTTGGAGAACATGCGCGTGGAACTCATCTCCACTTCCACGAGCAGCAGCGAAGCCACGCTTTACACGAATAGTCTTGGTACTGCAAACTTCAACGACGTCGTAGTAGGGGGGTATTATGCCAGCGTCTCTGATCCCAATGGAGACTATGCCACTAAGACCAGCGACACCATTGAGGTCCTTGAAGGAGTCACGCAAGAAATCAACGCAGAACTCAGCAAGAGCGTCAAGGGAACAATCACGGTACTCGTGAAAAAGAAAGGCGCCTCCACGAATATCGCCAATGCCCACGTAAAACTCATCCGCAAGAGCGATAACAAACTCATCGCCACGCAACAAACCAACTCCAGCGGAAATGCAGTTGCATTCGCCGTCGAGGAAAGCGGCCCCTATCTCATTGTGGGAGAGCACGAGAATTACCTCAGCAACTCCATCGAAAGCGGAACCATCAACGCCGATAAAAGCATCGTGTTGGAACTCGAAGCACTCACTGCGCAAAACTCCGGCATCGTGCGCATCCGCGTGAAAGACGAAGAAGGATTGCCCGTGGACAATGCGCAAGTCGTCCTGTATGAAGCAGGAAGCGGATTCATTGCATTGCTTTACTCTCCAAAGATTAGCGACGTCAATGGAGTTGCAAAATTCTCAGGAGTCAAAGCCGGAAACTATTTCGCGCGCGTGTTCAAGTATCCGGCCGGTCCAAGCGATTCGCCTTCTTTCGCCACGCAACTCGCCGTTCCCACGGAACAAGATGTTACGCTACAGATTGGAGTCGCAACCGTTCATGACAAAGCCAACGGTCCCCAAGGAGGGGCAATCGCATTCGCCAATGTTGAATTCCTCACCGATGGAAGTGATGAATGTCTCCCGGGAAGATGCCAGCTAACCGCGGACGCACAAGGAATTGCCAGCAAAGCATTCAAGGCCGATCGAAAAATATTCGTGAAAGTCAGCGCCACCGGGTACTCTGCGAGCACGAGCCTGGCATACCAATTATTCCCCGGCGCCACGCAAACCATCAATGTGAAACTCGAGAATACTATTACGGGAAATACTCCCATTATTGATTTGGTGCAAGTTCAAGAAACCCCTTCGGGAGCAATCGCAACCGAAATGAAAGCCGGGCGCGTGTATCGATTGTTATTCCGACTCAAAGTCCCTTCTTCTCTCGTTGCTGAATCGGGAGGAGCACACGTGCGCGTAGGAGATGAAGCACTCCTGGAAAATGACGTGCTGCGCATCGTCTCCATCAATGCCCCCCAGACGCAAATCGTCAAGGGAACCAGTTACACGCCTCCAAACGGCACTACGACAGACGAACCCAACATCACATACGGGGATGCCAAGTGGGCTACGCTGAATTGGAATAACTTGCCATCCGGCACCTACGAATTTGGAATCAACGTGCGCGTGGAGGAAACCACTCCATTGTTGGAGAGCCTTCCCATCTATTATCGCGCATGGGTCGAGAAAAACAATGGAGATTGGGTGCGCGCTCCCCAGGATGCCGTCTTAGGACTTGCAGAACAAACCGGGACGCGAGGAAACCTGTACGCAGAAACATATAGCAAGATATTCCACCAAGGAGAAAGCATCGCCTGCGAGGGAGACTTCTGCTTCACGGGAGAACAATTACTCAATACCACGGACTCCCTCTACGTGCAAGGACCCCCATTTGGGTTTGCCGTCAACAAGAATTACCGCTATGAGTTCGTTCTTACTTCCAACACGAGTTCCGTTTATTCCAATACGAAGCTGCGCATGTATGTCTCCAATGGGGGCAGTCAACCCACGCAAGAACTCACGCTCACGGGATATGCCATTACTACGCCCACGGGACAACTGCTTACTGCACAAAATCTCTCCACGAATGACATTCCGGGAGGAGAGGGACAAGGACTTTCCACGGGAGAATTGAGGCAATACCAGGCCATCTCCGGGAATATTCAATTCCTCGCCGAGCAGACAGGGAATACGCGCATCGTGCTACAACTTATCAATGATGGACAAATCATCTTCAGCCGCGAAGTCCAAATGAGCGTGGATAGTAGCGACACGCTCACGATTGACGTCGATCCCACTACTGCTGGCGCATTCCTTCCCACCACGTTTAGCATCCATATCACGGATTCCCAGGGATTTGATATCCAAGATGCACTCGTGACGCTGCGCCGAATCTCCCCCAATAATCAAAACAACCTCATCCAATCCCTTTACACTGATATTCAAGGAAAGGTCAACATGATTGGGCCCCCATCTCTCCCACGAACCCGATTTGAATTCGACGCCGCAAAGGCAGGATATTCTTCTACTCCCGTCACGGTGACAGTGGATGAAAATATTGTTGCATTCGAGCCGTTGATACTTAATTTCAACCTTCCCGCTACGCCTAACGCCAGCGCATTCGCGCCGCTGCGCATCACAAACAAGACACAGACTCCACTCACTCTCCAAAATGCCCAAATATCCGGAGAATTCCAAGGATTCCTCGCCAATGGAGAAATGCAAAATTACGTGAACCAGTATGAGGGACAATTCTCTCTCGCGGCGCTGGAAAACAAAAGCATCCAAGTCAAGGCCGCTACTTCTTCCACAGTAAATCCAATCAACAATGAAACACTCAACGGGTCGCTCGTGCTAACACTTGCAACGCAAGGAACACAACAACTCTGGGTGCAACGCGTGCCCATGCGCGTGAATCTCGAATTAGTAGGAAGTTGTGATGGCGCGGCCATCGAATTGAGTGGCGCTCCAACAAGTGGGACAATCCAAACCACTTCATTTGATAATAAATCCCAAATCCAATTCCAAGTCTCCAATGTCTGCGAGAAGGATGGGACTCCCAGCGTGCTGCGCAATCTCAAAGCCAAACTCTCATGGAAAAGCAACCCCATCGGGAATGTGGAATTAGCGCTAAGCGACTTGGAAGGCGGACAACAAGCCGTTGAGGTCCTGCGCAATGGAGCATACGTGCCATTCTTCGATAACTTCAAGACCGCTCAAATCACCCCGTACGCGGGAGTGCTGACATTCACTCCATTCCCTGGAAATATCGGGAAAGACGCGGAATTCTCCATTGAAATAGGAGGAGAACTCGCAGGACAAGGGGGAGTGAAAACACTCTCCAAGACATTTAATGTCAAAATCAAAGTCACGAACTTAGAAACATGCCTCGTGTTGAATCCAGAACCCGAAGAAGGCGTGGTCATGGAATCAGGAGAAGACGAAGTTGAATTTGAAATTGACTCCACGAAATGCGGCAATGTCCCCATTGATGTTGCGTTCTGCCAGGGCGCGAACAATGTCAATTGTAGCGGTGGCTCCCCAGAAGGAAGGCTCCAATTATCGCGCTATACGATTTCCGATTTGACCGCGGAGAAGAAAACAGTCACGGTGCAACGCACCGGAAGCACGCTGCCCGGGACGTATGACATTACCGTGCATGCGCGCGTGCCCGGAACCCAATTCAGACAAGTCGCGGCACTCGTGACACGCATCGAGAGCGATTCATCCTACGCGTTTGATTTGGACAAGAGCCAATTCACTCTCTACCAACAAAATGCTATCGACAGCGCAACCGTGACGAATCGCTTACTGCAAGAAGTCGTCCAAGTCACTGCTAGCGCATGCGATTGGGAAGAAGCCGCCAAGAGTTCTCCACCCGTCGCGCTCGCTGCCGGAGCCGGATTAGGAGCCGGGCTGCTCGCCACCACCATCAGCTGGACCCCAGCCCTTACCACGTTAGGACCCATTGGAGTCGGGGTTGCCGTGTTTGTGGTCATTCTCGCGCTCGCCGGATTATTCGGAGACCCATGCGATGAGACGCTCACGCATCCGCTGAATGATTATATCATCAACCTCTCCGGGGGACAAGACACTTCCATACTGGCGCCCGACGCACAAGATATCATCCTGGATCAATTCTTGACTCAACATATTGCGGCACGATGGAACACACGCGTGTCAAATGTGTACAAGAAAGGCAACACCGTATTCCAGACCGTCGGAATGGAGCTAGAAAACCTCAGCGGATTCACGGACCCCAATCCCCTATTCGGAGTCGCCACGCTCCGCGCGCGCGAGCACACGCAGGGAGATATCTCTCACTCAGGAGACGCAGCCGTTGAATGCAATAATGGCAGCTTTGGAGCGTATGAGATCGGACCCAGCAGCAGTCAAGGAAGCTGCTCTCCCGCTAGTGACGACACCATTCGCGAGGAAAAATTCCACATCAAGATTAAGACACAAGACATCAATCAGACGCTTCCCGAACTCGAATTCGATTCCGTAGCGTGCGTGAATGGAAATGAATTAGGCTCATCCGGCAATGGAGCGCTACCCCGCGTCGCATTCAATTGGAGATGGGACGCCACGCAAGGAATTCCAATGAATGCATGCGATGCGCTGAATGGGGATTACATCTACTGCGACGCCACGCAATTCAACATCACCATGATGAAGAAGCTGCGCGCCCTCGATGAATTCTTGGCCGCGAATAGTTACACGTTTACGTGTCCCACCAATCCATTAGCCCAAGCGCAAAATGCCTCATTCCCTTCGGGGAATCCCATTCCGATTGGATATGTGGGAATCAATCGCGTAGGATACTCATTCCCCAATCCCACTACTATCCAAGTCAGCGTGGATGTGAATAATCTTACCACTAGCGCACAAGACGTTACGTTCACTGCCACCATTGGAAGCAGCGCCACGAGTAATGCGCCCACAATCCCTGCTCCATGCACGACCTCGCAGAGCGTCTCGCCGAATGGCTTTGCAACACTCCAATGTAGTATTTCGGGATTAGGCATCAGCGATGCCTATTACGTGGAGTATGTCATCTCCTCCGCCACTACCACGAATATCGCGTATGGGCAGCCCATCATCCAATTCTCCACGCAGAGCGTGCAGCAACAAGCCAATGGGACATGCGAGGATTTGCCCAAATCTACTGTTATCGTGGGCGGGGCCCCTATTATCAATCGGTGGATCGATCCCACGGATCCGCTGTTTGGGAGATATGTGAATGATAATTCTGTGACGTGGACGAATGCCGTGCCCAATGCCCAAGCGCTCGCCAGCCTCTTGCACTATGATGCGTACTTAATCCGCGATGGTTATTCCACTGATTTCGAGAATGACTTCAAGGAGTTCTACACGAACAACTCCTTCGCCGACGCCCCCACGTGGTTCAAATCCTCCATTCCTACGGCGGGAACGTTCAATAAATTCTATTCGAGCAATGAAGACTTGTATTTCACCAATAAGTATTTCGATTCTCCCACGTTGCCGGCTGCTGGAAAATATCGCATCGACTTGGATGTGTTGTTTTTAGGAAACGATTGGAGATTCTTCGATGCGCAGGGAGAACCCAATGCATTGATTCGCGCGGTGTTCTATCACTTGAGCAACCCCTCACCAAATAGTCCATTCTATCGCACGCCCTTCGATGGATTAGTGGGAGTGAATGGGACACAATACGAGCGCGTGGGATATGGATTGGAATACATCAATGAGGATAATCCCCTGAAGATCAACGACTCCACGGTGCTCACGTATCCGGGAGGAAATAGCTCCGCACTCGCTAGCTTGGACGTACGCGTCGCAGACGACATCCGCCGACTCAATGGATTGCCTTCCACGCGCGGCAACTTACTCGAATTGACTGCTCCCAGCGGAAGCGGAACGCAAGAAATGATATTCTCTCCTTCCCTCGCCACACCAGTTATCTACCAAGTCACCAAGGGAATTTCACCAAACCCGTTCAGTGCATTCTACCAAATCGCGGAGAACACTACTCCCGTGCAAGCTGGCAACACGCTTACTTTTTGGGAAGGCGCAGGCAACTGTTATGACTTTTCAGGCGCCCCCGTGTATGAGAAATTCAATTATTCTCCTGATCGCGCCGCCACTCCATCCGATGCTATTACGGCGTGGCAGTTGAATTATGGAGTGGACTGGGAGCGCTCCCTCACATCAGGAACGGAATCACTGCGCACGATTTTCTATACGCCCGCGGGGGATAATTATGCCATTCAGTCCACTACTCCGAATGCCAAATTCCTCTCCGCGAATTATGCTTCTCCGAGCAATATTGTGCCGTTGGATGGAGTCTCTACGATGCCATACAACAATCCCTCGCTGTTCGTGGATTCGCTGCAGGATTTGTTTGACCTCGTGGGAGAAAGAAAAGTCTGTATTTCCGACTCCGGAGTCAAAGCACGGTTCTTCTGGAATCCCGAAACCATCTACAAGCAGACCTCGCAGACAAGTATTCATGCCGTGACGCAAGGATTGATTGCAGGGCAGACGTGCTTGGGTCCACCCCCACAATAATCCAATTATTCCACTGAAACAACCCATTACTTCTACATAATACTATTTTCATTTTGAAGTGCGCGCATTTTTAATTGCGAAAATGTAATTTGAGAGAATGTTTCCCTTGTTTGCAGTGCTATTCCAACTCGGCAGCTTCTTTGCGGACTTGGATTTAATATTGAAAGTCACGGGACTCTTGCTCCTCATGAGCTTTGTGCGCACGCACGTGCAGAATGCCATGCTGGCCACGCTCATTACGATTGGGCTCGCGGGCTTCCTGCTCTTTGATGGGTGGGGAATATTCGGAACGGGATTAGTCGTGTATCTTGCTGTTAGCTTCGGCGTGGTGGGAATATTAGTGGATTTGTTCTTCTTTGGGGGAATTATGCATCGCGATCCTGAGGAAGTACACATGGAAAAGCAACGCGCTCAAATGGCTCAACAGCAACGCGGAATGAGTGCGCACGAGCAAGCGTTGATGCGCGCTCGCGGAATCCATCCGGAAGAAATGGAAGAAATGCACCATCTTGAGCACGGTGGTGAAGAAATGGATGACCATGGGGGGCATGAAGGGCATGGTGGAGAGGGAGTAAATAGTCGCGAAATGCGTGAGAATCTCCATAAGCTACACCAAGCTGGAAAGGCACTGCATGGATTTCATCCTCATCCGCCTAATCGGGCTCATCGCGGGGGAGGGCATTAATCATGTCATCACATCGCGACGAGAAGGGATTTTTCCTGCTGCAGGGGACACTCATTGAAGGGACAATCATCGTCATCATCTGCGTGATGCTCCTTCCCACTATTATTACGCTCTTCATTCCTCAATTCGATTGGATTTTCAAGCTTGTACTCATCTTTAGCATCTATTCTTTTGTGCGCGGCTTCTTGGGGGATTCTTCACTCACTCTGTTGCTTTCTGGTATTCTCATTTATTTCATGGCATTCAAGTATGGGGAAATATTCACTTCACTCTGGTTCATCTCCGTCATACTGGGATTTGGGCTCAGTAACTTGCTCGTGCTTGCCGCAAAAGACGTCCTTGGATTCCAAAAACCCGTGTACTTGATTCCTCCCAAGAACAAGCAATAACCAAATCCTTCGACAAAGATTGAACAAATCAGGTATTGCATTGCAATACCTGTTCTCGCAGCGGCCAGCCGAAACTGGCCTAAATCAGCTTTATATACCCTAAGAACCCCTTTCACTAGTATCACTCTGTAAGGTAATAGAATGAACCACGATATTGTACCACTTCTAGGCAAAATGGGCCTTACAGAATACGAGGCCAAAACCCTCTCAACGCTTTTTACTCTCGGAGAAGCCGAAGCCCCCGATGTCTCGCGCATCGCGGAAGTCCCCAAGACGCGCGTGTATGATGTGTTGGAAAAACTCGCCGATCAAGAACTCGTTATTCGCGTTTTTTCTCGACCTAAAAAATATCGCGCGCTTGCTCCCCAAGAAGCATTTGAGAAATTGGTGCAGCACAAGAATGAAGAACTAAAAGCATTGCACGAAGAAGCCCGCAGCGTAGGAGAAAAGATCGCCGCCGCTAACGCAAGCCCGAGCGATGCCGAAGAAAAAATAATGAAAGTAAAAAACAAAACAGATTTCTACAAAATACTCGCACAAGAAATCGAACACGCCAAAAGCGAAATCATTGGAATGACACACATCGACTCGCACCATCACGTGTTGCACGATGCGCTCCGCAAGGCTGGAGAAAGAAATGTGCACATCAAATTTTCAGGAACCCATCACGCGGGATTCAAGGAAGCGCACTCGCAATTAGGAAAACACATTGAGTTACGCGACAAGGAATCGGGCATGCACGCGTATGTGATTGATGGGACTAAAACCATTCTCGCACTCTCCGATTTCACTCAGAATAAACCCGAATATCATTTTGCTATTTTCCCAGAGAACAAAGAAATGGCACAGACATTTATTGCGCAATTCGCCAAGAACTGGAACCACTAACCGAGGAAAAAAAATGGGAACGATTCGCTCCATCAAGCGCGCTAATGCGAGAAAAAAAGCAAACAGTCCCCCTATACGACTCATTTCTTCTCCAACCAAACATCCACTTTTTGGACTTGCCGACCGATTATTCGATCCAAAGAAAAATCGCCAGGCCGTGATGGGCTCTATTGCTAAAAGAATTGACAGTCATCCTCCTGCTTCCAAAAAAAAGCCCGATTTTATGCGGCGCGGGACCACCCCTAAAGGGCGACCTCACACCCCAATTGCTCTCGCCAAACGACCCATTCGCGCAGGGAATGCGCGTACTCCTAATTATAAGTTCCGCTATCCCAAGAAAGGCTAACCCTTCACATACAGGGTTTAATTGATTTTGCCCCCTATTTGAGGCTATGACTGACTATTCCATGGATGCCTATCGCTATGCCATCCGCAATGCCTATGCCCACCACGGAAAAGCCGATATGGGGGCGCTCGTGGGCAAGCTCAAAGCCCTCTATCCCGATGCCAATCCCAAGGAACTCATTCCCATCTGCAAGCAGACCGCCGAAAAAGTCAATAGCATGGGAATGGATGAGATCTCCTCGGAATATGAGAAATTCGAAGCCGCGGGATTCGAGCTCAAAATACCCGAAAAGAAAGTCGGGCTACAAGACCTAGAATGGGCAGCCGAAGAAGGAGTGGTGACACGCTATGCCCCCAATCCCTCTGCGCCCGGCCACTTAGGGCACTTGCGCCCAGCTTTCCTCTCTTACGCTTACGCCAAAAAATATGGGGGCAAATTCATCCTGCGCTTTGACGATACCGATCCAAAGCTCAAGAAACCCATGGAAGGCGGACAAAAAATATACTTGGATGATTTGGCTTGGCTTGGGATCACGCCGGACCTCATCGTCATTGCATCGGACCGCTTGGAAATATACTACGATTACATGCAGCAGCTGGTGGGATTGGGACAAGGGTATGTGTGCACCTGCGACAAAGAAGTATGGAAAAAACACATTCTCGCGCATGAATCGTGTCCTTGCCGTGAGTTATCCATCGAAGAACAACAATTACGACTCCAAAAAATGTTCAAGCACGAATACAAGCAAGGCGAAGCCGTGTTGCGCATCAAGAACGATCTGCATGACCAGGACCCCTCCCAACGCGACTGGGCGTGCGCACGCATCGTGGACAAGCCCCAACACTACAAAGTGAAAGACAAAATCGTGTGGCCTACTTACAATTTTGCATGCGCCATCGACGATCACTTGCTTGGAATTACACTCATCATCCGCGGACAAGAACACGTCCCCAACATGCTCAAGCAGCAATGGTTGTTCAAACACTTTGGATGGAATTACCCACACGCATTTCACCATGGCAGGATGATCATGCCTGGCTCCGAAATGAGCAAGAGCAAAATGATCGCCGGAATTGCTGCAGGAAAATATACGGGGTGGGATGACCCGAGACTATTTACCATCAAAACACTCCAACGCAAAGGATTCACCCCTGCTGGATTGAAGGATTTGATGGTGGAACTAGGGACCAAGACATCCGATACCATTCTTGGACTCGAAGTACTCGCAACCTACAACAAACCCCATCTCAAGGACGCGATTACCGTTCCGCTCATCGAGAATCCCATTCCATTAGAAGTGGATTTTGGCCCCAAGCTCGAAGTCCAAATGGATGAGGAAAAAATCCACATCCAAGAAGGAAGCCAGGGATTCTTTGTTAGTCAAAATGATTTGCCCGAACCCAAAGTAGGACAAATCCTGCGATTGCGCAATGCCTACATCATCAAGCTCACGCAAGTGGAAGCAGCGCACCTTAATGCGCAATTCGTCTCCACGCAAAAACTCGAAAAGACCACGCAGGTCTCGTGGTTGTTGCAAGGAATTGATGTACGTATTGTGATGCCCGACAACACGACGAAGCACGGGCTCGCAGGACACGCTATCGCACGCGCTAAAGTAGGACAACATATTTTCTTCCCGGGCTTCGGATACTGCCGCGTGGACGCGAAAGATGAAAATAGCGTCACGCTGTGGTTTACACATCCATAAAGACACGCATAAAGCGTCAACTTTATTAGTGCCAAATCTTCTCGCAGTAGCTATGATCAGTATCCCTCACCTGCGCAAAGCCGCGCATGTGTTTCGTTCCAAATCCTTCAAGAAAGAATCCATTTCACACCTCAAATATTCCTCATTATTGCCATTGCCTCCTCAAAAAAAGAATTGGGTTTCCATGCAAGAAGGGGGGACGCGTTTGGTTCCGAGTTTGCAGAAAGAAAATCTCCTCTACAAACTCGAATTCGAAAATCCCACTGGCAGTTTTAAGGATCGTGGATCCCAAGTGGAAATTTCTCATGCTAAAGCCAATCACGTCAAAGACGTCGTGTGCGCTTCAACGGGAAACATGGGCGCGAGCATCTCCGCGTATGGAGCGCGTGCCGGAATCAATGTTACGATTGTCGTTCCACGTGGCACTCCGCAAAACAAACTCAAGCAAATCAAATCCTATGGCGCACAACTCGTGCAAGTGCCCGGGGATTATTCTGCGGCGTTAAAGCGAACCTGGGAAATGGTCGTGCACCACCCTCATCTCATGCTGTGCGGCGACTATCCTCTGCGCGCGCACGGGCAAAAAACAATCGCGTATGAATTAGTCGAGCAACTCAGGGGAAGAGCGCCCGATAATGTAATTGTTCCAATTGGAAATGGCACACTCGTGTATGCGTTGTACATGGCCTTCGAAGAAATGCGCGAAATGAATGTGGTGCAAAAAATGCCTCGCTTGATTGGCGTGCAAGCCGAGAACTGCAATCCCCTACAGCAAGCATGGAAGCAGGACTCATTGCACTTCGTTCCACAAAAAAACCCAAACACGATCGCAGGAGCCATCGCGTGCGGGAACCCCGTTTATGGAACACAAGCGCTCGAGTGCATTCGCGCCACCAATGGAGAAATTTTCTCTGTGAGCGAAAAACAAATGCGCGCGGCCAAGTTTTCTCTAGCCGAGCATGAGGGGTTATACAGCGAGTACTCCGGCGCAGCCGTTCAAGCCATCGCCGAAAGCAAACGCTTCAGCGGAAAGACGATTGCCCTATTGTGCGGGCATGGGCTGAAAGAATAATCTGTTCTCTCCATTTCCTTTCTTCCTCGCCGACAAGCCATTTGCCTGGATTTTGGCTTTTTTTTAAATACCCGTTTCGCCTATATTGATGTGGTTCGACTTATGCGCACTTCATGGGTTATTTCTACATTATTCATTTTGCTGCTGCTCGCCAGCACCTCCTTTGGCGTTCTTACCGATTCATCGCTGCGCGTCTTTGCCGTGGCATCGGACGGAAAAGCCCTTTCCGCGGAATTAGAACTCCACATTATCCCAGGAGAAGGGCGGGTATGGAGCTCGGTATCCGGTCCTTTGGTAGGAACGGCCACACAGAGCACGGAAAAGATTGCCGTGCGCATCTCAAAGAATTATTTTGAGGATGCCGACCAATACGATTATTTTTTCACTATCAACTCTAATGCCTCCGTGGTGGATGGTCCCAGCGCGGGAAGTGCGATGTCGCTGTTAGTGGTGTCCGCGCTCCAAGACAAGCGCATTCCCAAAAACGTAGGACTTACGGGGACGATTACAAATACAGGAGAAGTGGGCCCAGTCGGTGGAGTATTTGAGAAAGCAAAAGCCGCCCACGAAGCAGGAGTAAAACTATTTCTCATCCCCCGCGGAGAAAGCCGGCAAGTGGTCAAACTCCCCGGGGGAGTGAAAAATATTTCCTTGCCCGAGTACGCGCTCGAAGAGTGGGGGATGAAAGTCGTCGAGGTCAATGACTTGGATGAGGTCCTTCACTTGGCATTTGCCTCAATCGAGAGCATCGACATCAACGCCACGGTGGAACAAGAACCCGAAGTCTATATTCCCGAAAAAATCACCACCACTCCTGCTGCGGCTCCATTAGGAACGCTCAACACGCAATTCATCAAGCAATCCCGCGAGGCTATTGTGGCGGCACAGCAAGCTCTTTCTCAAACCCTGCTGGATGACTCGGGCTTACTGGAAGTACTTTCCACCACTCTGAGCCAAAGCGAACGCACCGTGAATGAAGCCGAATTGCTCACGGAAAACGGATACTATTATTCTGCGGGAAACTATGCATTCCTCGCCAAGGTCAATGCATTCTTCGTGCATGATGTGGCGGAAAACCCGGAATTGATTGGGGAAGACGACACCCTACTATTGCAGCGCGTCGAAGAACTACAGAAGCAAATTGATGCTCAACAAAAAGTATTGGATGAAACCGTTCCCATTGAGGGAGTGGAGTGGTATATTGCCGCCCAACAACGCCTTACGTGGGCACAGCTCGAATTGGAAAAACTGCGTTCGGAACCCAGAGTCATCGTCGTCACGGAAGACGCACAATATACGCAGAACGTGGATCGCGTCCACGATTATGAATTCGCGCGCGCGTGGTATGATAGCGTGCCCCAATTCCATGCGATTGCGTTACAGCAATCCACAAAATCCCTGAAGACGCAAAACCCATTCAAGGACTACTATTCTCAGTTTTTGAAGAATGCTGAAAAAGGGATTGAGTTGATGAGCGATGGAGATAGCGAAGACGCCCAACGTCGATTGGATGCGGCAAAACTAGACCAACTCCAGGGTAGACACCTCTCCGCTGCGATGAATTCCGCTTCTTCCTTGGCATTGGTGAATGCCAATCTCGTGGAAAATGATTCCTCAAAGGATTTGCAATCCGAACTCGAGAAAAAAATCAACGAACTCGAAGCACGCATCGATGCAGACGACCAACGCTTTGCATGGGCACGCCTCTACTTGGATCACGCCAAATACTACCTCAACTCCGCCGCGCACTACCGTGAACAGAATGAGGGGACGACTGCGGCGAATAACATTGTGAGCGGGTACACGCTTGCTCTCCTCGCCGAAAATACACTCGAGGTCACGCAGGACGTGCGAGAATACTATTCTACTCTCCCCGAAAACCAATTTACTCCATTAGCAAGCACTTCTATTCCATGGGGGAATGGGTCGAATGGAAATACCATCCCCATTTCCATTGGCAGCGATGGAAAGGGAAGTGTGACGATTGTGGGGGGTAATGGAAACGGAATTCCAGTATTGCCCATCCTATTGGTATTGTTGGTCGTGCTTGCAGTGGCACACATTCTCATCGCCCGCGTGCCAAAGAAGGATTATCGTTCCATGGAGACTCCTTCTTCCTTTGGAGGAGGTGATCACACGCTCCAACGATTGGATCAGCTCGAAGCCCGAATGTTTGCAGCGAAAAATGGAATGAACCGCGTGCAGTATCAGCTAGCGAAAGGAGAAATCTCCAAGGAAAAATTCTCCCTGCAAAGCAAACACTATCAGCAAGAAATCCATGATGCGCGCAGAGCCATTCGCGAGGCACAGCATGAGATGTTTCGCGAGGCCAAAATGAAAATTCCCACTTTTGAGGCTGAAGAAAAAGAAGAGAAAAATCAAACGAAAGCAAGCCCCAAAACAAAACGAGTTCCCGTGATAAAAGCAAAAAAGTGGGCCAGCAAGAAGTAAAAAAAAACTTAAAAAAAAGAAAATGAGATTAAAAGTTTAGAATAGGGGAAAAAATTTCCCCGTATTCCTGGTTTCGGAGAACGAAATTATCCGAACAAGCCTGCCAATCCGGCAGCGGCTTCTTCTTCCGATTTCTTCTCTTCTTCCTTTGGCTTGGCTGCGGCAGCGGCGTGTCCGGCTGCAGCAGGTGCTGCGGCGGCGGGAGCGGCTGAAACAGCGGCCTTCGCGATTGCTTCTTCAATGTTAACATTCTTCAAAGATGCGACCAAGGCTTTCACGCGGGCGGAATCAACGGCAATGCCGGCGGCTTCCAACACCTTCGTGACAGCGGCTTCAGTCACTTCATGCTTTGCGGAATGCAACAGCATTGCACTATATACGTATTCCATGCATGTCACCCTCTTGTGTGATTGTCATATCATTTGTGAACGAATGACCGTAAATGAGCCTTTTTGGAAAAGGCTCGAGAAAATGCGCAGCGATTTACTGCGCATCCTCCTTGATGTGTGATTTGATTTCGGCAGCGGCGCGTTCGGCCTTTGCCAAGATTTCTCCAACCGTTGCTTCGGTGAGGAAATTGCTCTCCAATGCCACGGCCTTTGCCTCGCGGAAGGCTTTTCCGACGATAACGGGAGTGGACTTTGCGTTGTAGATTCCGGCGTTGACTGCGAGGTTGAACGCAGACTGCTCGGCCTTCACAAAGCGCATGAACATCTCTTCTTCGTCGATATCCAACACGGCGGCGTGATACAATTGCTTTCCCTCTAAGGCGGAAGCAATATTCAGGCGCAGCTTCATGGGCTTAATATTCAATTTACCTAACACGGCGGCAACGGGCGCCGCGATGGCCTCGCCTTTATGGGCAACGACCTTGTCTTCCATGATGGCAATCGTCGCACCCTGCACGCGAACGTTCAAGCCAGCTCCCTTCAAATCGGAGAGAGCGGGGCCGGGAGGCATTCCGGTGTCTCCGGCGGGAATTGTAATGTCTTCAGGTGCAATATCTCCGGCTTTGGCGGGAACTTTTCCATAGGATTGTTTCACAATCGCATACAATTCGAACGGATTCACATTCGAAAAGAGTACGGCGGAAGAACCCTTCATATTGTCCTTCAACTGGGCATCGATTCCTGCATTTGAGAGGGCGCGCTGGATGATCTTGCGCTTGCTCATCGTAAGCGTGGCTTTTCCGTGCAACTTTACGCGCAAGCTACCATACATGTTCGCAGGGAACTTGTCCAAGTTGGCAACGGCGATGACGGAGTGGGCTTTGGCCAATTTCTCCAATCGCTTGACTTCGGCTTCTTTCCAATCTCGAGTGTGGTGCGTCATGCGGACACCTCGGCTGCGACATTCTTAGCACCCACGCGGATGGGGGAAGACATCGTCATTTTGATCAATACCGACTTGATGTTGTTGGTCTTGCTTCCAACAGCGGGCAAGAGGGTCTGGTAAACGGCAATAGCGTTGTCAGCGATCGCATCGTCTTTCATTTCTTCTTTGCCAATAGAAACGTGCACTAAGGGCATGAATTTTCCTTTCTTATTGGAAACTTTCACAACCGATTTCAAGCGAGAAATCTGGGATTGCAATACTTTCAAGTCCGTGGGAACGGGCTTTGGCATTTTGTTCTTTGGTGCAAGAATCTGTCCCAAATACTTTGCAACGGTGAGCATCACAGGGCCTTCTGCGAGGAAGCCAATGTATTCATTCACCAATTCAGCGGCTTTCTTCTTGTCAATCCCTTTGATGTCTTCTTCCATCATGATGGTGTCGGCAATACCCTTTGCGTCTTGGGCAAAACCCTTGTCGCGGGCGAACAATAAGACTTTTCCTTCTCCCTTTCCAATGGGGTGGGGCAAGGCAACATCGACGTCGATTTGGTTCTCGACTTTCTTAAAGTCGATATTCTGCAAGTTAATGGTCAAATCAACGGTTTGCTTGAATTTGCGCGTCAAAGCGGTCTTGCGCAACTCGGCAAGCGCTTCGATGAACTGGTGTTTTTCCATAGCGAATAACCTCCCACTCTCGAGTGGTACGGACGGTTTCCCATCTCCGAAGAGACGGAATATACCCAATTCTCGAGGGAGAATGATTATAAACCAAGCTCCTGGAAAGCGATACTAACTCGAGTAAAAAGCGCAAATTTTAGGACATTATGGCTTCTGCCCGCACAACTCTCGATAAACCCCCAAAACCGCGTTTCCTACTCGTTCCCAGCTCCAGAGGAGGGATTCCATCTCAATTTTGGGAAGCGGGGAATTGAACAACTGGATGATTCCACTAGCGATGGCATGTGAATCATCTGGATGGTCAATCCCCAAAGCAGCTCCTGCCTGGACTAGTTCTTTCATCGCCGATTGATTGGTTGTGAGTACTTTGCAGCGCGTGGCGATTCCCATTCCATATACCAGTCCTTGTGATTCTGAATCGGCCATGAGTGAAAATACTTCTGCCTGTGAAAATAGCTCCATCAAGCGTGACTTTTCTTCGAACTGAATGTGTCCATGGAATGTGACTGCTGCGGAGACACCCAATTTTTTGGATTGTAGTTCCAAGGCATCGCGCTCGGGTCCTCCTCCTACAATGTGCAAGCGCGCATCTGGGTGCGCATGCAATACTTCTGGCATGGCGGCGATTAGGCGATGCATTCCTTTTTGCTTAACCAACCTCCCAACTGAAAGAATCATGTGCGGCACGCGTTTCTTCTTCATCTTCTTCAAGGATTCCAATTCAATCCCATTCGGAATCACCACATATTTTTCCTCGGGCAAACGAAAGACGTCCTTGAATAATGCATACTCATATGGCGAAACACAAATGAGTTTGTCGATTTTTTGGCGGAAAAGACGATAATACCATCCCAGCGGAGCATGCAATAACTTCCTGAATGCGGAAGAGGAAATGGAACTCGCGCCGGTGATGATGAGTTTCTGCCCCGGCTTTTTCATCCACACTGCTGCCATGGTCGCCATGTTGTTGTACCCGTATGCGTGGATAATCTCATGCTTTGATTCGCCAATCGCCCGCGCGAGCGCCGGAGAAAAATAATACGCATGTTGAGGAGCGAAGCGCGGGAACTCGTGCACGGGAATACCCTCATAATTGAGCGACCCCTTCGGTTCCGGAGACGTGCAAAAAAGTTCGACGTGTTGTTTTTTTTGGAGCAGAAATTGTGCGAGATAGAACAACGCTTGTTCAATCCCAGCAGTGTTCACGCGCAACGTATTGGGCCCCACCAATAAGATAGATAGTGGACGATGTGACGATTCGTTTTTTGTACTTGAAGTCTTGCCTGCGTGGCGGGCGTTCATAATGGTGGAATAGGTCAAGGGTTCTAAAAACCCATGTGGTGAGAGATGCATATGCGCATATTCATCACTGGTGCAACCGGCGCAATTGGAAAAACCATCGTGCGCGCGCTAGCGAAACATCATGAGATGGTTGCACTAGCGTATCGAAAAGAACTCTCTTCCCAAGTCAACATCAAATGGGTGCACGGGGACTTACTGCGACCCGAAACATATCTTTCTCATTTGCACGGGTGCGATGCACTCATCCATTTGGCAGCGGAGACGTCCAATGCTTCTATGCAATTGCATGCCATCAACGTGGACGCGACACAAAGATTATTGTTGGCCGCAGAACAGTGCAACGTCCCGAAGAAAATAATTTTCAGCAGTGCCGCGGTCACGCAAAAAATTCTCACTCCTTATGCGGAATCAAAAAAACAAATGGAGAAAATGATTTATGTGCTTGGGATTCCTTGCACGGTGTTGCGTCCCACCATCGTGTATGGTCCGAATTCCCCATACGTGCGAGGGATGGCGCGCTATCTCGAATTGCGATTGCCGTTTGTCCCACTCTCCAATGATGGAAAAGCAGACCTGCGCCCCGTGCACGTGGATGATCTCGTTCTCCTACTCGAAAAAATAATTTCTTTTCCTCCATCGGAAAAAATTGAACAATTTGATGTGGCTTCTGCGCAATCATTTACTTTTCGAGATGCCTTAACCGCCATCGCGCGCAAGCGCGGAATTAGCAAACCATTTATTGGGTTTCCTCACGCGTGGATGGCAATGGTATTCAAGTCGCTTGGCGGCATTGGGATTAGCGCCCCGCTCCGACTCATTCAAACCGCTGCCCAAGGGGAAAGTTATCATGTGCATCCCACAAAGGTGATGCAAAAATATGGTGTTTCGATTCGAAACCCCGTAACGGAATTTGAGCGATGCATATAATCCTGCAGTAAGTCGTCATTTGATGGAATGGAAAAATAAAAAAAGAATGAATGACGCCCTTGCAGGCATCAAGAAATTATTTCAGCTTTGAATCGTACTTGCCTGCAGCAAAATCTTTCTGTGCTTCTTTGGCGTGCTTTCCATCGACGGTGATTCCCATGGAGTTGCAGCTGCCAATAATTTCTCTGCATGCGGAGCGAATGTTGTAGGAATTTAATTTTCCCATTTTCATTTCTGCAATTTTTTTGACCTGGTCAAAGGTAATGTTTCCTTTCACTTCAGTCTTGGGATTGCCTGCTCCCTTTTCGGCTTTGGCTTCCGCTTTAATGAGTGCGGAAGTGGGGGGCGAACCCACGGTAATCGTATAGTTCTTGGCCGCATCGACTTCGACCACTACTGGAACTTTCATTCCGGCAAAGCTCTTAGTCTTCTCATTGATTTCTTGGACGATTTTTCCAACGTTCAATCCCAATGGAGAGAGCGCGGGTCCCAATGGCGGTGCGGGAGTGGCTTTTCCTCCATCCACCATGACTTTGATTTCGGGCATACTTTTTTCTCCTAGAAGCGAAATGTAACAGCTATACCTCAAAAACCACGAAAAATGCTTTTAAATGCCGCTACTGGCTTGTGCGGGGCTTATTCTGAGGGGGAATCCCAAGAACTAGGACTTGCAGGGCGTATGAGACGAAATATAGGGGGTATAGGATGTCTTTTGCCCATGAAAAAAGCAGGAATTCAATCCCTTCTTGTAATGAAAACTGCTTTCCGCGCAAGGAAATAATGGCGCGTGCAATAGGATAGGCCCCAATCCCGATTGCCTGGTACAAGGGCTGTTGTGTCTCCAGCGCCGCTCCAATGAGTGCAATGCCCCCAAATGCGAGCAGACTGCCCAAAAAATTCTTCATCCATTCGTTCTTCAAGAAACCAATTGTTTTCATCGGAAAGTGGCGCAACAAAATGAAATCGTCTTTCGCCAATCGCAAATTCCTCAAAATGGAGAATGAGGAAATTGTTTTGGCGGGGTGATACATTTTCACTTCTGGTACGAAGACAATTTCTCCTTGCGTCAATGCCTTGAACGCGAGCCCTGTGTCTTCGCGCCAAAAATAATAATCGGGATCATATCCTCCCACGCGGTCAATGATTGCTTTACGATAATGGGTATTGCATCCAAGGTAAATCCCCCCGCTCTGATTCGAAGGCGCATTGGAGAAAAGCGCACGCTGGGCATCCGTGTGAACAAATCCCTCGATACCCACTGCGCGGGAGTGCTTTTGGAATGCTTTTGAAATTTCGGTAAGCCAGTCTTTCTGTGGTATTGTATCTTCATCCGTGAATGCGAGAACCTCCCCACGTGCAACTGCAAACCCATTCATCCGGGCCTTTGCGGATCCTTGGTGCCCTGGAGAAAGAAAAATGAGATTCTTTATTTTTTTCCGGAACGATTCAACTGTCATGCGATTGGCTTCAAGTGAAGCGTCGTCAATGACAATCAGCTCCCATTTTTCGGAAGGAAAATCCTGCGAAGCGATGGCGGAAAGAGCGTGCTGTAACAAATCAGGTCGCTTGAAAGCAGAAAGAATAATGCTAATGTGAATTGGATTCTTTGAATGCCCATGGGATTTCGAGGCAAGGCGCGCAGTCATGGATTCAAACACCCATCATCCCCAAGGAAGGGAATCGAATGCAGTTCAATCGTAGGACTCACTCCTTGATTACTCGGATGTGTTCCGCAGGCAATGTCAATGGAATCTTCACCATGGCTTCGAGGATTTCAACAACCACTTCTTCTTTGGTGTCGTTCACACGAACCACGCGCGCTTTTTCTCCTTTGAAGGAACCAGCAATAATTTCGACTTTCTGTCCGGCTTGGATGGTTTCCATCAAGGGTTTGTTGCTGAAGACATTGGCAATTTCTTCAATCTTGACTTCGCCCGCCACGACGCCGCGTCCTTTGACGTTATTCACTCCCGCAATAGCGCGCTGAACCGTGTTTTCATTGTCGGCTTCGACCATGATGTAACCGCGCAAACCGGGGAACAATGCAATCGCCCAAACCTCTAATCCTTCTTTCTTGGATTTGGCCGCGAGAATGTCTGCCACCATGGCTTCCTGGTTGACCGTGGTTCGAACCGTGTAAATCATTTCATAGCCTCCGCTAGGGCGTGTAATACCAAAGAAACGCAAGTTAACGTTTAAAAAAGGGGGTTATCTGCCAAGAAAAAAGACAATAAGGGCGAATTATGCGCCCTTTAGGAAGAACGTGCCCAATTCCACGATGAATCCAATAATTCCCAATACCACAATTCCAACTGCCGTAATGCGGGTCATGGACATGTATTGCGCGGTATCGGGCTTCTTACTGACTGTTAATACGCGATTAGCGGAAGTAAAAAATTCATTTAAGTCAAACTTCATCCAACATCACTCCGTGAACTCAATTCCTAAATCCATCTTTTCTTGTTGCATGCGATTGCCGCCATCCAGGAAAGGAATTTTTCCTCCTGCGATAACAACCATTGCTTGAATCTGGGAACGAGGCATTGTCTCATCCACCATGGCACCCCAAATGATGTGCGCGTTGGGATTGATTCTGCTTCCAACCACTTCCACAATCATCTCGGCTTCGCGTAACGTCATATCGGTGCCGCCAATGACATTAATCAATGCGCGATTGGCATCCGAAATATCAACATCCAGCAAAGGAGAAGTAAGCGCGTTCTCGACCGCTTCCAATGCGCGTGCATCCGAGGCTTTGTCGGCTTTGCTTTCTCCAAGTCCAATCAATGCCGGGCCGCCTTTTGAAAGAATCGTTCGCAGATCTGCAAAGTCCAAGTTAATCAAGCCGGGTTTCGTGACCATTTCCGTAATTCCCTTTACGGCGTTCACGAGCACTTCATCGGCCACGCGGAAAGCAGCGTTAACGGGCAGATCAGGGGCGATTTCCAAAATCTTGTCGTTGGGGATAATGATGACGGTGTCGGCTTCCTTGCGTAATCGGTTGAGTCCCTCTAATGCATTCTCCACGCGGTTTCTTCCTTCCACTGTAAAGGGCAGTGTGACTACTCCCACGGTTAATGCGTTCATGGACTTCGCAATGCTCGCAATCACAGGAGCTGCACCCGTTCCGGTTCCGCCTCCGAGTCCGCAGGTAATGAAAACCAAATCCATTCCTTGCAACAACGACTTAATCTCGGCTTCGCTTTCGCGCGCAGCAGACTCTCCCACTGAGGGATCGCTTCCGGCTCCTAAGCCGCGAGTTAATTGTTTTCCAATCAAAATCTTTCGATGCGCATTAATGTGCAATAGGGCTTGAGCGTCCGTGTTGACGGCGTATGTAATTCCACCCTCAATTCCCACCTCATTCAAGCGCTGCACGGTATTGGTTCCTCCGCCCCCAGCTCCAATCACGCAGATCTTTGCCTGGGTCTCTGCAATCATCTTGCGGAGCTCCTCATCATCCTTCATGGCCTGCTCGCTCTTTTGAGGAGGGATGACCTGGGCAGCGGGATGATTCACTGTTGAGCCGCTGGGCATGTACCCATAACTCGACCCTGAAAAGCGATTGGATTGATTAGCGGTCTCGGCCGCGCGTTGGAACAAGCTATTCACGATAAAATCCCCCATTTCTCCCTTTGAACCCTGGAAGGGTTAACTGAAGATAATCGGCTTCCGAAGGTATTAAACATTTGCGTAATTGCCCGCAAAACAGGCTTATAATCCCCGAATTCTTTCTCGGAGCATGCGCGAAGTGCAATGGATTGGATTGGGATTGATTATTCTGGTGTCAATCGGGCTCATTTTTTTAGTAGCACAGCAAAGCCTTCCATTTATCCTTCCAGGGACTAATCCCGGGACGAATGAAAAGGAATGGGCCAACTATCAACCCAAGACCTGCGTTGAAATACCATGGAGAAAAGCATGGAGCTTGGAGAAAAATCGCCCCTATGAGGATTTTCCACTCGAAACCGAGAAGGAATGGATCAAGAGCTATTACGCGAGCAAGGGCATTGCTATTTTGGAAGCAAAAATACTCTATGACTCTTCCACGCTCATGCCTTCCACCTGCGAAGGATGCGGATGCGACGAGCCCTTTTCGTTTGAAGTATTCGTTTCCCGCACTGATGCGGCGGTGCTTGCTATTTCCGGATTCACGGTATCAAAACAAGGACTCGTGAATCAAGTGTTTGGGCGCTAGTGGCATTATTTTTATTTCACCGCCGGAAGCAAGGGAGCGACTTCCTCAAATAATTCCACTAGCTCTTCGGGTTCTAACAAAAATACTTTCAGGTCTTCCCATTCCATTTCCTTTACTACTTGCAAAATCTTCTCTTCATTTTTTTCTGCATGCAAGTGTTTGATGGTTTGTTGAATCGCATTAAGGACTGTTTTATTTTTGAAACGAAAAAGTGTACGCAAAAATAACACAAACAAATCATAGTCCGAAATCTTTTCCACTTTCTTGCGCTGCTTCAACACCAAAATTGCGGAGAATTGCTGGGGAGAAGGATAGAAGGATTGTGGAGAAATCTTCTTGGCAATCGTTCCATCATAGAAATACTGGCACAACACGGAAAGAGGGCCATAACTCTGACTCCCCGGAGGAGAAAGCAATTTTTCGGCGAACTCCATCTGCCAAACCATGCTCGCAGTCTTGAATCCGTGGTGGAATAATCCCAGCATGATGTCATCCGCAATCGCATAAGGAGGAGAGCAGCACACGTGCGTGAAGGGAATTTTTTCTAACTCCACGTGCAAAAAATCCTTTCCCATAATTTCAATATTTTTGGTTGATGCGAATTTTTTCTGCAAAAAAGGAATCAATTTGGGATGGACTTCTAGCACGGAAATGTGGGCTTTTGTTTCTGCGAGCTGTTGCGTTACCACGCCAGTGCCGCCACCGATTTCAAGCACGTGATCCTTTGGGGAAATTTCTGCTTTCTCCACGAGCAAATGAAGTATCTCGGGGTTGATCAAAAAATTCTGAGAGAAACGCTTATCCGGAAAAACGCCCGCGCTCAAGAGATCGCGGTGAAGGAATTCCAATTCCTGCACGCCAATCACCGGAAGCGACGGCCGCGTCCTTGGTCGGGTTCTTCGACTTGTGGGGGGCGAGCGAACAAATAGAACTTTTCGTTCCCCTGCAATTCGCTGATGACGTGGCGGCGCAAGATCGCAAGAGGAGAAGTCAAGAACTTCACGCGGGACTCGATATCCTTCAATGACTCAAAAGGCTTCGTCTGTCGCTCGCGGAGAATGTCCTCTAAGTGTTGCTTTCCAATGCCAGGAAGCAATTCCAATTGGTGTCGTTTGAGGGAAATGCTCCCGGCGTTGTTGAAGAAGTTCACGAATTTTTTTTCGTGGATCATGATAATTTTTTCAACAACTTTCTCTAACTCTTCTTTTGCCGTTGAGGTGAGATCGTCATAGTTGACGCGGCGCTTGATGTGATCGATCTTATCGCGTTCTTCGCGGCCGATATAGACTTCTTCCATGGGCTTCAAGTCCACATTGGGTTTTGGAGCCACTTCCAACAATGAAAAGTGAGCCGTTCCCACGACTAATGCCAGGGGCTCGGGCTTGAAGCTGCTGCTCTTTCCTTGGGGAAGGAAATCCAATACAATGGCGCGTTCTTCGTTCATAGGGGTTCACATTTTTTGTTTTGTAGTCGTATCATATGTTGGTATAACGAAAAGAAGAAAAGGCCCTATTTATGGGTGCTGTAAAAAGCCCCGCAAACAATCCCTTTTTCCTTTTCGGAGAGGGTTAGTGCTTGGTGTGGGCTTTCACCACATCCAAAATCGCGGAAAAACTAGATTCCGAAACCTTGGAGTTCTTTTGGAGGAGGAGCTTCAACGTTTCCTCATCCTCTGGAAGGATATCAACGACTTTGGAGGCAAACTCTTCATCGACTCCCTCAATGTTGAGGAGGTTGTTGAACATTCCTTCGGCTTTGCTGTAAGCGACTTTGGAGAGCTTCTGCGCATAATCCAAACTCTGGGTCTGCTCAAATGTGGCCGTCTTCGTGGTGTCGCGACTCTCAAGGAAGTGTTTCACGTGTGCTAAGGAAACGGCTTTTCGTTCGAGGATTTCTTTTCCGATCATCGTGCACACCATCCTGTTTTTTCTTAAATCAATTATGCGGCTCTTTCGATCTGCTGGATGGGCTTCAAGTGAACCGCGCCCACAATCACGGAGCAAGGACGATTGCCCTGCTTCACATTCACTTTCACTGCGCGGCCCTGCATGCCCATAACGGTTCCCGTCAATCCGTGGAATCGGCGGAAGGGAATCCCTGCGTGGATGCTGCCGTTAATGATAATCTGTACGGTCTGTCCTGCCTCAAATGTCTGCAGGTGCTTGTTGACGCTTGCCTTCGTTGCGGGAGCGGCAATCTTATATCGTGTCTTTGCTCGTTTTCCTCGTGCCTTCTTGCTTGCCATAAATCATCATCTCATCGAGTAGAACTCTCGGGTAATAGACTAATCGTGATTGGAAACGCATATAAATGCCCGTGTTTCGACCGGGCGCTCCGAGAACAGGTATTGCGTTGCAATACCTGATTGATGACCCTTCATGCAAGCGTATGGCGTTTGCGTGACACCCAAAACCGATTGGTTTTGCTTGGTTGTCTAAAGGTTCCGATGGATAGGTATTGCCGTGCAACACCCAATGTGTCTCCGCTCCCAGGCTAACTTCTACATGCCTTGTTTTTCATTTTTGCCCAAAAATGGGGATTTTGGGGGATTTCGTTGATTCCCGTCCCCCTCCTCACCTTTATAAATACTTCCGAGGGGAATTGGATGTATATAAAGGGTTTTTAAATTACCCAAGTTGGGATTGGAGGGATAGGCATGTCGGAAGGTTCAGGTCAAGTCTTTGAACAACGCTCATTCATGCATAAGGGCAAGAGCATCGAGTATGCAATTGTAAACTTGGTTGCATCCGGTGGACTCAACGCGAATTTGGATTTGTACAATCTTGCGATGTCCATTCCAAACATCGAATATGAGCCTGAACAATTCCCCGGGGCCATTCTCAAGCTCAAAGAGCCCAAAGTCTCCATGCTTCTTTTCAAAAATGGAAAGATCATCTGCTCCGGAGCTAGCTCTACTTCACAGATTGATGTTGCGATAAAGAAAGCCAACAAAATGATTCATGAAATCCAACCCAAAGTGAAGATTCTCACCAAAATTGAATACGAAGTCGTGAATCTCGTTGCGACTGGAAACTTGCACCAGAACTTAGATTTGTTCGCTACGGCGATGCAATTGGATAACGTGGAATACGAACCCGAGCAATTCCCTGGTGCAATCTTGCGCTTGGACGTTCCAAAGCTTACATTGCTTTTGTTCAAGAATGGAAAAGTCATCTGCGCCGGCGCCAAAAATGAAGCCGAAATGATGCGCGGACTCGAGATTGCGGATGATTTGGTTCGCGGCTTGAAGAAAGGCGGCACCAAGAAGAAAGTAAAGGCCATGGAAGAAGAGCCCGACGACGATGACGATGAAGAAATGGACGAAGAAGTCGAAGAAGAAGAGGAAAAGCCCAAAGCCAAAGCCGTTGCAGCAAAGACACCGGCAAAAGCACCCATGAAAGAAATCAAACGCCACAAGAAACCCATTGTGGAAGAAGAATCCGAGGAAATATTGGATGGAGACGACCAACCCGAAGAAGTGAATCTCTCTCCATTAGAACTAGAAAAAGAAATGGCCGAGGCAGACGAAGAAGAGCCACTGCCGGACGATGATGACGAGGATTTGTAGCTGAACTCTTTTTCTTTTTTGAGAAAAAAGTAGGCTCTCAGTCCAAAGAAAAAAGACGGGTATTGCTAAAAGCAATACCTGGATTCCTCTCACCCCTCGCCCCAACCTTTATAATCCTTTTTCCGGCATAATTAGTTTGATTGACGGCCATACAGGCTTGGTCCCACCCGGTCCCATTTCGAACCCGGAAGTGAAACGAGCACTGGTGGTTAGCGGCACTGGGATCTTTCTCGGAGCCGCGCCAACGCTGTCAGTCACTTTTTATTTACTCTTTTTATTGGGTGCTTCGAAGAAGTACCCATTCTCGCTGTGGCCAGCCGAAACTGGCCTGTCAGTCACTTTATCTTTATTCTTTTGTTTTTCAAAATTGATTTGACAGGCATTACTCTGTAATACCTGGATATCGCTGCAGCCCGCCGAAACGGGCTAGTCACTTTATCTTTACTTTTTTAACGACTTGACAGCTATTTCTTGCAATAGTTGAACCCCTAATTAGTTATCGGCTAACAAAAAAGTAATGCGGTTGCTCGACTCTACTGCGTGGTCATTGCATCATCCACTACTTCATAGATGCGTACGCCGCCGTAGTTCTTGTAGATGAGCTTGTACTTTGTGATGCTGGGGTCTTGCATCCACAATCGGACGAGCATGGTCTTGTTGGATTTCTGTGAGAATGCATAAATCTTGGAATTATTGGCTTCGCGATAGATATAGAGGGGTTGGCCATCCTGTAATTGATTGGGCTGCGTCGAATAGGTGGTGGGGAATGCACTCATCTCAGCAGGAGTGAATGAATTGCTCCCGCACTGGAATGTCTTTTCCTTCGTGAGTGGAGCAATGCGCTCCGAGCACTGGATGGTGGTCCCAAAGAAACCTTGCAGGCGAGGGTCATTTCCATTCGTGGTGTTATACGCGAAGAAACCCAAGTTCCCTAATTTGGACAAGAGATCATCCCCAAAGAAGAGGTGCGTGCTATTGTATTGGCGCGTAATAGCTACTGCTTCTTCTTCGGTCTGGCTCAGCATGAACTGGGCAACTTTTGCAGTCGCCTGAGTGTCGGCATTGCGGTTGTCGATGATTACCTTTCTATTAGCCAAGAATGAAATCCAGTGCCCTTCATCCCACCAATTCATGAAAATAGCGTCAGTTGGCAGATTCTTTTCGGCCCAAAAGGTGGCCTCTTTCCATCCGGGGGAGGTTTCGATGTTGGGGACGTTCTGTGTAACAAAGAGTGTTCCCGCCGCAATACCACATAGCAGCATGAATGCCGCTCCAAAAACAACGATTTTCTGGGTTTGCGTGCTGCGACTAGCCATCCATTGGAGTGCGAGCACAAGCACAATCGCCCCTGTAAGTGCGAGCGGAAGACCCCAATAGAAAGTAAATTTTAGTTTTCCCCACGCCATGAAGAATGCAACGGTCAACCATGTTAGTGCCAAAATAAGAGGGGCATATTTCTCGGTGCGACGAATCAATAGGAACCCCATGGCAGGTAATCCGATGATTGCAAATAGGGCGAGCATGCTGTACTTGTTGCCAAAATAATTCTTACCCGGGCTTTCTTCTCCAACAGTTTGGCCCAGCACATCGGAAGTCTGCAGGCTCACATTGAACAACATAATCAATAGCGGGCTGATGGTGAGCAGCACCACGATTAAGGTAAATGCGTGCCGTGAAAAAATTTTTGGAAGCATGTTGCGCTTGGCCAATTGATACAATACAACCATTAATCCAAAAAATAACGCCATTACTGCAATGACCACCCAATGCTCCTGTTGCGTCTCCAAAATGGGTTTCAATAGGGAAGCGAATAGCGCTTTTCCAAAGCTCGATCCCAATTGGCTCAACCAAAACGTCTGGGTCATCGCAGTTGCGGCGATGGCCATGCATCCGAATGCAATTCCCCATAATATGCTGAATGCTTTCATCTTTTCGATATGGTGGTCGCGTAAATACGCGAGGAATTGTACTAACAACCATGCCAATAGGATGGGTGTTAGAATGTTGAAGGCGCTCCATGTCAGCACCATCGCAGCAAATGAGATGCCTGCAAGCAATGCCGTTAGAAGATTTTTCTTATGCAATGCTGGTTCGTGAGTGGCGCGTAGGAGGAGCGTGAACCCAATCACCATCCATAGGAATCCCAACGAATCATCTTCATAGAATCCGCCCATGGTGCGGTACACGAAACTCGGAACTATTGCTGAAAATATCCCTGCAAATACACCCGCCGCATGGGCGTGTTTTCCTGGAAAGATTTCTTTTCCCAAGAAATACATTGCCACGCACGTGAGCGCTCCGAATAAGGCCGGTAAAATTTTGACAAAAAACACCCATAACTCGAAATCATACGGGGCGTTGAGCGTGAATAACTTGTATATCGCCGCAGACGCATACCAAAAAATCACAGGGGGATTGCTGAAGGTCGCGGATGCCAAGGTCTGATAATACGCCAGTGGATCCACCGTCGGAAGTGGTTGGCCTTGCAAGATGTATGAGACCATGCGCGCATGCCAATAGGAATCGAACTCAAAGAACAATTCATATCGCATCAATTGCGCGCGCACGATGAAAGCCAATACAAAAATGAGCCCAATCAATAATGACTCGCGGCGCATAACCAGGTGTTTCAGTCCCTCTATCATTGGGTTCGATGCGTGACCTGGCGTCATCGGACTGGGGGCGTTAGTAGTCATGCTTTGGTCCATGCTACAAGCAAGTGTGTTAAGGAGTTATAAATCTGGTTCCTATTGCGTGGGATCAATAGACGTTCTGCTTGCCGATTGTGCCTTTTTCGAAGTATTCGTTTTCGCTTCCAACTAAGTCCAAATCATATTTCTTTCCTTCGATGATGGTGCGCGCGGCCAGGATTCCCATCTCTAATGAGTGGTCTTGGTTCGTGTACTTGAATCGCCCCGGGCGTCCCATGTATTCCAGGTTCTCGAATTGGTTGAGATAGTCCTTCACTGCTTGAAGGTTTTTCTCGTAGCCCACATCATAGACAGGATAGACGTTGCGCTGGCGGTGCAAGTAATACTGCATGACTTCCTCACGCTTCACAAAATTCAATTTCTCCAACCATGCAATCGTCTGCTCGAACAATTTTTCTTTTTCCATCGTCCATGTCTCGTCTCCTTCCCAGCAGAAGAACTCAATCATCAAGGACGTCTTTCCGGGCGGAGAAAGTTTCTTGCTGAAATTCTTCATCTCCGAAATGCGGCCAAATGGAATTTCCTTTGGGGGGAAATAGATCCATTGGTCAGGAGAAATGCTTTCCTTATCGAATGTGATGAAAAGAAAAACTTGTGAGCGGTATTTCAATTTTGCAAGGGCATCCAACACGTGCTGAGGCGGGCGTGGTTCGAGGATATTCACAAATTCGGGCATGGGGATGGATGTCAGGAGCCAGTCTGGTTTCTCCGTGGTCTTCTTTCCTTCCTCTGAAACGAACTCCACTTCCGTGATGCGATTCCCGTCATGCTTTACGCGCGTGGGGTGCGAATGTAAATGGATGGGATTCTTTTTCTCTACTTTGCGCTGGATGCTCTCATAGATGGTTCCCGTACCATTATCCGGATAATAGAATTGATCCACTAATGACTTCGGTCCGCTCTTCCGAAGCAGATTTTTTTCGATAATCGCTCGGATGCTCAGCCCCTGAATGCGTTGCTTGGCCCACTCCACTGAAATCTGCGCGCAGGGAAGACCCCATACTTTCTCGGTGTAATTGATGATGTTGACTTGTGCGAGCGTTCGACCAAAATTACTAACGGCATAATCCTCGAATGAATTAATCTTGCGCGGCAAGAGGCGCGAACGGATCCTTTCTGATGAGAAATCCGCAACGGCATGAAGCAGATTCAATGGCCCGAATTTTGTGAGCACTTCGGTGAGGTCATTGGGATACTTGAACAGGGTTCCATTGGCATAGAAGCGCGTGAAGCGATTCACGAGGATCCATTCTTCTCCTAGCAGTTCTTCGATGAACGAATACAAATACTGGTTCTTGCTGAAAAAGCGATGCGGCCCGATGTCCGTGCGAAATTCCCCGAACTCAATGGTGCGAGCCAATCCCCCGACGCGGTCGTTCTTTTCTACCACTTCAAAGGGAATGTCTTTCTTGTACAATTCCATCGCGGCAGCCATCCCTGAGGGGCCTCCTCCCAGGATGAGCACGGTTGGTTTTGCTTGCGATGCCATCCCCATATTTGGGCGTGAAGGATTTTTTAATGAGATTCAGGCGCTCTGGCGCGGCAACGAAAAGATTACCACCCATAGCGGAGGGTCTTCACGAAATAATAGATGTCCCATGGCAAATCGCCGGTCTTGATGTCGCGTATGAGGCGATTGAACAAGAATTTGGGATTCAACATCAATTGGGAATAGAACTTATTGTAATATTTGAACGTGGTCTGATAATCCAAGTTGGGGTGCTTATACACTTTTGCCGGTGCATGAAAGACGAATTCGTCCCAGTTGAAATTCTTGATGATTCCCTTTTCGACCCATTCCTTGTAGAGTGGGGTCCCGGGCAATGGCATAAGGATTCCTGCCTTGGGAATATCGGGCTGTAATTGGGATGCAAACTCAATGGTTTCCTGCATCGTCTCTTCCGTATCATCCGGCAAGCCCAGCATGAAGAAGCCCATTGTCTCGATATTGGCTTTCTTTGCCATCGCAAACGCGTTCTTGGCCTGTTCCAATTGGATGCCTTTCTTGATTCCATCCAACACACGCTGATTTCCGCTCTCGACTCCAAAAGAAACGCGGTAGCATCCGGCTTGCTTGAGTTTGTTGAGCAGTTCTTGATCCACACTATCCACACGAATCCCATTGTAGATGTTCCAAGGGAATTTTAGGCCGCGCTGGATGATCAAATCACATATTTTTTTGGCGCGATCGCGGTCGGTGGAGAACATGTCGTCCCATATGTGGATTTCTTTGAAGCCGCATTTCAGCATGTACTCCATCTCATCCACGACCCGCTGGGCAGATTTTCCGCGCCACTTGATGGTGAAGACGCCTTTGTTGCAGTACGTGCATAAGTAAGGGCAACCGCGCGATGTCTCCATTGCTCCG
This sequence comes from uncultured archaeon, assembly GCA_964480125.1. Lineage (GTDB taxonomy): Archaea > Iainarchaeota > Iainarchaeia > Iainarchaeales > VGJJ01 > VGJJ01. Next base: position 31,350 of record CAYZNV010000013.1, read on the forward strand.
ACGGGATTCTTTCTTCCCGTTAGTCGGGGAGTGCGATATTTTGAAAGATCGTATAAGTGCCACGCGGGAAAGGGAAGCTCGTCCAAATTCTGCACGAACTCGCGTGTCTGGTTGATGAAGATGCGGTCCTTGTGGCGATAGGATATTCCCGGAATCTCATTGAGGGGTTTTCCCATGATGATGTCGGCGAGCGTCATCTCTCCTTCTCCGAAAATAGCCATGTCGAATTTTGATTCTTCGAGCACGCGAATGGGCTCATTCGATGGGTGGGCGCCGCCCGTGAGCAATGTGACATTTGGCAACTCTTTCAATACCACATCCGCAATCTGCTTGGCTTCGGGAAACAGTGCAGTCGTGCACGTAATCGCAACCACGTCTGGTTGATAGGAACGGATTTCCTTCATCAAGTCCTCTTGTGGCTGAGGAGAAATACTCAAATCCAAAATGCGCGCATCATGGTGACATTGCAACACGGTTCCTGCGAGCGTTGCGAGTGAAAGATAAGGGATGTGGGGGACGGCCACGCGGATTTTTGATTTAGAGAAAACATCCAGCGCGGCATGGGGAGTAATGAACAATACTTTGCGTTGACGCCCGGTAATGGACGCGATCTTGTTCGGTACCATCTCGCGTGCACCGAGCGAATCATCGATGCGGATGAATCCGAATTTGTCGTGGATGCTCTTGTTGTCTGCAGTCGATTCCATAAAATCCAATATCATAAGCCGCAGAGCGGTTAAAAATGCTCCATCTCATGGGGTTGATTCCTCTTAGGGAGTGATTATTGCCTGAGCGAAATGACGCACCAGTCCTCCGAAACAAAAGAAATAGAGAACCCGCACGCGCGGAAGGATTGGCAGTATGAAGTATCCGTGACCGCGTGTGCAATCTGGAATTGAGAGAAAATGGGGTCGCTGGGCGAACAGTCATCCCGTGCCACATGCGAGCGGACATTTCGCTTCCATTCTAGGATGCTCAATGGAGTGGCCTCGGGGGAAAAATTATCCATCGTTGATTGGTGGTGGCGCACCACCCAATATGACAGTGCCGCCCCGCAATCGGGGAAGCAGGTGAATGGCCCTTTCAATTGACTCGCTACCGCATCCAATTGTGACCCCCATTTAGTCTGCAATGCGTTGCGCGATGACATGTCGTGAAATTTGGCGATGCTATAGGCAGACATCCCGAGGAGTAGCAGCACTGCGACTGCCGCAATCATCCTGACGTTCTTTTCGTGCACGCGTGAGTTCCATACTGAAATGATTTCGTGATGAAAACGAATGTATGCGAGTATGCTGACGAAGAAAAAGAAAATGATGTACATCTGCTGCTGGGGCTGATTCAGGATGGGGATGCGAGATAGCCCCCCGCTTAACCCCAAAATGGCGATTCCGCTGAAGATGGAGAAAGGATATTTCCACGCGTGACGCGCACGATGAAATGTCAATGCGAGAAATAGCAATAGCAGGACTGCAAGCAAGTGGAATGCATTCACATAAACATTCTGCACCACCACGTTGAACCCGATGTATTGCGATAACAATAATTCCGCGCTAGCCGTGCGATATGGGATCCACCACCATGCGCTAACGACCAACCCAACTGCCCACGCCGCGGCATAATGAATCCATTCCGTGCGCCATTTCGGGATCATGAAAGCGAACCAGGCAATCGTTGCCATGATGAAAACCCCTGGGTGCGCAATCATTTGGAGCGCGAAAAGGAGGCCGAGCACGAGGGTGTATTTCCATCGAGCTGAGGCAAATGGTTTAGTGGTAGCGTGAAGGTGCAATCCCATGATGAGTGAGAATATCATCCATCCCATTAGTTCCGGGAAACGGCCTGCCTCGAAAATCCAATTGATGCTCAATGGGTTGAAGAAAACCAGTCCAATCCATATGATTGCGGATTCCCATTTTTGGAAGAAAAATTTTTTAGAGATCACGACAAGCGCTAGCACGAGTAAAATGCCCATCAATGCAAAACTCAACTCCAGGGCGTATGAGAATTCAATCGCGCGGAGAAAACTCAAAATGATTCTGGCGGGGAAAAAGAACAGCGGAGGATATGTCTCGAAGAGCGTGTATCCGATGGGATAATTCCACTGCGTCGTGGTGCTCCCGTACCCATTTTTTTCGAAGAAATATAGTTTTGCGATGTGCGTGGGATAATCGGTTGCGGTGTACGTTAAGCCATTTGCGAAGACATTGGCCAGGATAATCACTATCGTGAGCGCAATCCCCATCACTGCCATCAGGTGAAATATCTTGAGATGATTATCTGCGGGGTTCATCATATCCTCTGCGTTTCGAACAATGCACCACGCGCTCTTTTATACGTATGGGAAACTGCTTTAATTGCGATGACGCCTGAATTCATCAGATACGCATCTTGTGGTGAATCGAATGGCATTTGGAATTGGAATTGAGATCATCATCATCTTTCTTGCAGCACTAATTAGCACTCATTTTGTCTTGCCATTTTTCATCCAGCGCATGCACGCGCGCAAGATCGTGGGCAAGGACATGAACAAGCCATCACATCCTGAAGTCGCTGAGATGGGTGGCACGATTGTTTTGCTCGGATTTGTATTTGCGGTAATGATTGCCTTATTCGGACACACGCATCTGGGTTTTTTCCAAGGAGTGGAATTGCTTCCCTTGCTGGCGGCTATGCTCACCATTGTCTTGGTCGGAATACTTGGCATCATGGACGATCTGATTGGCTGGAAAAAAGGACTACGACAATACCAGCACGCACTGATTCCCATTTTTGCCGCGCTCCCCTTAATGGTTCTTCCCAGCACCATTGGGAATACTGGGATTGCCGTTCCATTTTTCGGATTTGTCAATTTTGGCATTCTCTACTCGCTTGTGCTGGTCCCTCTTGCGGTCACGGGCGCGAGTAACGCCTCAAACATGCTCGCAGGATTGAATGGATTGGAAGCAGGGATTGGGCTCATCAACGCTCTTGCGCTTCTAGCGGTTGCCGTCGTTCTTGGGCGGACCGAAGTCATTATCCTCATGGCCTGCCTTTCAGGTGCACTACTCGCGTTCTTACGTTTCAATTGGTTTCCGGCCAAAATATTTCCAGGAGACTCATTGACACTCATGATGGGAGCTGGAATCGCAGCCGGGGTCATTATTGGCAACATGGAAAAGATCGGACTCATGTTATTCGCATTGTATTTCATCGAGCTCATCCTCAAAGCAAGTACGCGATTTCAAGGAGAAAGTTTTGGGCAAGTTCAACCTGATGGAACGCTGCATGCGCCTTCCAAGTTAGCAAGCCTCACACACGTGATGATGCTGTTGGGGAAAAACAAGTGGGACGAAAAAAAAGTCGTGTTATCGCTTCTCGTGCTGCAATTGGGAGTGGCTCTATTCACGCTTCTCATTTTCTGGATTAATTATTCCTATTTCCCGGGGAATGTGTGAGGAAGTAGCATGGATTTATTGCTCGCGTGTTCAGCAGGAGGGCATTTGACGGAAATGCGCCAACTGCATCCGTTCTATTCACACTATGACCGTGCCTTCGTCACATTTGCGCGGAAGGATACTGAGTCGCTCTCCCAGACGGAGAAAGTATTTTTCATCACGCGCCCTGGAAGGAATATCATCCAAACCCTGCGTGCGTGCGTCGAATCATTCAATCTGCTCGCGCGCGAAAGACCCAAACTTGTGATTAGCACGGGCGCGGATGTAACGGTTCCACTCTGTTTGATTGCCCGATTGAAAGGAATCCCGGTCATTTGGATTGAGAGCTTTTGCCGTCCAGAAAAACCATCATTGTCTGGGAAAATTGTCTCGCGTATCGCTACGCGAATCATCTATCAATGGCGTGAGCTGGAAACATTTTATCCTTCTGGCATCTATGGCGGAAGCATTTTTTCTTCGAAGGAGGTGCGCGTATGATTCTCGTCTCGGTCGGAACGCACCCTCAACCATTCCATCGAATGCTTCAAGCGGTCGCGCGCACTATTGGTGAATCAAAGGGGCGCGAAAGAGTTGTCGTGCAAGCCGGTCACACTCCTTTCTCGCACGCGCGAATGGAAGTAGTTGATTTCATTCCCATTCAGGAATTCGAATCCCTATTGCGAGAAGCTAGAGTCTTCATTACGCACGCAGGAGAAGGAAACATCGGCACGGCCATGAAGTTCGGAATCCCTATGATTATTTTTCCTCGCACCGCTAAAAAAGGAGAACACACGAATGATCATCAATTCGAACTCGCACGGGCAGTCGAGAAAAATGCGCTGGGAATTGTGGTCACGAACGAAACCGAATTGCGAAAAGCACTAGATCAAGTCATGAAAAAAGAGCATCGCAACATCACCTTGCAAGGGCACATCCCTCAAGCGTTGCATGCGTTTGCGGAATCCGTTCACTTGAAGCCTCGCACTCCATTCAAATCGACGGAAAAGAATTCCATTCCGCGCTCTGCCACAATTATTGTTGCCACCCTCAATGGGGGAGATCCAGTCGTGCGTGCAATCAATGGGATGCTTGCGCAGCAGTTCAAGGGATCCTATGACATTGTGGTCGTGGATGACGGAAGCTTTGACGGGGTCACTCCAGGATTATTGCGGAAGCACTTTTCTACTAACAA
>CAYZNV010000014.1:0-32335 GCA_964480125.1 uncultured archaeon
CGCGACCTTCACAGGCTCGAGACGGCATTTCAACTCTGCCCGGGTCTATCTGAACTCCTTTTCTTTTTTTAGAAAAAAGAAAAGTAGACTCCCAGTCAAAAGAAAAAATAGGGGTTATTGCGATTGCAATAACCCGTTCTCGCTGCGGCCAGCCGAAACTGGCCCTGCCCGGGTCTATCTGAACTCCTTTTCTTTCATTATTTTGTGCTTTTATTCTCTGGACTAGTTTTCTATGAAATGCCTAATGAGAAAAAGCCTCGTTTGTTTTCGGGTAAATGGTTTGCTCGCCTGAGCAAAAAAGAAAAGGCACTCCGCTCCAAGGAGTTAAAGGATGCTGATGCCAATCTCCATGCAGCACAAGATCAAACCAATCATTATGAGGGACTCGAAGAAGCCGTGCGTCAACTAAAGGCATGGGGGCGAGTCATTCAAGCAGAAAGGGATACTGGTCAGCGTTCGACTTGGTTCATTGAGCTTCTCCGTTTCAACGATAGATTGCCAGCGAGTGTGCGTCTCGATCATGGCTCGTTGAATGAAGTCCGAAGAGAAAATGGCCTCAATGCCTTGCCGGGCATCATGGCCGCCAACATCCAGTCACGACTTGATGCAATGTCTTTCAGGATTCATCCACGAGAAAAGCTATCTCATTCCGAGAAAGCGCTTCGTGAAACAAACTTGCGTTGGAATACGTTGTCGCAACGTCGCCGCGAGGCATCGCGGAAAGGAATAAAGCGTTGGCTGCGTGTTTCCTCGTTGTCGCTGGCGAAAAAAAAGAAATCTCTCACGCGTTTGTTTTCGCGTCGCAAGCCAAGAGGGCACTGAGCGTGCTGGGGCTCTGCACGCCTTCGTATTTTTGTTCTCCGATAACGAGTGAGGGAGCAAGTGTGATGTTGTAGTCTTTCACCAGCAGCGCGATAGGAGACGGCCCTCCTTCGCTGGGGAACGCGAATATTTGGAGTTTTTTTCCGCAGGTTTCGCGTAGGTAATCCAGCACTTGCGCTTGTACGCCACAATCGGTGCAATCGGCTTTGTCGGCGTAAAAGTAGAGGATGGGTTCGTTGTTCTTTTGCACGGCTTCTTTGCACTTCACTTGGGCTTGTTTCAATGAAAAATATAACTGCGCATTCGCGGACTGGAATCGCTCATGTGCGATGCGGTATTGGTTGTCCAACGTGTTGTAGCGTGTCTGCTCGAGCACTTGCAATAATGCGAATAGTTTTTCGTTCTGTAGGGAAATGTGCTCGTGCAGCACGGCGCAATAGCGTTCCACGTCTCCAGTGGACTCCACATACGAAAGATAGGTGCTGCTGGCGCTTTCTTGGGTGATGATGGCGTCGATTTGTTGGATTAACTGGGTATTGCGCTGGCTCTCGAATGTAGAGGAAAGGAGGAACCACGCCCCGAGGATGAGCAGTGTCACGATGAGGGCTTTCCAGTATACGCTCAGAACCATGTTTGTTCCCTCCCCGCAATCACGCGCACGAGGCTATATGCTTGCACGCTGATGATGAAAATTCCATACACTGCGAGAAATAGCACCAGCGCGGGAGAGAGCATTTTGCGATAGGTAGATTGTGAGATGTGAATGCCCAACACCATTAATCCCAACCACAATAGGATCAACATCGCGTAGAGCGTGCCGCTGCTGCTCAAATACCACGGGGGCAAGCTCACGACTTCGAATCCTACTTTTGCTACCGAATAGAATGCGCTCGAGAACGTGCCCAAGAAGTCCGTGAGCATGCGTAAGACCATGAATAAGAATATCACCGAGCTTCCCTCTAAGATAATCCGCTGGGGAAAGAAGAAGGTGAAGAAGCTCTTTTGGGGTTTGAATAAATCCTTGCGATACTTGAACATGGTCTGCCAGCTTCCAAAGCTCCAGCGCTTGCGTTGTCTCCATAGCTTGTACATCGTATCGGGCACATCCGTGTACACGCGTGCATCCGGTTCCAACACGACTTTGTATCCCGCAACATGTAAGTGGAATGTGATTTCCATGTCCTCGGTGATGTTGGTCTCATCATATCCTCCTATTTTTTCCATGGCCGCGCGCGAGTAAACAGAGAATGGTCCGGGCGTGACATAGATTCCATCGTGTGCGCTCAACACGGAGTTGTGCAACCCAAATGAGAGGAAGTATTCTAACTCTTGGATTTTTTGGAGTATTCCATTTGGGTTATTCACGCGCACCAGCGTCGTTACTGCGCCAATTTGTTTGTCTTCATAGAATCGGGGGATGGTTTTGAGTAGCATGTCTTTTTCGGGGTATGAGTCTCCGTCCATTACGACTACAAATTCTCCTTTTGTTTTGAGGAATGTCTCATTCAGCGAGCGTGCTTTTCCTTTGTTTTTTTCATTGCGGATAAAGTGCATTCCCTTTCCTTTGAATTCGGCAAGGATTTTTTGGGTGTGGTCCGTGGAGGCGTCGTCGATGACGAATATTTCTTTCTTTCCAGGGTATTCGAGCTCCAACACTTTCTGCAGGCACGTGCGCAAACTATCTCCTCGATTGAATGCCGGTATCATGATGGAGATGTTGGGCCACTGCTGGAGTATAGGCCGCGTGGTTTGAGGGGATTCCAAAAAACTCAGCATGAAGAAGCTGGCGATGTAGATGAGGATGATGTTGAACGCCACCGTGATCCAGAAAAGGGGTCCGATGAAGGCAAGTAGTCCCAGCGCAACGAGAAATAGTAAGTATGCCAATGGAAATAGGGGGTGTCCCAATACCCGGGCACGTTTACTCGTCATAACCACCCTGGGGTCAGGAGTGTTTTAATGGCTTATTATACAAACGCCGAAAAGTATGGTTTTTTACTTCGTAAACGCATTTGCGGTAACGCCACCATCCCATGTCAAGCGGGGGCGTGTTTTGATGGTGTAGATGCTTTCGGCGTTGTCATCTAACAATAATGCGTATCCTTTCCCCCTGGGCATTTCCGCATACACCTTATCGAAGTCCCCGTGCATATAGGAAGGTCGCAGCTGTGAGACGGCCATAATATCATCTTGCGCCGTCATGCGGTGGGAAATGAAAATATCACATTGCGAAATAGCATCTGCGTGTAATTTGTTAGGGCGCTGTGTTGCAAGGACTAAACTTAATCCGGGTTGTCTTCCCACGCGCACCCATTCCAATAGCACATTCAGCGCAATATTGGGTTCGTCTTTGGGCATAAACATGTGGGCTTCATCGATCATCATCCACACAATGGGCATACTACTTTCTCTTCCCAATCCCTTCATCAAGCGCATTTCTTCTTCTTTGCGATAGAGCATGCGTTCTTCGAATAATTTTTTTCCAATCAATCCCACAATAATGTCCTTGGTTCCTTCCATTCCAATGGCTTGGCGATAGGCAGAGACATCGATGACGGTTATTTTTCCTGCGGCAGCAATATCCTTGATCTTCGTTCCTTCTTTTTCCAACAATCCCCATTGCGCGGCCATTTCCAGGCGGTTTTTGAGTGCTTGTTTGGTGAGTGAATCGGATTCGGGGTCTAATTCAACAGCAGAAATGACTTCTTCTATTCCAAATCGCACGCCCATTTTTTCTTTCAAATCTTCAATCACGCGTCCCAATAGTACTGCTTCGGTATCATGCCAGGTATAACGAAAAAGCGCCATCCATTCGGTAATGTCCAATTCTCCCGCACGCAGCGTGAGTGCGCCGTCCACGGGGATTTGTTTTTCGCGATAAAAATCGAGTTTTCCTTTTGGCACGAGCACTTGCACGTCTAGTGCTTGGGGTGTTAATCCCCATTCCAGTAATTCTTTTTCTTGCTTGGATGGGATTTTGAGCGTCCAGAATATTCCCACCATGTCAATGACAATCACAGAAATGCGCTTGCGTAGTTCAGGGGAAAGGCGTGCGAATTCTTCAATCAACACTCCAAGGGAATATGATTTTCCTCCTCCGCGTTTGCCGCATACCAATACCACGTGCGGTCGCGCTACATCCATGAGCACTTTTCTTCCCAGCACGGGGTTTTCTCCACTGCTCATGACGACTTTCCCGATATAAGCCGTTCCGTCTTCTTTGTATTTGGCTAAATCTTCTGCGGAGCGTCCCACGATGGTATTCTTATTCGTAAAATCGATGTCGGCCATAACAATATCAGGAGGAAAGGATTCGCCTATTTAAACCTGAAATGCATTACATCGACATGCCGGCAGGGGATTTGAAAGTCCAAGAAGAGGCGTTGCAGACGCTCCTCAAAAAGATTGATTCGGACGTGGATAAGTTTTCTCGTTTGTTGGAGAAACTCCGCGGGAAGCACGAGGAATTATCGGACGTCGTCACGGACGCGGGTTTGTCTCCGGTGCCCATTCATTTTTCCGCGGGGAAAAGCGAGGATGTGTTGAAGGAAGTGGAATCCCACATTCTGGAGCTAAACAAACTCAAGAATCTCATCGAGATGCGCTTGAAGCGAATTTTCCAGGAAGAAGATTTATTGGAGCACCTGCATGAGCACTATGGGAATAATGTTTCTTTCACGCGCAACCAAAAAGGCCTCATTGAATTGCAAGTGGATGATCCCGATGCAAAGAATACGTTTGCACAACTCCAAGAGAGCAAGAAAAAACTCGACGTGATGCGTGAGCAAATCCATGATTTAGCCGGCGATGAGTAAGTATGCCCATTCGTCATCCCAAGCAGTTCGGCCGCTATCTTCGTCGGAGCATTGGCGGGCTTGAAAGGGCTGGGAAGCGGGGTCGAACTAATCTGAAGCAGGCATTCTCTCCTGTCCGTGCGGTCATCCAAGAACTTGATGCGTTGCAGGCCAAACCAGAAAAGAGTCCGGCCGATCTACAGATAATAAGTGAGAAATTGGGGAATCTTAGAATGCTGATGTTGTCCGCTCGTGCGGCCAGGGATATGTCTGTTGGCGCTCTGCGGGAAGGGCACGTGGAAGTCATTAATCGAGTGGCGGTGGCCATTGCACTCGAAGAATTTCGTCACCGCTTAGACTCCAAGACTGATTCTAGGAAAGTCAGCCATGCGTTGCTGCAAATACTCCATCCATCGATCTCTGAGGAGGGTAGGGGTCGTGCTGCTAATCATCTGGTAACTTTGTTAGGAGAGCCTAGGGCCCGTGTGCTCATTGATGAGCTGACAAGAATATTCGATGCCATACAATCCAAACATTAGCCTTTTCCCTTTGCATCAGATACGCGCATTTAAAGGAATTTTTACCCTTTAGTGGTAGATTATGCCTGATGAAATCACATTGGACAAGGAAGTCTTCAAAGCCCTTGCAGGGGACACGCGCATTTCGGTGATGAAATCCTTGCGCGAGCGCCGCAAGACACAGAGTGAATTAGCCAAAGAAATTGGGATTGCCGCTCCAACCGTAAAAGAACACATTGACATTCTGGCTCGCGCGGGCTTAGTGAGAGAAATTGACGACGGCCACAAGTGGAAATATATTGAACTCACAGTGAAAGGAAAATCCTTACTCGAGCCCCAGGACAAGCGTATTTTGGTTTTGCTCGGGACGAGCTTAGTAGGGGTTGTGGGTGCAGGTGTCCTGGCTTACTCGCAATTACAGCAGTTCGCTGCTGCTTCCGCAAGCTCTTCTTTTTCTTTAGCGCAAAACTCAGCATTGGTTGCTTCCGATGCCATGGCAAAAACTATTCCTCCTGAAGCGGCGCGTATTGCTTCGGATGTGCTGGTGAAGGAAGCTGCTCCCACTACGGAACGCATTGCCGCGACCGCAGGGGGTGCAGTAGTGGATGCCACGATGAATGTGTCCGCGACGATTGCTCCTAAAGCCGTTGAGAGTGCCAGCACGTTGGTTTCTCCCGCTGCTGCCGATGCATCCCAATTCGCCATCCAGACAATTCCCTCGCTTCCTTTCTTTGAGCTGGGAATCATGCTCGTGTGCTTATTGGTGTTTGGCATTTCCGTTGGAATGTGGATCAAGCAGAGCTATGCATAATTACCCTGAGAAAATGAGGGTTCCCAGCGCGGCATCTTTCCTGTTTTGAGTTTGTGCTCGAGCATGGCCAGTTCTTCATAAATCCCCTCAATGAGATCGTAGTTTTTGGCTTGGGATAATGTAATCCATGCATGCTCTGTCAAGGCATTGCAGAGTTTTACTTCTCCTGATTTGTAATCGGCATGCAGGCTGATGATGATGGTTGGAATTCCATCTTCTCGGATATATGCCAGGCTTGTTACATATCCAATCTTTTCAATCTCCAATCCCACTTCTTCCTTGACTTCGCGTTCAACTAAATCCTCAATCACATTATACCATAGCGTTCCCGCGTCGGGTTTGCGTTGGGTAAACTCTTTGCTCTCTAGCTTTCCTCCTGGGACGGTCCATCTATTGGGGAATGCTTTCTCGTATGGTGCGCGTTTGACGATGAGGTACTTTCCTTCTTTTACAATGATTCCGGTTGCAACAACATAATGCATTTTTTGATTTGGCAATGTTTCCATCATTTCACCTTTATTGATTGCCTTTCACCGTGTATTTTAATGGTTGCTCAATAAATCTTGAGTATGAAATCCATTCGTTTGCGTGGAAAACGAGAGAAGATTTTCCAGCAGTTCCTCTATGCTGAAACCTTGCGTTTTTCCGAGCTATTGCAAAAAACAAAAATTGCCTCAAACTTATTGGCTTATTTTTTGAAGAAGATGTGTGTGGATGGATTACTAGAATCTTCTTCTCGAGGATACAAGCTTACTTCCTCTGGGGAAAAACTCATTCCTTTTTTTGTCCAGGATCAAGAAAAGATTGGTCCGCTCGTGGTATTGTTGATTGCTTGCCGCAGGGAGAATGAGGTATTGCTTTTCCAGCGTCATAAGCGCCCCTACAAGAATCTATGGGGCTTTCCAGCAGGGCGTTTGTTGATTAATGAGTCCCTGGATGAAGCCGTTGCACGCATTATGCGCGAAAAGGCACAAGTGAATGTAAAATTAGATTCATTTCATACGGTAATCTATGAGCGCTTGCTGGAAGAGAATAACTCCAAGCATGGGTTTCTTTTTCTGCTCGCGAATGCTTCTCCAATTGGCGAGGTAAAAGAGCGTTCGTTCCTGAAATGGTTTTCAACAAAGAAATTGTCTTCAACGAAAATTATTCCCAGTGATGCGTGGTTGATCAAAGAAAAATTACAAGAAGAAATTCCCATAGTGGAAGAGTTATTGCTGGCAAAGAGGAATAAGATTGAGATGAAACTCATCAAGAAATAAAAGTTTTGAATGCGAGCGCGCGATTGTTTTTGGTTGGTTGGGTTTTTGGAGTTAAGAAGGGTGCGCGCCCGCGTTCAAGTGTGAGTTAGCGTGGAAGGAATACCACGCGTTTTCCGCTTTGGACTTTGGAGAGGTGTCCTTGCTTGGCCAATGCGTTGAGTCGTTGCGACGCGGCATTGGGGTTCTTGTAGCCCATGTTCTGCTGGACTTGCATGGCATCGGCTTGTCCCTGGGTTTGGACATACGAGAGAATTTTTTGGTCGGCTTCCGGCAGGACCGAAACGGTCGCCGGGCCGCCAAACGTATTGGATTGGGTTGGGTTAGTTAAGGAAGGACTTTGGGTAGTGTAATTCTTGAGCTCCGCCATGAGCTCTTCGTGCTTGCGCGCTTGTTCTTCCAACAACTGGTTGGTTTTCTGGCGTTCTTGGGCCAATTTGAACAATAGCACGGCAATCAATGCCGGGTCTTTTGATGCCTTGGCGACTTCTTTTACGTCCGCAGTCAACTGGGCAAACTCTGGGGAGACTTGCTCGATGAGCGCTTGGGCGGTAAAGAGGGCATCATGACGCGTCATGTGCCATCATGATATCATCATGACTATAAATAGCTTGCGGTTGCGAAATCCTTCCTTTCTTCGTCAATAGGGGCTCTTTGCCTTTAAATGCGTGGAAGAGCGAATTTGGAGACTTCCTAATTACGTTTAGTGTCTTTGCGTTTTTCAATAAAAATGAACATTCGGCCATAGTCCCAAAAATAGTTTGACATTCTCTCTGCTAATCGATGCCCATGTGCCGCTGCTCGTCTTGGTTTCGTTGTTTCTCCATGTTTATAATCCCAATAACTGCGTACTCGAAATCGTGGATCATTTTGGATTAATTCAAATTCACGCTTTCGGTCAAATGCATCCGTCAGTCCACCGGCATCAGTCGTAAAATAAGCACGACCACCTGGTTTCAAAATACGATTAACTTCATCTAAAAATTTTTTGAAGTTTTCAGGAATAATTTGTGTATAACTTGGCATATGCATATGTAATTCATTCATACTGGAATTGGGTATTTGTCTCCCGTTAGGAAATCGATAAGGAAACGAATGTATCGTTCCACTCGTCAGTCGTATTCTCAGACGAGAAGGGTTATTTTTGATGTGAATATTACTGTGATCCGTATCAATATCATGGTACCACAATCGTAATTTTCCAGCCTCAACTTTTTTTTTAAGACGTTTTAATACGGGAGATTCTCTCCCCCCACCCAATTCTAAAACTCTCTTTTGCTTTGGTTTAGGAGTGGTATGTGGCATTCTCTACTGAACTCAATTTTAGTTAATAAATTCATTGCAAATAATTTACAAAAATATAGAAAAAATAAAAAGAAGTGAAAGCGCTTGCGCGCTTCCAAAAAATTATTTCAAATACTTAATCGTATTTTCCAAGATTCCGGGTGTGATGCCGGGATTATAGTTGAAGTAAATGACTTTTCCTCCGCCGATCTGGGCGTGCTCCACAATTCCAGGATAGCTTTGTCCCGTTCTCGCGTCTTCGATGTAGGTGATTTCGTTTCCGGTTACACCGACATCAAATGTTTCCAATACCAAGTATCCGGCCTCGGCTTGGGCTGGAACGCGTTCGATTCCTTGCATGATGGGGTGCTTGAAGTCTTGTCTCCATAGTACTCCCACAACGGCGAGTGGTCGCTTGCATGTGGGCTGTCCATCTAATACAATGTCACAATTTACAGGAACAATGTCTCCGAAGTTGGCCTTCCATCCAAGGATATCCAATGCCCCGGGGCGTTCGATTCCGGAGTCTTTCACAATGATGAGTTTTCCTCCGGTCTTCACAAAGCTCTGCAATGCATCCCCTAATTGTCGTGGGATTTCTTTGTTGATTTGTCCAGATTGATCGAGGATGATGATGTTGTAGGTTGAAAGCTGGTTGATGGGGTCACGCGTGAATGCTTCTGCGGCACGTATGACGGGTTTCCCAACAAGATCTTTGTTGGCGTTCAACACATTAATCATTTCGGGAGAGGGTGCTCCAATAATCAATACGTTGGCGCTTTGATTAGGGGAGACGGCACTGACCAATGCTCCGATGACGGGTGTTGATGAGTCTAGTACTCCAATTCTCGCCAAGAGCAAGAACCCAATGACTACAATGAGGATGATGGGAATAAGTCCTTCAAAATTAATGTGCATGCGTGAAAAGCCGCCTGGTGATTCCAGTGGGGGCAAGTCTCCGCCTTCGTCCGGGTATGCTTCCGCCATAAACATTCACTCCTTCCTTCCCTTTCCGGGTTAATAGCAATTGGTCGGTTCCATTCTTTATAAAGAATTGCTTGGCTTTGTGGGTTCAGCGCAATATCCCATCATACAGATTTTCCACGAACAACTTGTATTGCATGGGGGGTTGTGCAAGTATTTCGGGGGGAATAGAATAGTATGTAATTTTTTCTCCAATTCCAGATGTAACGAGAATGGGGAATACTCTCCCGATGTTGCGCGTGGAATTATTGTCGAATGCGTTTTTCTCGATGAGATTGGTTTGTGTGTCCACACTCAATACGCGCGTGCTCCCGATTCCTTGATCTTCTACGAGGGCAAAGTCCCCATACAATTTGAGATTATTGGAGATTCCATAAATGAGTTTGTGATCTGCCCCGGCTTCGGGGACGAGGGGGCCGACTTGTTGTTCTCCCACGCACGCGCGGACATTGCAGTAATTATTGATGTAGTTCACGGAAATGTAGCGGTCGAAGCGGATGGCTTCTTGCTCTGTAACATCTTTTCGCGCCCACGGGGAAATCAATCGGCGCGGGGCGTTCGCGTCCACGTCGTTGGCGTAGAGGAATTGATCGTCGCGTGATAACTCGACTCCTGCATCTCCCGTCCACACGAGCCTTCCCCCTCCATCCACGTATTCCATGAATGCCTTGAGTGTTTTAGTTGGAATGCTTCGCGCGCGTGTTACAATCACTAAATCGAATTGCTTGAGATTTCCTGCTGAAACAAAATCCACTGCTTGTTGGGAAATATTCGTGGCAGCAGCTCCGCTGCGATTGCGCAGTTCTTGTGCCAACAGCGCGGGATCTCCTAATCCTGCTTCTCCAAACACGATGAGTGTTTTGGGCGGTCCTTTGATGGCATAATATACCGAACAAAATCCCGGCACGTCGCGGCATGAAATGATTCCGCTCCACGTGAGTAATCCCAAAATAGCAAGCACTAATGCGATGGCCATTCCTACGTGGTAGAGGTCTTTCATGACGGGTCTCATTTCGGCCATAGCAAGAGCAAATTCCGTGCAGATTTATAAGCGTGTGGCTGCCTTTTTCTTGCATGGTCAAATTCACACAATCCGCTCCCCAAGCACAGGGTCCTTCTTCCGCGATTGGAGTGCAGCGCTTCTTCGATCAACAGCAGGGCGGTCCCCAGTTGACTCCTACGATGGTTTTCGGCGCTGCCATTGCATTGATCGTCATCATCCTCGCCATCAAGATTTCCGGCATCATGGGCGTTTAATCGCGCAAGTGCTTATTTGGTTTTTTACTTAATTATTCGCCTCAGTTTTTTTCGGACAGCGAGTTTTGATATTTCTTTCGCGTATTCTCTGCGATGATGGATCCGATTGGTAATGTGGGGATCATTTCGCTCTGCGTATAATCGCATCACTAATTGTCGGTGTTCAGCAGGTGAAGTAATGCGGCGTGGCTGTTGATTTTTTTCTGCAAATGCTTTGGTGGCATAAATCAATTGCCATGTGTCCAACGGATCGCGCTGATATCGCTTGAATGTTTTTTCGTCACAAAGGATTGGTTTGATGACCAGTCGTAATCTTTTATTGAAGGCGTCCACCATGCCTTGCGCGCGCTGTAATTCTCCCATCGATGGCGCGTCGTTTTTGCTGTGCACGACAATGACATCAATGTCGCTTTCATGTCGTGCCATGCGGTGGGAGGCACTCCCATAGAGGTAGACGGCATGCACTTTATCTCCGAAGAGACGCGCCAGCTTGCGTGCAAGCAATTTGCTGGCCCGGACGGCGACGATATTCGGGTTCTGGAATCTCTTTTGCATAGGGTGTGATAGATTCGCTCTATTTAATCACACCGAATATATCCCCAAAACCACTTTCTCGTCTCGAATTTGTTCTTCGACTTGCGCGAGGGGTGTTCCTTTCATTTCTCCCACATATACCCATTCGAGCGCGCGTACTTTTTCTTTCATTTCCTGCAATTGTGTCTCAAGCGTATGTTGTAGGTGTCTTGAACAAATGCAATGGACCTCAATCAAATCCGCGGGATTGGTTTTGGCTTGCTTGCGTAACTCTTGGACTTTTCGTGTAAGTTCGCGTGCGAATCCTTCTGCTTCTAATTGGGGTGTGAGTTGCATGTCCAGCGAGAGCATGCCTTCTCCATCCATTGGAAGCACTGCTCCGTGCTCGAATGTTTTTTGGTTGAACGTGAGTTGCTTTACATTCAATTGCTGCAATACGATGTCTTGCATTTGTTGCAATCCCGAAACAATCTCCCCCTTGCTCGTGCGGATATTGAGTGTAGCGAGCGGCCAGCGCACGGGCATTTTTGCTTTCTCGCGCAAGCTGAGCGCAGAGGCGATGACTTCTTGCGTGACTTGCATGGCTTTTTCCAAATCCTCGTCGCGTGCGAATGGAAGTGCTTTTTCCCAGGTGGAAAGGTGCACGCTTTTTTCTTCTCCTCCGCATGCTTCGTAGGTTGCTTCGCTCACATAGGGGGCGAGCGGCGCGAGTAGTTTGGATAGCTGATAGAATGTCTGATAGAACACATACGCTACAGCTGGATCATTTTCTTTGGCGCGATCGCGGATCATCTTGATGTAATTGCGCGAGAGATCCACGTTGATGAATTGCAACAATGCGCGTGTTGCTTGGTGGAACCAATAATTTTCCATGGCCTGCGTGACTTGTTCGTGTGTATCTGTGAGGCGTGAAAGGATCCACTGGTCTTCTTTCTGGAGTGCGGGAATATTTCCCTTCGCGCTTAGTTTCTTTCCTTCTTCTAGGAGTGGTAGCGCAAACTGCAGGCTATTCCACAAAATCGTAAGCATGGGTTGCACGCTTTCTTTGAATGAATCCATTCCGATGCGTTTTGGATCTCCTGCTGGAGTCAGGCACATTTGCAATCGGAGTGCATCGACTCCATATTTCTCGAATACTTCCCAGGGATTGATGACGTTTCCTTTGCTCTTTGACATTTTTTCGCCTTTCGAGTCGAGCAAGTGCCCCCCACAAACGATGCTTTGCACCGCATTGCGGTCGAACAACAAAACACCCAATGCATGTAAGGAATAGAACCACCCGCGCGTTTGATCGATGGCTTCCGCGATGTAGGCGTATGGATAATACGCGTCAAATAATTCCTTGTTCTCAAATGGGTAGTGTAATTGTGCAAATGGTGCCGCGCCTGAATCATACCACACATCAATCACATAGGGTTCGCGTTTCATTTCGTGTTTGCATTTGGCACATTCTATCGTAATTAAATCCATTTGGGGTTTGTGCAAGTCAATAGTGGCATCCGCGTGGACATTCTTTCCTTTCTCGCGCAGTTCTGCAATGCTCCCAATGACTTCGGTGTGATTGCATTTCGCATTCGCGCACTTCCACACGGGCAAAGGCGTTCCCCAATAGCGCTTACGAGAAAGATTCCAGTCTTTCAAATTCAACAACCATTCTCCAAAGCGCCCGTGCTTGATGTGTTCCGGCTCCCAGTGAATGTGTTCGTTATTTTCCACGAGCTTATGGCGGATTTTTGAAACGGCAATCTGCCAGGACTTCATGGCATAATACATCAGCGGGGTGTTGCAGCGCCAGCAGAAGGGGTACTCATGTTCATAGGGGAGTTCCTTGAATACCAAATCTTTTTCTTTCAACAATGCAACGATTTCCTTGTTGGATTGCATGGCTTTTTTTCCATTCAATCCCAATGAAAGTAATTCTTCCCCAAACGTGCCGTCTTCTTTCACATGTTGCACGAACATGAATCCTTTTTCTTTGGCGATATTGTAATCGTCTTCTCCAAATCCAGGTGCGATGTGTACAATTCCTGTTCCATCCGTGGTAGTAACAAACTCCCCGCACGCGACTTCGAAGTGTTTTTCTTTTGCGTGTTGAGTTTTTTCAGCGTACGTATCAAACAATGGAACGTATTTTTCTCCTTCCAATTCTTTTCCTTTCACGGTGTGTTTGATTTTCATTTCAGGGGAAAAATTCTTAGCCACTAATTCTTTCGCGAGCACGTATTCATTGCCTTCGTGTTCGACAATGGCGTATTCCGTTGAAGGGTGCACGGCCAATGCCATATTCCCTGGAAGCGTCCAAGGAGTGGTGGTCCATGCGAGGAAGTAGCGCTTTGGATTTTTTACGGATTGGAATTTGACAATGACTGTCTGGTCCGTGGTGGTTTTGTATCCTTGTGCGACTTCATGCGATGAGAGCGAGGTTTGGCAGCGGGTACAGAATGGAGAGGGGCGATGTCCTTCGTACAAGAAACCGCGGGTGTGTAATTCTTTCAGCGACCACCAAATGCTTTCGATGTACTTGTTGTCGTATGTGATGTATGGATTTTCTAAGTCCACCCAATACGCCAATTTCTCAGTAAAGCGATCCCACTCTTGGATGAAGGTGAACACATCGCTGCGGCACATTTCCACAAACTTATCTACGCCATAGGCTTCAATGGCTTTTTTGTCTTTCAATCCTAATTTTTTTTCCACTTGCACTTCAACGGGTAAGCCATGCGTGTCCCATCCGCCTTTGCGTGGAACAGTTTTTCCTTGCATGAATTGATAGCGGCACACCACGTCTTTGATGACGCGCATTTCTGTGTGGTGTAATGCGGGAGGTGCATTGGCGGTTGGGGGTCCTTCCAAAAAAGCGAATAATTCTTTTTCTTTATCGTATGCAATGCTTTTCTCCACCACGTGATGGGATTTCCACACTTGCTGGGCGCGTTCTTCCAGCTGCTTGAAATCATAATTGCGCGGCAGGGGCGCTTTCATGGGAGAAGGATGCAACGAATGCATAATACTCAGAATGGGCAATGAATGGTTTTTAAGCCTTGGAATGTAACCGAATAATATGGCCTCTACTCGCTGGAAGTCCTCCAAACAGGTCACGGGTATTGCAGTTCATCATTCTCACTTTGCAGAGCCGTCGCCTCATGCTGCTTGGCCGAAAAGTGGAAATGTGGGCCATGTGCTCGTTGGAAAAGTTCGCTTCAAGCGCGGGAATAGTGGCAAGAGCGCGCGTCACTGGGCAGCAATCAAGATGTTCAAACATCCTATTCCAGATTCTTATGCACGCCGGTATGAACGTGCAATTACCCGACTTCGAAAAGCCGGAGTGAATATCCCCAAGATGGGCATGCTCAAGTTCGCGCGCGCGGAAGGGCTCGAGCCCGAGTGGCATCAAGTGATGCAGCTTTTTGGTTCATTGCGCGGGGGAAAATTATCCACCTCAATCAATGGTGCTTCGCATGAGCAAAAGTTGTTGGCTGCAAAAGAGGCCGCAAAGATACTCAATGCAGGGTTTGCTCCGCCCTTAGATGCACTCACTTTTTTTGCAGACCCGCGTAAGGGAGTAGTGGTTGTCGACATTGACAGTCTAGTTCGAACGGATGCCGAACAAGGAATTGGTAGGCTTGTTCGTTATACTCCAAAGGAAAAAGCCGGCAACTTATTGCGGGTGTTATTCAATCTTGCTAAGTCACGCAGTGAGTTTAGGCAACTTTTTGCGGAAGCTCAAAATGCTCTTCTTCCGAAATGGTCTTCATTCGCCCGCGAATATTTTGAGCACTTTGTTAGAAGAAATCCCGATCGCTGGCGAGACTGATTGTTTATCAAAAATAGGCCCGGCAGGATTTAGCCAGTTTCGGCTGGCTGCTGCGAGAACGGGTATTGCAGGGCAATACCCCTGTTTTTCTTTTTGACTGGTCGTCTACTTTTTCTTTTTTCTAAAAAGAAAAAGGAGTGAAAGTAGGCCCGGCAGGATTTGAACCTGCGACCATCGCTGTATAAGAACGCCGCTCTACCAGGCTGAGCTACGGGCCTTGCTATTTCTATTTGGAGTTGTAAAGGCATTTATAGGCGTGTGCATCCATGCATGTATGCCTTCCAAAAAGCGTCCTCGTGCGCGTAATCCTAAGCCCATTCCTCGTCCTTCGGCAGGCCCTCTCCCGCCCGCGCGTGGGACTCCTTCCATTACGTTATTGCTCTATCGTGCCATGCATCAGAGTAAACCTGATTTTCGTGGCCTTTCCAAGGCCCTCCAGGCAATTACCCATCAGCCTTTTCGTCCAGTGGATGCGGGAGTGTTGTTGAAGCGCTTCAAGAAGGCGTGGCGCATCCGCGAGTTGCAGAATGAAGGGATGAGCGCTCATGCGATTGCGTCGTCTCTACGCATGCATCGCACGCAGGTCTCCATAATAACGAATGATCCCCGTTATCACCTGCCCCCGCGCGCTCCAAGAATGAGCATTGCAGAAATAGCAAGAAAGCTTAACGTGAGCGAGAAAGAAATCCGTGAATGGTTAGATTGGAAACCTGAAAAATAGTCGTTGAAATAGAATGAAAAAAATGGACGAAAATCAGGTGCCGCCATAGCGGTCACCTGTTCTCGGCGCGTCCGGTCGAAACACGGACTTACATATCCATGTCCATTCCTTCTGGCATGCCACCCTTCATTCCGCCTTTGCTTCCTCCGCTGCCTGCGATGATATCGTCAATGCGCAATATCATTTGGGCCACTTCAGATGCTGAAGTAAGGGCTTGCGTTTTGATGCGCAAGGGCTCTAAGACGTTCATGCGTTTCATATCGTCGAGTTTTGCATCGTAGACATTCACACCAATATATTTTCCGTCTTTGCCTTTGTGTCTTGCTCGGAGTCCAACCAATGTGTCGATGGGGTCCATTCCCGCGGTCTCTGCAAGCGTCTTGGGGATAATTTCCAAGGCTTCAGCGAATGCGTTGATGGCCAACTGTTCTCTTCCTCCAACGGACTTGGCGTATTCGTGCAACTGCATGGCAATTTCCACTTCGGTGCTTCCGCCTCCGGTGACGGTTTTTCCGTCTTTGATGGCGGTTGTAACGGCACCCAATGCGTCGTTGATGGCGCGCTGGGCTTCATCCGTGACGTGTTCGCTTCCTCCGCGAACGAGGATGGTGACGGCCTTAGGGTTCTTGCATCCTTCGATGAAGACCATGCTGTCTCCGGCGATCTTTTTCTCGTGCACTAATTTGGCGTTTCCGAGGTCGTCTTTGCTCATATCCTGCAAGCGGGAGATGATTTTTCCTCCGGTTGCTTTGGCGAGTTTCTGCAAGTCGCTTTGCTTCACGCGACGTACTGCGAGAATGCCTTCTTTGGCGAGGAAGTGTTGTGCGAGGTCGTCAATGCCTTTCTGGCAGATAACGACGTTTGCGCCGGACTTCTTGATGTTCTCCACCATCTTGCGCAACATTCCTTCTTCTTGATCCAAGAATGCCTGCAATTGATCAGGGGAAGTAATTTCGATCTTTGCGTCTGTTTCGGTTTCTTTGATTTCTAATGCAATATCGACCAATGCAATTTTTGCATTATCGATATGTCTTGGCATTTGGGAGTGGACCACTTCTTTGTCCAACACAATTCCCTTGATCAATTCGGATTCGTGCAAGGATGCGCCGGTCTTTTTCTCAACCTTCACATTTTCCAAGTCCACTTTGTATTTGCCTTCTTCTTTTTCGGCAACGCTGCGCACGCTTTCCACAACAAGATCGGCGAGCTTGGCTTCGGCTTCCGCGCTCTTGCCAATCATGGATGTCATTGCGATTTTGCGCAATTCTTTCACATCATCGAATGAGATGTCGTCCGCGATGTCGTTGACGATTTCTTTGGCTTTCTTTTCGGCCATGCGGTATCCGTTGATGATGATGGAGGGGTGGATCTCATCATCCAATAATGTCTCGGCTTTCTGCAAGAGTCCGCCGGCGATGACAACCGCAGTGGTTGTTCCGTCTCCGACTTCTGCGTCTTGCGTTTTGGCGACTTCGACCATCATCTTTCCGACGGGATGCTCAATCTGCATTTCTTGCAGGATGGTGGCGCCATCGTTGGAGATAGTGACGTCTCCGAGGTCGTCCACGATCATTTTGTCCATTCCCTTGGGTCCCAAGGTTGACTTCACTGCGTTCGCGACGGCTTTTGCGATTAAGATGTTCACGCGCTGTGCGTCTCTTCCGAGCACGCGGCGGCTGCCTTCGGGCAAGAACATCATGGGTTGGTTCATTTGGCGATTATCGGCCATAGTTGATTCCTCCAATCGAATCGTAATTGTTTTGATTTTTCGTTGAAAATCGTGAAAATACTTGTTTTTTACCCTCTAAATGGCATTTCTGGGGCCATTTAGCCAGGCATTAGAGATATAGATGGATATAACTGTTTAAAAGCAGGGATGGTTTTTGGCTGGATATGGATGTCTAATGGGTTCTTTTGTTGATGGGCTCAAGGCTCAATATATTCAGAAAGTGCAGCGGGGTCGATAGTTCCTCCGCTGGCAATAGCGCGTTGGAGTAATGCCTTGGCTTGTTTTCCGGTGGTGCGTACGGCATCATATCCATCGGGGTTAATTACGAGGATTTGATCATCTGGAATTGCATTTACCTTCAATGCGATTCCCGCCAGTAATGCTTTGTCCTCCAATAATTTCTCAGGATTCGCTGGCAGCGCGAATGCGATAGTGGTGGTGTTTCCCTGCGTATTCACGCTTACGCGCTCCAAACCGAGCCGTTGTAAATCCGATTGCATGGATTGGGTTCCGTTTGGCGAGGTGATGTTGTCTCCCCCGAGGATTCCGCTAAGGGTCTGGTTGAATTGGGCGACGGCAAATAGTGCAAGTAGTAGCACTGCGAGAGCGACTCCAACCCACAAGATGACATTGCTTTTCTTTGCGGGTGCAGCAGTAGAGGGCATGTGCTAGTTGGTGGGCTATCAAAAATATAAGCTTTTTCTGCCTGAGTGAGTGCGTTCTCATGCATTTCATTCCGATTCTAACTGCTGCGCAAAGGGGTTGGTTAGAAAGTATGGGCTATCGTATTGTTTCGCTTATCGCGCGCGGCAAAAGCGCAGGCGTGTGGTTGGTTGAAAGGAATGGGAAGAAGTTCGCCGCGAAATGCGAACACGAAAAATCCTATCGCAAGCAAATGCTTGAAAGAGAAGTCTTGCAACTCAAAATGGCTAACGAAGCAGGCGTGGGTCCTGCGTTAATTGATTCATGCGCAGAAGCACGCATCATTGTGATGCAATTCATCGATGGCGTGACGCTGCACGCATTCATCGCCCAATGTGAAGACAAGAAGCTCATGCTGCGAGTGGTGAAAGAATTATTTGCGCAAGCGAAGAAACTCGATGATGTGGGAATTGATCATGGACAATTGGGTGGGAAACTCGCCAACATCCTCGTGGACAAAAAGAAACGCGTGTGGATTATTGATTTCGAGAAAGCCTCGTACGTGCGCAAGACGCACAACACTGCACAGCTCAAGCACGCCCTGTTTGGAGGCTCAACTCCTCCATCGAAAATGATCTCGCGCATGCTTAAAGTAGAAGCGCACGCGAATAACTGGATTCCAGCACATCATTCTGCTGATTGAATGCCATGAGTTTTCATCCAATGTAGTGGGTTTTTGAATACGAATTTATTTTTTTAGGGCATGGACTCCCAATCCCATTTAGTCGTTGGAACGCCTCGCCATGAATTTTGGCGTGACTTTAGGTTCTATGTATTCATACAAGCGCTGATTTGGGTGAAGACTATTATTTTCTTTTTTTTCTTCGGGCGGGGTCTTTCTTATCATGGCCAGCCCGTCGTGTTAAATCTTCCATTTATTGCGCTTCCGTTCTTTGATGGCAATCCTATTTTCATCGCGGATTATGCTTTTCATCAGCTGATGCATATTTCGATTGCGCTGTGGGTTTTCCTCCTTGCAAAACACCTAAAGGAGTTCAAACCTTTTTCGCTTGCGAAATTATTCTTCGTCGCAGTAGTGTTGCATAATATCAGTTATTGGCTCACGCGCTCACATACGAGTCTCGCGTATTCGTTGAAGGATTTCGTGCAGGACTATATCGCGTTATGGATGTTCTTGTTCTTCTTCATGCTACTACTGCGCTACTTTCCTCGATTGCAAAAAATAAGAATTCCATTTTTTGAAAAAAGAGAATAAAGAATTTGAAAAAGAAAATCAGGTATTGCTTGCAATACCTGTTCTCGCTGCAGCCAGCCGAAACTGGCTATAGCGTAAACTTTCTGTCGACTTCGCGGATCAACACATCGCACTGACTTTTCACTGCTTCTAATTGCTTGATGATGTGTTCTTTTTCTAATTCCACGTCTTGGATTTTTTCGTAGGGTTCAACGGCTTCCTTGAACATTTGATAATCCACGTAGGAATAGGGGTGCGCGTTCATTTTCTGGGCGATGCGTTCGACCATTTTTCCCAGCCAGATATTCATTTCGTCTTTGACGACGCCCTTAATCTGCTTGCCTTCATCGAGGTATTGTCGCATCATGTTCGTGACAGTGGCGCGGGGAAAAGGGAGCTTGCTTTCTTCGATTGTTCCTTCTTCTTCGCTTCCCACGGGTGTTTCTTCCTGGGGTGTTTCTTCTACTTTTTTCTTGTGTTCGTCTGCCATTTTTCATTCCTCCATCCCAACTGGACAATAAGGGAAATGGGGTTGAACCTCGTTATAAACCCTTACTCCACGAGGCGAAAAACAAACCTTTTATTGCCTCCTTTCGTGTGAATGGCATGGCACGCGCGCGGGGTATAGGATTCCTTATTTTGGTTGTATTTTGGGCGTCATTTTTTCCTTTTGTGGTTGCGCAAATGGACGTGGGTACAGGTGGCACTTCCGGGGATACTCAAGTCCTATCTACTTACTCCATTTCTTCGTCCGTTCCTCCTGTGAATGGTTTTGCGCAGTTCAATGCCACATGCAGTAATGCAAATGTTTCTTGGCAGCAGTTGGTGGTGTGCTCAGGTTCCAATGGTGTTTGCACTCCGACGAGTTCGAGTATATTGTGCGCTTCTCCATTCGCGAATTCCACTGGTTTCTCCTGCACGGGTTTGGTGCAGAACCAAGTGGGGATTATTCCGTATTCGGCTTCATGTTGTGATCTTCAATCCAATTGCACGAGCATTCCGGTGAGCAATCCCTTAGTAGTGGGTGTCTCCTCAAATGACATTGTGGGCAGTGCGATTTTGACTTCCGAATTCAAGATGCAACATCTCTTGCGTACGTCAAATTCGACACTGATTGCAGCGGTGATGCGCTCGAATGGGATGAATTTTTTTACGTCGATGGATAATGGTCAGAGTTGGTCGAATTCGATTAATTTTCTCTCCATGATCTCCAGCACGAACTTGCCCTCAGGGGAAAATGGTTTCACGATTTCGCAAGTTGATTTCTCCACGAGCTCAGCGGCGAATGGCGTTTTATTCGTGGTGCGAGGGAATAATTCCGGGAATTCGGCATTGTTTTTTTCTCAATGTAGCGCTGCTTCTTCTTGTATTCTTCCCTCGAATTGGAGCACGCCCACTCCTGTCTTGAATGCCCTACTCACGACTTCTTCCACTACTCCTTCGATTTTCACGCATGCGTTTTCGGGGATCGACCTCGCAGCCGATGCTGCTGCGGCATGGCACGTGGTCTTCTATGATGCGCTTTCGGGTCCACAACGCATTCCGGGGATATTCCATTACTCGTGTTCGAGTAATTGTTCGATTACAAATTCGTGGAAGTCTCCCGCTAATTTTGGTTTCGGCTCGGATATCACACATGGTCTTTCTCAGAATGCGGTCTTTCCTCAACTCGCGAGTGCGCAGGGGAGGATGCACGCGATTTGGCAGGACAATGGTCAATTCTATTATTCTTCTTTTGATTCCGCCACGGGGAATTGGAGTTGGAATCAGGGCAGCAATTCGAATACGCTGCTTAGCTTTGTTGCTGCCGCTGCGCTGAACCAGCCCTTTGTGTTACAGTCCGTCGCGAATTCACTTTTCTTCTTGGTTCGGGAGTTGAGCGTGAGTGGGGATAGTAAGCTTAGCGCGTACTCGTGTGCTGTGGCCGTGTGCAATACGCAATCCAGTTGGATCAAGCAGAGTAGTTTTGATCGTTTTTCGGGAAAGGACATTGGCAAGTTTGGGTTGAGCTTTACGAATGGCAGCCTTCCTTTTTTTGCTATTGCGGATTTGGATGGATCGGATAACCTGCATCATCTTTTTTCTTTTCACTCGGTGTGGGATTCGGCTAGTCTGATGGATTTGACTGTGAATGGTTTCAATCCCATTTCGCGTATTCAGAGTATTGATGCGCGTAATCAATTCAATCGCGTGGATTTCATGACGATTGAGAATGGGACGGCCAAGCACTATGCGGTTTCTGGTATTACTGCGGCCGCGAATACTTCTCCTTCTATTGCTCTCTCTCCTCCTCCTGCGAGCTCATGGAATTTGGGACAGCAGTCCACGGCGACAGTGGTTCCTACACTTACTCAAACTTTTACTTTTACCGCACGCGACCCGGAAGCTGTTCCTTTTGGTGCGCAGGGATTGTATGCCTTGATTGGATTGGGTTACTCTCCCGGCACTATTCAATTCCCTCTTACTCCAAGTCTTGATCTATTCCAGCTCCAGAGTTCATCGTCTCCCACCACCATGTGTAGTGGTGGGGCCAATGGTGGTTTTGTGGTCCAGCGGACGTGCACGGTAACCGTAACGCTCATCTCTCCTACTTCGCAGTTGCTAATCCCTGATGGGACGTATTTCTTGACGGGTCGTCTCATAGATTCCTTCGGTGCAATTGCTAATTCAAATGGGGGCTCGGTGCTCGTGAATTTGAGCAATGGCCAATTCACGTTGTTCTCTCCTACACCTGGCCAGCAGTTCACGCAATTCATCTTGTCCACTGGCGACCCCGTGGATGGGATTAGATTTTCGGTGCAGAATCCCTTGTTCGCTCATTCATTGCAGGTGCAGTTGAATCCGAACGGGCAGAGTGTGAGTCCTGCGTCGATTCTTTATCCCATTAATGTGTTGGGTGTCGTCAATCCGAATTGTCAACTCGATGTCGCGACCAACTCTTATGCGTGTGGTTTTCCACTGAACAATAGCGTGGTGCCCGAGAACCTGTATGATTTTGATTTTGAGGTGCTCGCGGACGGACAAGAAGACGGGAATGGGTTTGCTCAAGGAGTGCTGGTGGATTTAGTGGGTCCCACTCTCGTGAATGCTTCCCCTACCGGATCGCTTTCTAGTTTTCCCAGTAGTGGTACTTTTTCCTTGGTGGATTTTTCGGGTATCGAAAATGTATATAGTGTGACCGTAAATGGGAATCCGGTTTTATTCCAGTGCCCGGGCAGTGGGGTGAATTCGCTGGATTGTAGTTTTTCATTCGCAGGGATTAATCCTGCTGCTACTTCAAACTATGTGGTGGCAATTCAAACGAGTGACGGGATTGCGAATGATTCATCTCCTTCGTACTCGTTTAGCATTCCCCCTGCCCCTCAAGGGCCTGGCGGTCCCGGTGGAACGCCCGGCGGTCCTGGCGGTGGTGGCGGGGGCGGTGGTGGAGGCGGTGGCGGTGGTGGGGGTGGCGGCGGGCGCCCAGGTAGTATTGTGAATGTCACTG
Source organism: uncultured archaeon (assembly GCA_964480125.1). Classification (GTDB taxonomy): domain Archaea; phylum Iainarchaeota; class Iainarchaeia; order Iainarchaeales; family VGJJ01; genus VGJJ01. Next base: position 22,912 of record CAYZNV010000014.1, read on the forward strand.
AAAATGGAAATATAGAAATTATCGGCACACCCATTGTGGTTCCTCGCACGATTGTGGAATCCATTCGTCGTTTTTCGAATGGCATTCGTGAGTTCGCGAGTGACTTAGTAGAAGTGACTGGGCCCAGCGCCACGGCTATCTTCATTGGTATTTGCACGCTGGCTGGAGTGGCTTCGGATTCAGTCTATCGAAAAATGTTCAACCAAGTCAAGTCGGCTGATTTGCGCCGGAAAGAATTATTGGTGCGCGCCACGCTTGCAGGAATTTTTTCATTGCTTCCGCTGGGAATTGGATTAGGTGTTTCGCTGGCGCTGGGATTGATTTTTGTGGTGTTGGAGTTTGTGGGCTTTGCTGGAGGATGGTTTATCATCCAGAATCTCCAGCGCACGCACGCATTTGGTTTCACTCCCGTTGCGTCGGTTGCTGGGAACGGAAAAGTGTCAGGGGATGTCTCTCCTCCCGCTTCGCCCTCCCCTACAATGAGTGCGGCGGATGATGAGTTGATGAAGAAAGTGCAATAGGCGTGAACGACTCCGCGCGGTGGTGTTGCGGTGCGTGGTGGAAAAATATGTTATGCAGTCAGCTCGCCCATCATTCATCATGATTTTCAGGATGATTACGAATTCGTCATTCTGCATTCCAATGATGGCTCAAAACCCCTAAAAACCCATCAAATGCCCTCCTGAGTGGCTTTTAGGGGGGTATTTTTCGCTGTGTTTTATATAGTTCCACGAGGTCAGGGGTGGTATGCCTATGGTTGGGCTATTGGGAGGAATCGAATATGGCAGAAACCTATATCGTAAAGAGCAAGGTCGCAGACATGATCCGCAGCAAGGACATGATGATGTCCTCGGACGCGTACGACTCATTGAATGAGCAAGTCGAACACATGATCAAGCGCGCCATCGAACGCTGCTCGCAAGGTGGTAGAAAGACATTGAAGCCTTTTGACTTCTAAGCCAGTTTCGGCTGGCTGCAGCGAGAACGGGTACCACTTCGTGGCACCCGATTTTGTTTTTCTCATACATCTTCCACATAATCGCTTTTTCCCGAACTCGCCAAATACACGCTTTTATACTTCAAGCGCAGTAATTAATTCACGAGGTGCAGTGAATGAAGTTTGTCCAAGTTTGTGTGTTGGTTCTTGCCTTATTTGCTTTCATGGGTTTCGCCCAGGCATATGGCTATTATGGTCAGCAGTCCATCAACTCGGATTATTACTTCCGCGGTATCTATCATTCTCCTTCTTACCTCTATGATCAGAGCCCGCACTGGGATTACTATTCCTACAATACTTTCACTCCCTATCCCACACTTGGCGGGGGTTCATTCATTCCATATGCGGGATACTCGTACTCTTACGCGCCCTATGTGAATAGCTATACATACGCGCCTGCTGGATATGCGTATGCCGGATATGCTCCCCTTTCGGATTTCTCCTATCGCAATAGTGGTTACGGCTGCACGGGCTTCTTTTGGTGCTAGTGTCGATGGCGCTTAATTTTTTTGGGCAGCATGCGCACGCGCTGAAAAAGTGGTTCACTATCATCTGCTTTCATTCGTTTCAACGATGAACTAATGTGTTTCTTGCGCACAAACTTGAATCGCCTCCATTTTCTTCTGCCAGTGACTCCTAATAATTCAGCAGGAGTGGCGTCAATGTTTTCCCAGTTTATTTTTTCTCGGATGAGGTGTAACTCTGCGATGTGTGGGTTACTTTTACTTCTATCATATGGGTGTGGGTAAAAATATGCCTCTTTGCCTGTTTTGAAATCAATAGTGTGTGTTTTTCCCTGTACTGTTATCTCTATGGCAAAATGAAATCCTGGGTGTTGCGTGTATGGATTTGTGATTTCTTGGATGACGAATTGTGGTTCAATTCCAATTCTTTTGAGTCGATTTGCAAGCACAATCGTTAGGTCCAAGCATGGGCTCATATAATTAGTCTCTTTTGATTCGATTATTTCTCGAACGCTTCGTGTGAGAAATTTTCTGTAATAATCCTTGGGGTCCCATCTTACTAATCGTACATTTTTCTGGACCCAACGAATTTCTCGATAAATTTTTGCCATTAATTGACGTGTTGCGTCTTCCATTCTTTCAGTACTATTTTGAGATTAATATCTCTTCTCACTGCGCAATGTCTTCCACGCGCACTTCCCACCCGGTGCGAGTAATTTCTTCGGGGCGTATTTTGAGTAATGAGAATTTGTCTCCGCCTCCGGCGAGCACCCATTCATGAGTTAACACGCCGGGATCGAGAATAGTTTGAATGCCATAAATGGAAATGGGTGGGACGCCTCCCACTTCATAGCCCGTGGAAGAAAGGACTTCCTCTGGGGTGGCGAGGCGGCAGTGTTTTGCTCCTACTGCGTGCGCGAGCTTGCTTTGGCTGATTTTCTTTTTTCCTTCGACAATGGCTAAAACAAATCCCTTGCCTTCATCGCATGCAAATAGGATGCTTTTGGCCACGGGTGTATATTCTTCGATTTCGGCCACTTGTGAGCAGCGGGCTACTTCTTCATCAAACCGAATAATCTTCCCTTTTACGTCATTTGCCTGAATAAAGTCTTCGAGCATGGGCTTTCAAGTATATAATCGCCTCTACTCTCTTTAAATAATTCGCCGACCATATATATCTTATTCACTAGAAGAAGTGAACTAACTCTGCAAAGGGTTAGTGGATGACGGGTGCCGCCGCGCGGTACTCGGATTCCGCACCAAACAGCCGGAACTGTTTATGGATAACACGTACAAGCTCATCCTCATCGTCCTCACGTTCTTCTTAGCCTTGACTTTCGTGGAGTCCTCGCACGCACTCGAGGAAAAAGAAATTATCTTCAACGGAAGCAATCCGACAACAGTGGTGCTTTCTTCTGCGAACCCCTTGCCTTCTCGCGCTACTCCTGAAGTCACTTTTTGGGGTCCTTTTTCGGTTGAATCACTTACAGGAATTGAATCCACCAACCAAAATGGAACAGCTTCCATTTCTGCCACACTCAAACCCATTGCGGGATTGCGCATTAATGATGTGTATTCCGGCAAAGCCCTCATCCGCTGGGGCGAGTCCGTGCAAGAAGTTCCTCTGCGCATCCGCGTAAGTGATGGAGTGGATTTCATTTCTCCGGCTTCGGGTTTCTTTACTTTTTCCGGCTTGGGTCAGAATCTGGCGATTATCTCTAATCTCATTTTGGTGATTGTCATTATTTTCCTTATTTTGGGATTGGCCATCCGCATTCATAAACGTTTGGAGGGAAACTAGATGCATTTTTTGGTTCGATTTTCATTGCTCGCGTTACTCGCACTCACTTTCGCAGGAGCAGTCTCTGCATTTGCTTTTTCCGCGCAAGCGTTGGGTCCTCAAACCATTGCATTGGAGAAAGGCCACTCCTTGAGTGTGCCCGTCAAAATTACCAATCTTGATGTGGATGCGCACGATGTAACGATTACAATCGATACTAATTCCAATCTCATTGAAGGAGATGTGTTGATTGACTCATTGGAACTCCAAGCCGATCAATCCGCTGAATTTGGAATTGCCATTTCTGCGGAAAGCGATGCCGATAATGATTCGTATTCCCTGAATGTGCGCGTGGATGCCGATGGACAAGTTTCTACTATTCCTTACACCGTGTACGTGGGCAGCAATCCCTTCCTAACGATTACGACATTCAATGAGGATGTGTGCGCGAATGATTATGTGCACGATATTGCATTCAGCGTCCGCAATAATCTCACGACCTCGGTGCGCGTAGATGCGATTGCCGAGCAGTCCTATCTCTCCCCGAGCGTGGACCCTGCTTCTCGCGTGATTGCGCGCGGCGATACGGAGTTCTTTTCGATGGCCATTCACACTGCTCCTCTCTCAGCTGGAGACTATGATGGAGTAGTGCTCGTGAAGACCTCTCAAATTTGGGTGCAAAAGCCCTTTTCCGTGGATGTGCATGATTGCGTGGCTCCCGCAGAAAAGCCCATTGAGATGACCTTGCCCATTTCTCCAAAGAGCCTAGTAAAATTCAAGACGACATTGATTCCCGTGAAGATCCGCAATCTCTCCGAGGAAACGCAAACGATCACATTGGCAACGAATTCCATTATTCCCTCGCAGAACATGACGATTCAGATTCCAGAAGGAGAAACGGCAACCGTGAATGTTCCTTTTTCCCCGGATGCAAGTGTGGCAGCAGGGACGTATGCGGTTGAATTCATTGCCTCTACGGAATCCTATTCCCAGTCGAAGCTCTTGAATCTCAAAGTGGTTGCTGCGGATCATTTTGAGTTGTTGGCGAACATCCCTGCATTCACGGCGCAAAAAGGACGCACTACGACGTTGACGTTCCAACTCCACAATGATGGGGATACCACACAAACCGTGCAGTTGGGCATGCAACAGGCCACTCCTGGAGTGGATTATGCGTTTGCTCCCTCGAGCGTGAACCTCGGAGCGGGGCAGCGTGTGACGGTCGAATTGAAAGTCACGCCCACTTCTTCCACTACCACCACGAATGTGAGCAATGTGATTGTGGCCGCAGGAAAAAGCACGCAAACATATCCCATTACTTTTTCGGTCGTGCCCGCGCCAATTGAAGAGCAAATCTTTGTGTTGGAATTCCTTTCCACTCCGGAGTTCATTTCTCTTTCACAAGGGGAATCGCGCGATATCCAAGTGATTGTGCGCAATCCCACGGATGCTTCTTTGCAGGAAATCGCTTTCCGTGTTTCGGGAGAAGCCAAGCAAGCAGGAATAGTAGTTCTCTCGGAGGAATTGCTTTTCCTCGCTCCGTATGAGACGCGCACCATTACGTTGACCCTGCAGGCCTCTCGCGATGCGACAGTTGGAAAAGCCGCTGCCTCGCTGCTCGCGGATGGAAGCAATGCGGCTGGATCTGCTTCGTTTGATGTGAACGTGGTTTCGAGCGGCCTCTTCAATGGAGTCTTTTCCGGCCTCGCTTCTTTCATTGGGAATACTGGAATTGGCTTGCTGGTGTTAATCTTCTTGCTCCTCTTCGTGTTGAGCCGCGGCAACCGCGCTTCAACGAATGGGCAGATGTGGAAAGACGCGCACAAGGGCGAATAACGCTCATATCAGGACGTGGAACCATGGCGACCTCAACTCTGTTGGATTGGATGCGCTTTCATCCCTTGCGCTTGAGTTTGGTATTGTTTGGTTTTGCGCTGGTGCTTTTCTCTCTGCAAGCGCATTCGTATGCATTTGCCTCGGCTTCTCTTTCAGAGAATGAATTCTGGATGCAGCCCGGCACGGACGTACGCGCACGCATGGATGTGGATATTTCCTCTTCGCAACTCGTTCCCATTTCCTTCTCCATTTCCCAAGTGGAAGGGATTACGCTCGATGGGGCGCTTCACGGGATTGCCACCACGGGGAAGTTTTCCCGACAGATTCGCATTGATGTCGCGGAGAACGTACCTCCTGGAACGTATGCGTTGCAATTGACCCTGCATGCGTCGCTGGATGGGCAAACCTACTCCTATCCTTTCCCCATTCTCGTGCATGTCTCTCAAAAAGAACGCGTGGCGTATTTCACAAGCGGCAACTCAACTCTTTCCCCGAGCATCGATCACATCCAATTATTCCCGCAAAACATTACCCTGCACCGCGGTGAAGTGAAGTATGCGCAGGTTTCTTTTCGTAATTTGGGTAATCCCACGGATTATGCCATTGAGTTCTATCCCGCTCCCACCGGGCTATTTGCTTCGGTGGTGACGTCCTTGCATTCTTTTGTGGATGCAGGAGAATCTGTGCAATCCGCCATCGAATTCCGTGCTTTTGATTCTTCTCCCTTTGAGGTTTTTCCTGTTTCCGTGTATGCGCGTAATCGCGTGACCCAAGAGAGGACTTTTTTGGGCTCGGTGCGGGTGTCGATTGAACGCATTGACAACGCACTGCTTTCCATTCCCTTTTCGCATGTGGAGTTAGAGCAGGGATCGGAGTTGGAGTCTTTTTTGACCATTCAGAATACGGAAGCGAGTGACTTGGATTTGGTGGTGCAGTCCTCTTCCGCTTTGCTGGAAGTCTCTTCCACGCTGGTGCATGTGCCCGCGCGCAGTAGCGTTTCGATTCCATTTACAATCCACGCTTCTTCCACTCCTGGAACGCGCACGGATAGCGTGTATGCATTCAATTCCTCCTATGAGGCAGCTGCTTCACTCACGGTATCCACGATTCCTGCCATTATTGCCTCGGGAGAAGTGGAATCTCGTTCGATGATGGTTTCGATTGAGAATGATTCTGGAGTAGAATGGAATCCCATTTCCTTGCAATTGCGTAATGTTCCTTCTTCCTGGGATGCAAAAGTCACCTCTCCAAGCACTTCCTTATTGCAAGGTGAATCGCTCACGGCTTCGCTTGAATTGACTGCTCCCAAGAATCAATCGGCTTCTTTCTTGCTCTTAGTATACTCGAATGGGGCGTTGGTGAAATCCATTCCTGTGCGCAGCACTCCTAATCCGGATTCTTTTTCGCAAGTAACGGGCTTCATTTCGGGCGTGGGCAAGCCGCTGATTGGGTTAGTGGTGTTATTGCTTGCGGCATTGATTGTTTTTTCCGCTGACTTCCGCAAGCGCGTGCGTGATACGCTTCCCAAGCCAAAGCCCATTGTGAAGGAAAAGAAAATCGCAATTGAAGAAAAGAAACCCACTGTGGTAGAGGAAAAGCCAACTCCTTCCACTCCTGCAGCTGCTGCCCCAACAGACCCTTCGGCTGCCAAAAAAGAATAAGCAACGCAGTGCTTGCGTTGCCCGTATGAATGAGATTCTATTTCACTAATCCAAGTATTTGCTTGTAATGGTCTTATCCAATTGCGCCAAGCACTCTAATAGCGTGGTGCACGTAGGAGTGGCGGGCTTGAATGTGTAAGTGCTTGTTTCTTCGCTTTCATATTTTTTATCGCCGTCGCTATCATAATAGATGACGATTCCGAACTCGGATTGCTTTGTTATGGGTTTCTCTTCAATGGTTTTGATGAGCAATGTGCATTCGTAGGTAGCGCTTTGAGCTGTTGAACGCTTGCAATATTCGCGTTCGATGAGTAAGGGCAATGTATTTTCTCCTAAATTATATCCTTGTGGATCAACAGTGGGCGTTGACACGATGGAGCGAAAATCAATATAATTCTCCAATGGTCCATCACTGCTTGGATTGTATTCGTTCACGAGTCTTGCAGTGGCCATGTTGCCCGTCTTATCTTCTTTCAATCCGGTGATTTTAATTTGGATTTTTCCATCATTTTCGATCAAATACTCATTTAGCTCTTCTTCGCTTTTCTTGATGGGGTTTCCGTTTGCGTACGTGAACTGTACGTCGATGCTCTTCTTGGGCTGGAATGTAATGCTTTTCTGTTCATTAGTTCCAAGTTCCGGTGAGTCCTCGAGGTTTACATAATATGTGAGCGTGAATCCTTCTTCCGCTTGAATGTTTTTTCCCCCAACTTGGTTGATGATAAAATTGTCCGTGACTTTGTATAATTCTCCCGTGTTTATTTTTCCATCAGTAATCGTTTTGGCACTGCGTGCTGCTGCAGGGAAATCAGTGAAATTGACGCTTCCCAATGCCACATACTTGTCCGCGGTTTTCTTGCCGCCTTGGAATACGACGTTGATTGAACCATTATTTTGCAGTTCGAACGCATCCGTTGTTCCGATGCGCTTTAGTGGGGTGAATGTAGTGGCTATCTCTTGGCTTGCCTCGACATATAGTCCTGGCGCAACGAATGTGAGGGTTCGCTCGTGCACGCTGGAAAACTTCCCGGCGCTTTCGCGTGCGATGCTGATAGTTAGGCCGTTAGAGAAATCAAGATCCTTGATTTCTTTGCCATCGATTTTGGTGATGGTGATTTCACATTCGTTCTTTTTTCCGCTAGGGATACAACTGGTGGCAGTAACTGCACTCAGCGGGGAAATGTCTGCTTGGGTGGTGTCGGTAATGAGTGTGGCAGAGAGTTGATTTGCGGTTGGGGTTCCAGTAGTAATAATCTCGACCGCGTTGAGTGTCAATCCCGTTTGTGTTCCAAAAACAATCCTTTCTCCATTCACGTTGGTGATGCGCAACTTGATAGGGGTAGTAGTTTCCTGCAAGGTGAATCTTTTTGTTGTTGTATCGGATGGGAGTGCGGTCCCGCCTTGACTGGCAAAAAATTCCATTTCCTTCAGGGTTGGATTCATTGTCAAATCCCTGGTGGCGAAATAGGCTTTGAATTGTGCGACCGTTGCCTCGCTCATTTTGAGTTTCATATAGAGGATTTCTGTTCTATCATCATCTACTGGGTTGAGGGTTTCATAATTATCGAACTGTCCCTCAATGGTGTCTCCTTCGAAAATCTCGAATTTTTCTCCTCCATCTTTGTTTTCGCGGAAATACTTGGTTTCAGTTGCTGTTAGACCGAGCTTTGTAATGGTCAGCTTGTGATAGTTCGGGCTTCCCACATAATCGTATTTTATTGAATAAATGGGGGCATTCCCTCCTTCTGGGAGCACTCGAATAGTGTCTCCATAATACACATCAATGTCATTGTCGATGAGATACTGCAGGCTCGTGTCGATTTTCACAAAGCTGTCGATTTCTGCTGCATGCACGATTCCGGGAAAAATTATTGCAGCTAAAATTGCGAGTACGATTAATCGGGTTTCCATCAAATTCCCCCAGTGCAGGTTTCCTGTAGTGATTGTGTGGTTGCGTATGCTTCTTGGACGTCTTGCGCGAAAGCATCGTACTGGAGTGATTGATTGGAGAGGCTAATTTGTACGGCTTGAGTTGGATTGGATTGAACAAATGTGTTAATCTGGTTTGATGCCTGAGTAAGTCGTTGCAGTACTGCTTCCCCCGCTTGATTGCGTTGTTCAAAAAGAGAGAGGTTGTTGCAGTATTGCTCGAGGGGCAATGCGATAATCTCGTTTGAGTAAGTGATTAACTGGTTTCGCGACTGACTGGCTTCGAGAACGGAAAGGATGATTGCCGTGAGCTGGCTGAGGTGATATGCATTTTCATTGCTCTGGGGGAGAAGCGTATCATGGATTGTTTTGATTTTTTGCATGGTTGCTTGTTGCTCCGCAGGGGTCAATTCGAGCATAGTAATGAAATAACTCTCATCCATTTGCTGGAATGAAAATGAATGGGCTGCTTGGATTTGGGTAAATCCATCTGTAAAAGATGCAGTGGTTATTCCGGGCGTGGGCTGTTGATTGTTCAAAAAATACCACGCCACGCCTCCGATAACCAGTAGGGCGATAATCCCGATGATGAGTCCATTATTTTGCGCCATAATCTCAACCAACCACCTAGATGAGGTTTTTTGCCCTTTTTAAATGATAAACTGGAAAGCGCGGTAGAAGTGCATTCGGATAGGAAATGGGTCTTTTTTTGGAAAAACTCAGTTTCCCGTGCGTTCTTTCCAGAAGCGCTTGACAT
>CAYZNV010000015.1:0-396 GCA_964480125.1 uncultured archaeon
GGATTATGTATTTCCGGGCCAGAACTTCATTTTTGACTAATGGCCTAATCCGCCAAGCGAATTCGCCATTCTTTGCTGCTTTCTGGAATAATCGTAATCTTCTCCCCTTTTTTGAGTTTGTAGAACTGCACTAAATCCGATGGCAGCGTAATCGCTAAACTCCTACCTGCATTGATGATGGGGCGCTGAAAATGAAACTTTTGGTGCAGCTGATCGCTCAACGCTTGCATCTGCTCGCTCGTGGCAAACTCTTCCTTGCATTTTTGGCATTGATAGTAAGGAGAGTCTTTGAGAATGATTTTACCGTCATTCAGCGAAAGCTCTTCCATCTTCAGCAAGGCCTTGCCGCCGCACAAATGACACTTTATCTCTTTTTCCATAGTTGCGCTTCCTCGT
>CAYZNV010000015.1:406-17524 GCA_964480125.1 uncultured archaeon
CACAAAGTGAGCACGTGAATATACTCATCTGTTTCTGTTTTGACTGCCGTTAACATTGAATCCTGGATTTTGAAAATCGTCTTGAACTTATTCTTGTCTTCTTTCAGCTTGACTTCTTGACGCTTGATTTCAAATTCGATATCTCCATAATTGATCCCAAGCATTAACGCGCGCTCGGCAAAACGCAACTTTGCATGTCGACTCCAGCTGACCATCATACGCGTAAGCGTGCCCAAACTATTTAAATCACTATCATTTATTTTTTTGGTCATACCAAATAGTCACTAAGGAATTATGTTAAAACACCCCATTGAATTTCAGCGAACCATTCACTTCTTCACGCTCCAAAAATTATTTTTTTGGTTATTTTTTTCTACCCCAAAATTAGATGCGTCCAAAAATTTGCGTTATTCTTAAAGTGTCTCGAAAAAGAAAATGCAATGGAAATTTACCCACCTCCCACACAATTAAAAGCGATGAAAATCTTTACTGGAACCACTCCCATTCGTCGTACCCATACGTAGTCAAAAAAAAGTCCAAATAATCAAAAAAAAGTGCCCTTACCGGCGCGCATCAAGCTCATCCAACAGTAAAAAAAAGGTGGTTCCCATGAATGGCGAGACGATTCAGACTCTGATTCCCAATATCAAAAAACGCAGTGGCGCAATAGTCCCATTAAACCAGGACAAGATCACCCTGGCCATCACCAAAGCCTTCCATGCCAGTGGAAAAGACGACGAATCCCTTGCGCTGAAAATATCCGACCAAGTCATGAACCGCCTATTACAAGAAAAACAAACCAACCCCGCCGACTCCATTCCTACTGTTGAGCACATCCAGGACCTCGTGGAAGAAGAATTGATGGCCAGCGGAGAAGCCAAGGTCGCCAAATCCTATATCTTATACCGAGAAAAACGCAATGAAGAACGCGAATTGAAACGCGCCATGTTGGGCATCCCTAACGTCGAAACCAAAGTGGGAATTAACCAATTACGCGTATTGAAAGAACGTTATTTGTTGAAAGATGAAGAAGGCAAGGTCATTGAGACCCCGGAACAGCTCTATCGCCGCGTCGCGGACAACATCGCGCAAGCCGAACTATTAAGCGGAGGAACGGAAGCCACCGTCAAAGAGTGGAGCGACAAATTCTTCCAACTCATGGACAACAACGAATTCATGCCCAACACCCCTACGTTAATGAACGCTGGAACGGCCATCCAACAATTATCCGCGTGCTTTGTGTTGCCCGTCGAAGACAGCATTACTGGCATCTACGACACGCTCAAGCACCAAGCCATCATCCACCAATCCGGGGGAGGAACAGGATTTGATTTTTCACGCTTGCGCCCAAAAGGAAGCATGGTCAAATCCACCAAGGGAGTGGCATCGGGACCCATTTCCTTCATGAAAGTGTATGATGCCTCTACGCAATACATCAAACAAGGAGGAAAAAGAAGAGGAGCCAATATGGGAATATTGCGCGTGGACCATCCCGATATCCATGATTTCATTCATTGTAAGGACGATGGAAACTCCATTACCAACTTCAACATCTCCGTTGCCCTGACGGAAAAATTCATGCAAGCAGTAGCAAGAAATGAAGACTATGAGTTATTGGATCCCCGAACCAAAGCCGTTGTGCGAAAAGAAAACGCCAAAGCGTTGTATGACGAACTCGTTGCCAGCGCATGGAAGACTGGAGACCCCGGAATTGTTTTCATTGACCGCATCAACCGAGACAACCCCGTGCCCCACATCTATACGATTGAAGCAACGAATCCATGCGGAGAACAACCATTGGGACCCTATGATAGTTGTAATCTCGGAAGCATCAATTTAGCCAAATACCTCACATCAAATGGAGAAGTCCAATGGGATAAGCTGCGCGAGACCGTCCGAACCGCAGTGCGCTTTCTCGATAACACCATTGACATGAACAAGTACCCCATTCCCCAAATCAGGGACATGAATAGAGGTAATCGCCGCATTGGATTAGGAGTCATGGGATGGGCCGATATGCTGTTCAAGCTCAACATCCCCTACAACTCAGAAGAAGGATGCGCTTTCGCAGAAAAGATGGCCAAATTCATCCGGGATGAAGCCGATGCCATGTCCCAAGAACTGGGAAAAGAAAAAGGCACTTTCTTGCATTGGAAAGGAAGCATCTACGACATGCCCAACGGCCCTACTTTCAGAAACTGCGCGCGCATCACCATTGCGCCCACGGGAACTATTTCCATGATCGCAGAATGCAGCTCGGGAATCGAACCACTTTTCGCCATCTCATTCGTGAAGCGCGTCATGGATGGACAGGAATTGCTGTATGTGAATGAAATCTTCAAAGAGACCGCAATCAAGCGCGGCTTTTACAGCGAGCAATTAATGGAACGCATCGCCCAAGAGGGAACGGCAGCACACTGCGATGAAATTCCAGAGGACGTGCGAAAGACATTCGTGTGCGCGCATGACATCTCACCATACTGGCACTTGCGCATGCAAGCGGCATGGCAGAAACACACGGACAATGCCATTTCAAAGACCGTGAACTTCTCCCACCACGCAACCGTGAATGAGGTTGCCGAAGTGTACATGCTCGCCTACAAACTCGGATGCAAGGGAGTCACTATCTACCGCGACGGAAGCAAGGGATTCGAAAACCAAGTGCTCAACTTGAATGTTAAAGGCAAGAGCAGCAAGCAATTGGAAGAAGAATACAAAGCCAAAGTGCTAAGCGGCGCACCCACGGTTGCAGCGGCACCAGGAAGCGCGAATGCCAACACCATGACCATCACCTCTCCCGCCCCAATGCCAGGGCACGCAGAGAATGGAAAAGAATTATGCCCCAAGTGCAGCAGCAAAAACTTTGTAGCGGAAAGCGGATGCGATTCGTGCAAGGACTGCGGATACTCCGCGTGCCACGTGGCGTAGATCCACTCCTTTTCTTTTTTAAGAAAAAAGAAAAGTAGCCGGCCAGTCAAAAGAAAAAAATAATTTAGTGGGGGCGCTTGCCCTCTTTCTTCTTTTTATTCTTTGATTGAACTTGCATTTCACGGTATTCCTGCAAGTCATAGAACTCCGGCAACCCTGGATTATCCTTCCAAAGCATGTAACGCAAAACAAAACGACGACCCACGCGAGGAATGATTTGTTTAGACCGCATTCCTTCCCGGATAAAACGCATGATCCTCCCTAATAACGCTCTTTGCATTGGATTCAATTCCACTTTGCGTGAGCGCACCCACTTATTTCCCTTCCGATTCCATTCAATTGTATCGGCCCCGGGAAGGTGAATTCCGATAGCCCCGTGATCGATTTCGACCGAATTCTCCCCATAACGCATTCCATTCGCGTGCGTCGGAACAAGAATATGGCGCAAGTGCTTGAATCGCTCAGGAGGATTAATTTTTGGATTACCATCAAAAAAATTCTTCTCATTATCATACGCCGTACGCGTGCGCATGCGCACATACCGCGACAATGCACCTGGTTTTTTTCGAGAAAAAGGCAAATCAATCGAATAGCGCGGCACATATGCCCATCCTAATTTTTGATAACTTTTTCCCTTTTCATCGGTTCGCACCAACAACCGATTGCTTCCCGCAATGTCCCGCTCGCGGATGTGCGGATCCGTGGGGCGAACAAGATAGGGTGACACTCCCACCACATGAGAAGGCAGCCCCTGCGCAATCTTCTTGAGCTTCTTCAATCCCCATAATTTTGTGAATTGGCGTTGAGGCATGTATGGCACTCGCAGACCAGCGATATAATCCTTACTACGTTTGGCAATCCCGCAACCTCACTCCTTTTATCTCTCGAAAAACAACATAGTTGCATGCCCCTCACTCCCTTCCTCGAAAAAGGATTTGTCCATGTGTACACGGGAGACGGGAAAGGAAAAACCACTGCATCCATTGGCCTTGCTTATCGCGCCATCGGGCATGGAATGAATGTCTTCATGGTGCAATTCATGAAAATGGGCTACACAGGAGAAATACTCAACTCCATCAAATTCGATTTACCCATCAAAATAGAATCATTCAATGTGGTGTGCCCCAACCAAGAACAACACGAAAAAGAAATCAGAGAAGGAACATTCGCGGGATATTGCAGGGATTGCTTTGTGCCCAATGATTATGACACGGAAATGGCCACCAAAGCATTCGAGGCAGGAAAAAAAGCCGTAGAAAGCGGAAAATATGATTTGGTTATTTTTGATGAAATTAATGTTGCGCTCAACAAGCAATTACTCTCTGCAGCACAGGTGTTGGAGATGACCAATTCCAAACCCAATCACGTGGAAATTGTCTTTACTGGAAGAAATGCCCCACAAGAAATACTCGATCGCGCGGACTATGTCACGGTCATGACCCTCAAAAAACACCCCTATATGAAAGGCATTTACGCGCGAAAGGGAATTGAATTTTAGGAGCAAATAAGATGCCTCATATCGTCATTACCTCAAAAAATCCAGTAAAAATAAATTCGATCTTGGAAGGGTTTAGGCGCATGTTCCCTGAAGAAACATTTACGCACGCTGCTGTTTCTGTTTCATCGGGCGTGAGTGATCAACCTAAGAGCATTGAGGAGACTATTCTGGGCGCGCTCAACCGAATCAATCAGGCCAAGAGCATCCACTCAGGAGCCGACTATTACGCTTCAATCGAAGGAGGAATTCAAACTGACCCCTATGGAATAGGCGTGCAAGCGTGGGCAGCCATCGAGTCGCGTGATGGAAGAATGGGAAAAGGAGCTAGTGGCATTTTTTATCTCCCTCCTGCGGTAGTGGCATTACTCCAAGAAGGAAAAGAATTATCACTAGCAACCGACATCCTCTTCAAAAAAACAAATTCAGGCCACGAGATGGGAGCGGTGGGCGTGCTGACGGATAACCAAATCGACCGCACCGAGTTCAACCTACAAGCGGTTATTTTTGCCCTAATTCCTCATAAAAAGAAAGAACTATTTCCAACCCAATAGCCCAACTTAAAAACCTCATCCAGGGGATTTCATCTATATGACTGTTTATGTCGATACAGCCAACCCCCAAGAAGCCGAACAATGGGTCAAGCACCCCTTCATTGCAGGAATCACAACGAACCCCTTACTGTTGGCCGAATTAAAAGTAGAAGATCGATTTGAGCACTTGCAACAGCTCTCGAACATGCTCACCAAAGAACAAAAACTCATGGTGCAAGCCATGGGAAGCAACCCTGATGAGTTATTGGAAGATGCGCGCACAATCCACGAAATGCTCCCCAAAGCCGTACTCAAAATACCCGCGGACGCCAGCGGTTTCTCTATTGCTCCCACGCTGGTGAGCGACGATATTGAATTGACATTTACCGCGGTTTTTTCGGCCGCACAAGGAATCCTCGCCGCATTTGCTGGCGGGCACTTCATCGCCCCCTACATTGGGAGAATGAACGACGCCAAAATAGACGCATGGGCGCACGTCGAGGATATGCTCGATGCATTCTCCGCGCACGAATTAGATGCACATGTGCTCGCTGCATCCTTGCGCACCCCGGAAGATGTTGCACAAGCCTTTGCGCTAGGCTGCCATGTTACGGCAAAGCCATCCATTCTGAAGCAGTGCCTCACACCCATGCAAACCGAGGCCATGGTCAAAGAATTCAACGCCACGCGCAAAATGCACAAACAAGCCGAAATGGAATAACGGCGCCGCGCTAAACAAACATTCAAATATCTGCGTTGGCGTAGCATTCAATGCTATGCATGAAGTGGAAGTCAAATTCTTAGAAGTGGATGTCGCTACACTCACTAAAAAGCTCATTCAATTAGGCGCAAAAAAAGTATTTGATGGAGAAATTATCGCCCACTACTTTGATTACCCCGATTCACGCTTACGCGCAGAAAGAAAATTATTACGCTTGCGCAAAAAAGGAGACAGCGTGGAATTGACGCTCAAAAAATCAATCAACCCCAAAAGCCTCGCCAAAGAAAGTCATGAACTCGAAGTGAATTGTACTGACTTTGAAACAATGAAAACCATTCTTCTTGAGAGCGGATTCACCTACCGAAAACCCCTTCCAGGAGAAGAAATTCTCAACACCACGGACAAGCACCACGCCAGCTACTCATTGGAAGGAGCCCACTTTGAATTTGATACATTCCCAAATATCCCTACCTTCCTCGAAATAGAAACCCAATCGGTGGAAGCCATCCAAGCGTGGGCGCATAAACTGGGATTGGACATGCAGGACGCCAAACCCTGGACAGGAAGAGACGTGCTCAAGCACTACCTAAAGACCCCTCGCCCTTAGGGCGATTTTAAACCCTTTCCCAGGGGAATTCCATTATTATGCAAATTGGAATCGTTGGAGCCCCTTCCTCGGGAAAAAGCACATTCTTTGCTGCTGCTACACTCATCGATGTCGCGCGCGCATCCTATCCATTCACTACCATCGAACCCAACAAAGGAATTGGATTCGTGCGCGTGGAGTGCGTGGACAAAGAATTCAACACCCAATGCAACCCCCGCTCGGGATTCTGCACCAATCACGTGCGCTTTGTTCCTGTAGAATTGCTGGATGTGGCAGGGTTGGTTCCCGGCGCCCACGAAGGAAAAGGATTAGGGAATAAATTCTTGAATGACCTCTCCCAAGCCGACGCACTCATTCATGTGGTGGATATTTCTGGAAGCACCAATGAAAAAGGAGAATCAGTAGGAATGGGAACACACGACCCCATCAAAAACATCCGCTTCTTAGAAGAAGAAATTGAATTATGGATGCTCGGAATACTCGAAAACCACTGGACCAAATTCTCCAAGAACCCCATCAGCGGAAAACAACAACTCATTGATATTATGTCCCAAAATCTTTCGGGATTGGGAGTAAAACCCGTACAATTAGACCAAGCACTCATGATTACGAAGCTCTCCGAAAAAAAACTCAATGACTGGACGCCTGAGGAAAAAAGAAACTTCATCATGCAGTTGCGAAGAATCGCCAAACCCATCATCATCGCTGCCAACAAAATGGACTTACCCCCATCCGCAGAGAACCTCAAACGCGTGCACGAGGCATTCCCTCACGCATCTATTTTCGCGTGCGCCGCAGAAGCCGAATTGACACTCAAAAAAGCAGCCAAAGCCGAACTCATCGATTATATTTCCGGCTCAAATTCTTTTGAAATAAAGAAAGAGCTCTCGGATCCCCAAAAACAAGCACTTACATACATCCAAAAAAATGTCATGGAAAAATTAGGCGGAACGGGCGTGCAAGAAGTGCTGGATCGCACAGTGTTTTCGGCCCTCGGATATATTGCTATTTTTCCCGGAGGCACCAAGAGCTTAGTGGACTCGCAGGGACGAAGACTCCCGGATTGCTTCTTAATGCCAGGACACACCACGGCATTAGACTTTGCATTCAAACTCCACACGGACTTTGGAAAGAACTTCATCAAAGCCATTGATGTGAAAACCAAAATGCTCCTAGGAAAAGACCACGCACTCAAGCACCGCGATGTCATTGAGATTGTGGCGAATAAGTGAAAGTATAAGAATGCCCGAAGCCCATTTGAGATATATGCGATTGATGCTATTTCTTTTCCTTGGATTCATATTTTTTCTAGGATGCATTCAATCCCAAAATACCATTCCTACACCCAATCCAGGCACTACACTAAATCCCACCACCGTCGAATTCCCAGCCGTTTGCATCCAAGAAAAGTGCGTGCACGTACAACTCGCACGCACCGAGGCCGAAAAGAAACGCGGACTCATGGGAGTCACATCCCTCACAAACGAGGAAGGAATGCTCTTCATTTGGGAAGAAGAGGGAATCTATCCCTTCTGGATGAAAGACACGCTCATTCCATTGGATATTATTTGGATCGATGCAGATGGAACCATTATTGACATCGCCACCCTGCAACCCTGCGAAGCCGATCCATGCCCTGCTTACACTCCGCGAGGAAGCGCACAATATGTGCTTGAAACCAACGCGGGATTGATGCAGCAATGGGAAACAACAATAGGGGAAGAAGCCCGCATCATTATGAATGCTCCAAATCCGCAAGAAACTAATTAGTGCTTGTGCGATTCCGGTTTGGAATGCACATGCTGCTCAGGAGAAGGAGCCGTTTCCGAAACGGGTGTTTCCCCTACGGCCGCGCTGGAGATTTCCTGCACCACATCCACAAAACTATCCACGGCATCATCCAAGAAAGAACTCTTGTAATTGACCACAAGCTGCTTGGCTTCTTCCGCGTTCACCAATGCAAAAAAGCTCATTCTCCCTTCGCGCTGGCGCGTCAAGACGTTTGCCTCTACTAGCTTATCCAAATGCCAGCTCGTTGTCGAAGGAGAAAGCTGAATGTGTGCGGCAATCGTCTCATTATTCGCACGCTTTTTCTGCAACAAAAAAAGAATAATTTTTCTCGTTGAAACGTGACGCAAGAAAGCCATGATGTTTTGATTGTGATGCATCGAGGGACCGCGCACCGCATAATAGCGAACAAACTTCCCTTCTGATTGAGTGCGGATGATGTGGTGCTTCTGCAAGTAATCCAAGTGATACTGCAAACTGCCTACTGCAATCTCACAGCGGCGCTGAATCTCTCTGAAATGTAATCCGGGAGAGGCTTCAATCGCCGTGTAGATTTTCTTGCGCACATCCAACGAGAGAACGCGCGCAAATTCCTGGTCGTCCGCCATTACACTCACTTTTCCATTCCATTTTTTCCATTCGTGCGCATGCCAAAGAGAGCATAGGCGATTAGAGCTAAACTGATAAGCTCAATGACATTCTCCGCGTGATCGGGAAAGAACTGCCCCGTGGAAACGAATAAATCCATGACTTTCAAGACCCACTTGAAGGCCATCAGCCCAAATGCCAGCGCAACAAAGGCAATCTTTTTGTTTTGTGTACGATCCCACGCCATTCCTGCCACGATTGCAACGGCAAGCGCGAAAATGAACACGATGATGCGCGTGAGGAAATCAAATTGCTGTGCGCTGTTGGCCAGTGCGCGCAAGGGATCGGTAATGCTCCCGATTAAGTGGCCTTGCCCCAAAACAAATAATACCACTAAAACAACGGCTATTCCCAGTATGTGCATGAATCGCATGGAATCATCTCCTGCTCCAATGCATGAAAAGAGCAAAAAAGACCTTAATAACCATGTGGGGGCAACCATCAAAAAAAAGAAAAAAAGTGAGGTGCCCCGCGGGCGTGTTATTCCCGTGGGGTTTTGCCGCTTGAAAACGGCGTGAGGAGCGGACAAAAAGAGCCTATCCCAAATAGCCTCTGTTCGTCACAGCATAGCTTTCTCAGGCCATTAATAAAGCGTTTCTGGTTCGCGCCTCGAAGAATAATACAGGGGTCGAAACCACTGCATTAGGGAGCTACACGATTCATCGATCTTGGGAATCCAACCGCGTCACGGATGTGCTCGAGTTTATACAACCACATCGCCAAGCGAGAAAGACCCAATCCCCCTCCAGTGTGGGGGACGGAACCATACTTGCGCAAGTCCACATACCACCCAAAGTCTTCGGGTTTCAATCCTTGCCCGCGCATACGTTGAGTGAGCTCTTTCATGTCCCAACTTCTTTCTCCACTGCCAATAATTTCCCCATATCCTTCAGGAGCAAGCACATCGCAACACAACACTGTTTCAGGTCTTTTTGGGTCGGGACGATGATAGAAGGGCTTGAGCTGTGTGGGATAGTGATGCACCAAAATGGGGACATCAAAATCCTTGGTAATCTCACGCTCATGCATTTCCTGCAAATCATCCCCCCACTTCAATTCCGGAAACTTGCGTTGCGCCACTTCAAATGCCTCATCATACGTAAAGCGTTGGAATTTCGTTTTCACGACTTTCTCCAACGTCTTGGGATCACGCCCCGTTGCCTTCAATACATCCGGGGATTTCTCTAGCACATGCTTGGCAATTGATTTGATCATGTTCTCGTTGAAATCCATCAACTCATCCAAATGAGAAAAAGCCGTTTCCCATTCGGCGTGCCAGAACTCCGTAAGATGCCTTCGCGTGCGCGAGGGTTCGGCTCTAAATGAGGGAGCGACCGTGTAGACTTTCTCTAGCGCCATCGCATACGCCTCTAAATAAAACTGCGAAGACTGTGTGAGATTTACATTCTTTCCAAAGTAAGGCACTTCAAATAATTCATTTCCCCCTTCGACTGCACCACTCACAAACATGGGGCATTGGACTTCCATATAGCCTTGGGACTTGCACCAATTATGAAAACCCTCAAATACGGTCGCAGAAGCACGCAAGCCCTGTTGCATCTTTCCCGAGCGCAGCCAAAGGTGTCTTACGTCCAACAAAAATTCCTCACTCAAATCCCTTCCAATGGGAAATTCTTCTCCTGCGTGGATGATTTCTACTTTCGTGGCGTGCAACTCTTTTCCACCCGGAGCGCGAGGATCTTCTTTCACATTCCCAGAAACGGCGACAGAGGATTCCATTAATGCTTTTCGCGCAGCATCGAATGCAGGTTTGTCGGGAATATTTTTTTCCTCTAAAACGACTTGCATTTCTCCACTGCCATCGCGCATGAGCCAAATCAGCGTGCCTTTGAAATCACGCTTGCGCTTGATCCAGCCTTGTAAGTGCGCTTCTTTGAGGGAAGACTTCAATACTTCTTGTATGAGGGTACGGTGCATGTGCTTTCACTCCAATGTTGATTTTTTTAATTGGGTGTTGCCACAGCAATACCCATTCTCGATGCGCACGGACGAAACCGCGCAAATTGGCTTTTGCACGCACCCCATAGCACGTGAAAAGGAAATAATCAGTAGGGACGATTGGAGTTGATGCGGGCAATAGCTAACGCAATGACGATACTACGGATCGCAGCGGAAATATAGGCACGCATCTAAGGCAGTAAAAGGAGGGAAGGAGCTTAAAAATCTAAAGGAAATCAGCGCTTTTGATAGCGCTTTTCCACTCGAACAGGGCGCAAGGCACCCGCACGATATTGTTTCTCTGTTACTACGCAATCCCCTCTTCCAACATGCGTGCTCTTGAGACGGCGCCCTTGGGCGTCATAGCGGACCACGCGACGCCCACGATTCACTTCAATCTCATTATTACTTGCGTGCAAGCGAGAAATAGAGCCCGTCGTAGTAATTCGAACTTCACCAGGTCTTGCAGGGGCAGGAGCCCTTTCCATCATGCGCGCGGACAATCTTGCACCTGCAGCAATCTGAGTTCCACGCTTGGCCCAAAAACCAACCGCTTTTGCGCCAGCTGCGATTTTACTCCCGACTGCTTTTGCTTTTCTGCGAATAACTCCAGCCTTTTGGAAATCACCACATGGAATGAACCATAGAAGAATAAAATCGTTTGCTTGACTCATGCAGTTATTTCAGAACGCAATTGAATCAAAGACTGCATAAAACGATCCAAGAATTGACGTTTTGCTCCAGATTCCAATCCTTCGACTTTATTGAGCTTATTCAACATCTTGGAAAAGACTGATTGACGATCTATACGAGTAAAACCATACACCAAGGAATAATTATCCAGTAAAATTTTCCGAATCGCCTGGCGCTGTTTTCCACTCATAATTCCCGCGGCGGTAAAACCAATTTTCGCTGCGACGCGCATAATTGAAATATGCTGCTCGCGCCGCAACCTATTCATCCTTAACGTGTGCGTAAGACTGGTCGAGCTAGAGTGGGAATCATTCAGAGGATTTACTTGCAACCGTTTTTTCCTCGCAATAAATTGCATCTTAATCCGGCGAGCAATACCATGCAACTCATCCCGATGGGGTTTTTTGGCCCAACCGCGGGGAAGCTTGATGGGAATAATTCTTCGGGGCATCAAGGGGGATGAACATAACCTGCCAATAAAAATCAAGGCGTCAATCGTTCAGGATCCCTAGGCAGTGGAATGGCCTCGCGCACGTTGCC
Organism: uncultured archaeon; assembly: GCA_964480125.1. Lineage (GTDB taxonomy): Archaea > Iainarchaeota > Iainarchaeia > Iainarchaeales > VGJJ01 > VGJJ01. The sequence continues at coordinate 12,319 of CAYZNV010000015.1, forward strand.
TAATTCCAACATTAAATTCACAATGCGGTCCAAACCCAATCCCACCCCACCATGAGGAGGAGCACCATAGCGGAAAATATCGCGATAGGCAGGCAATTTCTCCAAGTCCAATCCCTTCAACTCGCATTGCGCGCGAAGCACATCCAAGCGGTGCTCGCGTTGGGCGCCGGTTCCAATCTCTACCCCGCGATAAATCAAATCAAAGGACTTAGTCACAGTAGGATCATTCGCCGGGCGCATGTGATAGAAGGGGCGCTTCGTGAAAGGATGATCTAACGCGAAAACGAAATCATGCCCATATTTTTCACGAATGTATTCTCCAATCAAAATCTCCGCCGCCGCATCGGGATCATCATCCTCGGGAATAATCTTTCCTTTTTCTTTCAAAATTTTGCGCAATTCATGCAATGAAACGCGCGGAAAAGGAATCGATGGCACCACGACTTCTTTTCCGAGAATTTTCAATTCCTCCTTAGCCTTTTCTTTTACTTCGCTCCAAACATCATGGATGATTTGCTCGAGCGCTTTCATGACGTCTTCTTCGCTCTCAATGAAACCCATCTCAAAGTCAATCCCCGTGAACTCTGTTAAGTGGCGCGTCGTGTGGGATTTTTCCGCGCGGAAAACAGGCCCAATCTCAAACACTTTCTCTAACCCAGAAACAACGAACATCTGCTTGTAGATTTGAGGAGACTGCGCCAAGGAAGCGGTTTTTCCAAAATAAGGAATCTTGAATTCTTCTGCCCCGCTTTCAACGCCCGATTCGGTAATCTTTGGAAGCGTGACTTGAATGAAACCGTGCTTCTCCAATGCATGCACGAAAGCCGTATAGATTTTGCTACGAATAGTGAAAGCAGCCCTTATTTTTTCGCGGCGAAAATCGAGAAAGCGATAATCCAAGCGCTTCTCCAAGGAAGTAGTGGTCTCCTCTCTGATTTCAATTGGAAGAGGCGTTTCGGCGAGCGACAAAATCTCAATTCGGTGCGCTTCCACTTCAATTTCTCCCGTGTGCATGGTGGGAATGACTTGTTTCTCAGGACGCTTATTGACTTTCCCGAAAATCTGCACCACACTTTCTTTCTGCAACTGCTTGCATTGCTCGGTGAGCGCGGCATTCAAGAAAACCTGCGTAATCCCCGTGCGATCGCGCACGGCAAGAAAGGAAATCTTCCCCGCCACGCGGAAGGAGTCCACCCATCCAGAGAGAACGACTTCTTTCCCGGCATCGGAGACGCGGAGCTGGCCACAAGTATGGGTGCGGAGGGACATAATACCCATGAAAGGCAGTGGAGTTATTTTAAAGGTAAGGCGGAAAAGCAACCAAAAAATCAGCGCACCACGGTAAAGCTCATGGTGAGAAAGACCCCATACAGAATGAGGAAGAAAATCCCCTGGGATTTGTGAATGCTCCCGTGCTTGATGAAATTATACACCAAGAACGAATTCGCAATCACAATAAAACCAACCGGGAGCAAAAACTCCGAAAAATGAATGGCTTCTTTTGCCAATACAAAAGTACTCCCCAGCACCAGCGTGAGATTCGCCACCGCACTTCCCAAAATCTCCCCAATCGCCAGAGAAATTTCTCCTCTCCTGATGGCAGTAAAGTCAATCATCAACTCGGGAAGAGTAGTGCCTAATGCCACGAGCGTGAGACCAATCACCCCATCTGAGATACCAAACCACTGTGCGATTTGTGAAGCAGAATCCACCACAAAGTAGGAACCCACCACCACGGCAGCAGTCCCAACCACGAATTCCAACAGCGAACGACCCATGTTGGATTGCTTTATTTTTTTGGCAGGCTTCATCTTCATTTTCTCTTTGGCGATGAAAAATAAATAAAAGAGGAAAAGCAACAGCAAGACAATTCCTTCCGTTAATGCGGAGACATTATTGATGAGCAGCGCAAGCGGAATCAGAGAAATCAAGAACAACATCTCCGCACTCTCCACGACGTGCTCGCGATTGATCTTGATATTGCGGATGAACGCAGCCGTTCCAATGACCAAACAAATATTGGCAATCGTACTCCCGAGCGCATCCCCCACCCCCAATTCAGGCTTTCCTTCAACCGCGGAAAGCACTCCCACCAGCAAATCTGGCAGGGAAACAAATAATGCAATCAACACAAACCCTACGGCCATGCGCGAAATCCCAAAATGATTGGAAATGCGAATGCTTCCATCAATAGTGCGCTGGGAACCCCAGACCATGATTGTGAGCGCAACAAGGAAGATGAGCAAGGGAAGCATACTACTAAACCACCACCAAATCCCCATTAATAAAACACCAAGTCATGCAGTGGAGGGAGAATGCACTACTTGTACTGCGCCAACACATACTGCCGCGCCTCACTTAATGGACGCGCGGGAATCTTGAATTCTTTCTGGATGGCCATTGCCAATTCTTTTTCAAATCCATGATCGGTAAACACTTGCTTGGGCTCTGCTTTTCCCACGTAATTCATCAACTGATCATAGTCCGCGTGATCGGATAATTGAAAATGCGTCTCGTGCCCATTCGAAGGAGAAGGCCACCCTGTTGCGATGCCCGTCACAATGCTCTTTTTGGCCGAAACCGAAATCGCGTGAAGGGTTTCATAATCACACAAATTAGGAGGCAAAATGAGCACTTCGGCATCTCGGAGATTATGATCGATCAACTCAAACTTCCCAATATGATGCCCGTGCTCGCGCGCAATGGAGTTCTTCTCAAAAATATTCTTGTGCACAAACGGAATCGCGGAAGAATACTCATTCACGATTTTGGTGAGCTCCTGCGCTTTCCCAGTGGCATATCCTTGGAGAATGGGAAGAAAATTATGCTGCTGCGCGTGCTTCAACCACTTACTCATTTGCGCATACACATCCTCGCGCTCGGGGAATCGGTATTCTTTTTTTCCAAAAGTACTTTCTATCACCAACACATCACATGGAACGATTTCCGCACCCTGCTGGATGATGCTGTCCTGCAACTTCATATCCGTGGTCACGCACACTTTCTTTTCTCCCTCCACTACTACTTGCGCGCTCCCCAAAATATGGCCAGAATTAACAAAAGAAACCTTGTGTTGCTTCCCTTGATGATGCGAATTAAGATGCATTTTTTCCGCATACGCGGCTTTGGGAATCTTTTTCTCCACTAAGCCATGCGTGAGCGGGGTCATGTAGTAAGTAGAAGGATTCTTTGCCCCGATATTTACGTGGTCAGAATGCGCATGCGAAACAAAAATACGATCCGCATCCACTCGCTTGCGGTGGGGATCAATGAGAATTCTCTCTTCATCCTGAATGACGACGCCGTGGTCTTCGTAGATATGCATAAACCAAAAAACTCGCAAAAGGGAGTCAAAAAACGAGGGATTCGGGGAATAAAAAGCGCCAGGAGTCCAGGGCGCCAAACCCATTCCAAAGGAGGATAACAACCACCCCAGAGGGGATTGGAAGCAGGCATAAATAGGGGAAATCGCTCCTTTGGGGGTATGAGCAATGCCTTGCTGTTATTGGACCAGCTGCATGAGGAGCTAGGCAAGGCCAAAGCCCTCCCCTTTATTCCCTGGCAACAAACCAATCGACAGGCACTCGTTTCGCGCCTCAAGGAATGGCATATTCACACGAAACAAGCCAAGGACTTAGTCCAACTCCTTATCCGCGAACAAATCCAAAACCCCGAATTGAAGGAAATCCAAGTGGGAGAAGTGCACGAATTATTGCACCAAAACGACGCCGTTCTTGCAAGGAATATCACATTCGAAGAAGAAAAGCTCAAGAGCAAAAAACTGGACTTGAGCGAAAGCATTACCGTGCCCACACTCGGAAGCGAAATGGACGCGCGCATGCACCAACAATGGCTTTCGCTGAATCGATTGACGGAAAGAATGCAATTGGTGTTGCGAAAAACCGAACACGCAGAAAGCAACACCAAGGAATTGGAATCAAAATTATTTGGATTGCTGAAAACAAAAGAAACCGAATTAGAACAACTCAAAAAAGAACGCGACGTATTGAAACGAGACAAGTTCTTCGGAAACACGACGAAGAAAAGCCACATCGAAATGGAACAAGAAATGCAAGAATTAATGCACGACTTCGCCATCGAACGACACGTGGTGGGAGACCACCTCACGCAATCGCGAAAGAAACTAGAAGAATATTCGGCCAACCACACGCAAATGGAAAATAAAATAAAAAAACTCGAGCACTTGGTGCACGAGCTCACCAAAAAGCACGTGGAAATACAAGGAATCCTCAAAACCGAACGCGATTTCGCACGAAAAGTCGCCATGGACTTGGAATCTGAAACCGCCACGTTACGCGCCACATACGCAAAAGAATTACTGAACCTCGAAGAAAACAAACACCGCATCAAACGCGAGGAAAGAGAAAAGCTGGAGAACAAACTCCAAGAAATGGAATCCCAAACAAAAGCGCAGCGCGCGCACATCTCTGAATTGGAAGCCCTCGTGAGAGAAAAAGAAAGACAAATTTCACGAATCGCCGAAAAGATCCCAAGCGAAAAAAGAGAAGAAAACAGCTCGCCTGAAACACTATCTAATCCCCTCGCTAAGAGAAGAAAGAATCCCTCGCTCTAGTTCGGTGCAGTCCCGCTCGAAACAATAACCCAATCGCTAATTTCCAATGGCATCTTAATGGGGTTTCCGAACCCATCAAAGCGCTGCGCCACGATGCGGATTTCAATTGGCCCGGCAACAGATGAAAGCGGAGAAGTGAAACTCACGCGCTTTTCTTGACCTTGCTCCAACTGGATTTTTTTCCGATCGATCAATTCCCCGCGCGCATACGCATTCACATCCCACCGAAAATCCTGCAACTCATGCGAGCGCAGGCGAATGGCAAAAGAGACACTCGCTTCATTCGCATTATTCAATTCATCCACACGAGGAGCGGAATCCCAAAACAATTCAGAGTAATCAGCCGCGTATGAAGCGCTTTTCCAAAACCAAAAACCCAATCCAATGATAAGCAAGGCAATAACAACAACCCCAATCACTGCCGCCGCAACGGGCTCGGATTGATTTGAAGAGGGAGGCATACACCACCATTCCCGCACGCGAAGATTTAATATGCCCCCTTTCATTCTATCTCCGCATGTACGACGCTCCCCCTGACAGTCCATTCGAGTATGAGCCGCAAGCCCAGCAGAGCAACCCATTGGATGGAGTCAAGGATTTAGCCCAACAACA
>CAYZNV010000015.1:17534-19581 GCA_964480125.1 uncultured archaeon
ATGGGAAAAAAATCATTGCAATTGCCATTATTGGATTGCTGGGATTCTTTGTCTATGATTACTTCATCGGCAGCCAAGTCAAGCTCACCATCTCCGCACGCGACACCGAAGGAAAACTCCTCACGAGCATGCCAGGAGCACTCTATGAAAGTGGGGCAGACAAACCCATCCAGCGCTTTGAAGGCACCACTACTTTGGGCGTGCGACCAGGAACCTATTTCGTGGAATGGGATGTCGAAGGAAGCGATTTCGCGGTGCCGGAAAACCTCGACATCTACGTGGAAAAGCCAACTGCGGGAGCGGCCGAACAAGAAGAAAAAACAATTTTTTCCAAAGACTTGGGCGTTACCATTACACAATTGGACTTTCCCACCACCATCGTGCGCGGACAACAGGGGGCCAAGGGCTCATTCTTGTTGAAAAATGACTCCACCAAGGGACAGAGCATCGAGTTAGTATTGGAAGGAGGAATGGCCCCATTCAAGGACGACATCCAATTCACCCCTTCCACGTTTGCCATTCCCGCAAAAGGGACGTTGCTGGTGAATTTCACGCTGAGCATCCCCGAAACACTCCCCATTACCAACAAAACAGCCGGAGACAAAAAGAATGGGAGCATTCGCATCAAGTACACGCTCGAAAAAGAAAGCCAAGACTTTACGCAATTCAATGATTTCAAGTTCGACGTCAACCCCACGCAAACGATTACACTCAACGCCAAAGCCGATGAACTCAAATCCACACGCTTTACTTTGCGCAATCGCACGAGCAATGATTCCTCTGAAAAAATAGACGCGGAAATCATCATCTCCCAGAGCGATGGAACCAACCCCTCGAGCGAAATCCCCACATGGTTCTCCTGGTCCATCGACCGACCATTCAAAGCCCTCTCCAAGAACGAAACCATTTCTCCAGAATTACGCTTCCGCGCTCCCATTACTGCTGCAAAAGACCTCATCATCGGAAAAGTACGCTTCTTTACAAGCTTCTGGGAAAGCGAATCCCCGATTACGATTAATCTCACCGAAGCCGTCATCGATGTGACAGGATTAATCGACGGAGCCAAAAGCAAAACATACACCCTGCGCAAGGATACAGCAAACCCAACGCAATTCCAATTCCAAACCGCCACGCTGCGCGTGGAGAATAAGAGTGGGTTTCCCATCTCCACGGTGCTGTATGAACTCTCTCCTGGATGCGAAGAATATATCTCACTCATCACCCCTACCTTCTTCCCTATCCTAAATCTCCCCGAAAAGGGAAAACCTAATTCCACGCAGAGCACCCAGCTCAAAATCAATGCGCCCTCTACTTCGCTGCCCGGGGCGGAAAAGACGTGCACCATCCAATTGACGTATGAGGATCCCCGCACCCAAGAACCGGCCGAAATATCCGCCATCAACGTGCAAATCAACACCTAAAATGGATTATTTTTCCTCCACGCGCGGGAAAGGAAATGGGTTTTATATACTTGGAGTCAATCCATCCACGCATATGACCCTACGCTCACCCCACTCCACCCAGCAAAACCAACCCACTATCCGCGGACAGGGGGCACTGGAATATCTCTTACTCATTGGGGGAGCAGTACTGATTGCCACGATTGTGTTGCTTGTTATTGTGGGAAGCAGCCAGTCAACGAACACCATTATCTCCAACAATCTCTCCACGAGCGACGTGAAAGTACAAAACGCATTCAACACAGCCGCAGCCGGACTAGGCGGAACCACGGCCGTGTGCGGAGACAACATCATCAATGGATCCGAACAATGCGATGGAAGCGCATCATTTGCGGCCACATGCTATTCACAAGGGTACTCTGTCGGAACGCTGGGATGCACCGCATCATGCCAATTCGACACCACCACGGCGTGCTCGGGACCAGGGCCCTTTACCATCAATGGACCTCCTCTCTTTAGTGGAGGCAATGTCACGCTGAATGTAACCGTTCCAGGAGACAACGGGCAAGTAGGAATCCTACCATACTTCACCGTGCTCTATCTCCGCGATAACGCTGTCTCAGGAGGAGCCTGTGCCGCATTTGCCA
>CAYZNV010000015.1:19591-26729 GCA_964480125.1 uncultured archaeon
CCACTATCACCACCGACCCCGCAACAGCTATCACTAATTTTGTCGTGGTCGCAACATCTCCAGCAACTCCTCCGGCAGGATTGGCAGTATCAAACGCATTTCCCGTCGCGCTGCCCAACACCACTGTTACGCCTGGATCACCCATCCCAATTACTTTCCCAGCGAGCGTATTCACTTCCATCAACGCACCAGGGTCAGCTTACTGCTTCACCATCGCAGGGGTTAATAGCGCAAACCAAGTCGGCGTCCCTGTTGTGTCGTCATTAATCACAATATAACGAGCCCGGTGCGATTCGAACGCACGACCTTCACCTTAGGACGGTACTGCTCTATCCAGGCTGAGCTACGGGCCCTTATTCTATGAACAAGCACGCTACATGCTTAAAACGAACCCGCCTGCATTCAGGGAAGCGAAGCAAGAGACCCGATATTCTTATACACGGCCACATCCGAATTCACAAAAACAGGAACGAAACCAATACCCTCCAATTGTGAAGAATAGGCTTGGACCAACTGCGTATTACGGTTGACCACTCCAAAGTCCGCCATGAGATAATCATAATCCCGCAAAGAAGCAAACCGCACCGTGCACGGGGCCTTCTCCAACTCAAATAAACCCGTACGACGAAAACCCGGCAAGCAATAAGGACCTACGTCCACTTTGATTCCCTCCAGTGCCAATGCTAATTTACTGGACTCAGAAAAATAATCCCCATAGCGATTCGTGAGCAGGTGACTATGCTGGTAGAAACCCAAAATCGCCATCACCGACGCACTAGGAGATGCATTCCGCTGCACCGCCAGAATGGCATCGTATGAAATCTCATCCACCTTGGGCTTAATCCCTAACGCCGGTCCCAGCACAGGAGAAACAAGCAACAACCCAATGACAAGCGTGGCAGCCACCCCAGCATAGGGATTGTGGCGCTGCAACAATCGCTGTGCCACCGCGTGAATGGCAAACACCACCAATGGAATCAAAAAAACAAAAAATAACGTACTGCGAAGCTTGGGGAGATATTGATAGTAAACATTGGTGAAGCCCAGCGTAATCACTCCCAAAAAAACCACCATCAACGCCAAGCGCACCTGTTCGGATGAAACGCTCGATGATTTCTTCCACGCCAAGAAAATAAGAATCGCACTCGTGATGATGCCAGCAAGCAAGTGAACCCAATAGTATTTCAAAAACAACACTGGGCCCACTAACGAAGACAACTCGAGGTCAAATCGAAAAGGATCCGTCCAACGAATCTCGCCGAGCAATACATGTGGGCCAAAAACATCATCAACGCCTGAAAAAATAGGCCACCCATATGCGAACAGAAAAAACAAACCCATTGCGAAGGGAATCAACAGCGGCTTGACATCAAGATTTCCCGAGCGCCAGGCGAACAACCAAAACCCAATCATGGGGAGCAACAAAATGAATGAAACGGGATGAATCAGCATCAGCGCAGAAACCCAAATCCCCATCCATAGTGGGGCATTCGCACGGCGTTGTAGTATCCACTCGGAAGAAATCCATAACAACGGCGCAAGCATGACCACCATCGAAACACGATACATCCCTGCCATATCCCCTGCCAAAAAAGGAAGATAAGGGATGGCCGCCACCACTGCAACGATACACGCGGTGCGCCACCCAAAGAGCTGACGCGTCATCCATGCAACCAATCCAATCGTAATCGCATGCACCAATGCCGCAAAAGCATGCTGTGCATCCCAAGGAAACATCCCGCTAATTCGCGCCAACAACGCCGTGGGCCACACCGATGCAGGGGGCAACAAGGAAGACTGCACATCCATTCTTCCCTCATGCAAGGCAGGAGGCAATACGGCGTCGCCGGTCGCGGCAGCATGCGAAACCCAGGTCAATTGCAACACCTTATCGTATGCATTCACTTGATTCGGAAAAGCGTGCGACAAGGACCCGTCCGCGAGATAAAAAACATATGATGCAAAACCAAAACCAATCACCAGCGCAATCAACCCAATCGCCTGAACCGGAGTCAATGGAAGGGGCTTCTCTTGAGCTGGAAGAGGAATTACCCAACGACGCTTATCGAAGAAACGCAATCCCAACACCAGGAGCCAAACCCCAACAACCAGCCACTCATTCACTACGGCCACCGTGAACCAAGACCCAATAACGGACAGCGCACCCAACAAGAATACGGATAAAGGAAATGCCACCAGCGCACGAACCAACTCTTCTTCGATGAACAAACGCGACAGCACATAACCGGGGAGCGCGAGTGTCACAAGAAATGCAACGCCGGTCTCGATGCGACCAGAAAATAATACCACCAACAAGGCCAGCAACCCATGAATCCCGATTAAAGCCAGGTGCGACTGAATGGGTTTGGACGCGAGCATACTCATTCACACGCGTGCACGATTAAAAGGGTTCACTAGGCGATCACGTGCAATAACAGCCCGGCCGCAAAAGGAATAGACAGCGAATCATTAATTGGAAGCAACTCTACCAGCGAAACCACCAACGCCACAGCCAGTGCAATAGGAATTGAAAAAATAAGCGCGAGCGCGACAAATGCCATCACGAATCCGCCCACTGCTCCTTCCAAGGACTTGCGTTCCATAATGGGGGTTTTCCCCCAGTGCAATCCCACTAACGTAGAAAAAGCATCCTGGAACGTCAGCGCAATAATCGCACCCAATATGTTCGTCTCATTCGAGAAAAGCCAGGAAACCACTCCAACACCCAATACGAAAAAGAAAGCCCCTTCCCCGGGCAACTGTTCCTTGCGCCGCTGCACGTGCGCGAGAATATCTTTCAAAAAAGAAAAGACGCGATGATGCGACAGCGCGACAAGCAATAGTCCTCCAACTAGTTCGAGCAATACAAAAAAGCGCAGCGCATCCAATCCCCCAATGCCCAAGACCGCAATATGGAGCAGTCCCATCAGGATGTGCAACCACTGCCGGTACAGCTCATGCGCGTGTGACGAGCGTGCAGGAACAGTTTCTTTTTTGGACCGCATTTTTCTCATCGTCTCACAATCACTGCCATTTCACACACAACAAGAAATGGCTCTTCTCATGTTTTTCGAGAGAAAGAATTTGTTCGACTTTAATATGTTTTCCTAGCACCTTGAGCTCTTGCTTGAGTACCTGCTCCTTGGGTTTAGTAAAATCAACGGACTTGGATTTTATCACTAGGTAACCCACACTCTTTGAGTGTGCAAACAACTCCCAATTCTTTGAAAAAATCTCTGCTTGATTTTTTTGTGCGACGTCTTGCACCAGCACATCAAACTTCATGCCCTCTAATTCCGACGCATAGGTTTCGGGCTGATTGGCATCCCCAAGTAGGGGCAAAATATTTTCACGCGACTCCACGAGCGCGGAAAACTTACTCATCACGTGGGGGGAGACATCCACTCCCACCACTAGCCCATCTTCACCAATCACATCAGAGACATGCGAGACCGTTGTTCCTTCAGCGGAACCCAAATACAACACCTTGCTTCCTTCACGAATGGCAAAGTGCTCCAACGGCAAACCATTATGCAAGCCCGCGCACAACTTGGAGCGAAAAGGATTCCATTCTCTCCATTCTCCATGGGAATCATTGACTAAGCGTTCTCCATACACTTTCTTTCCAGGAACGAGATTAAGCGAGTAATAGTGATTTCCGATTTTTTGGAGACGCAAGTGAGATGCAGACATACGTTATCGCCTAAATGAACGATATCCCGGCTTGGGAGAAGAAGAAAAATCACGCGGCGCGGAAGAAGGAGAAGCGCTCGGAGAAGGGGAAGAATTAGAAGCGTACTCCCTACGCTGCACCTGCGGAGGACGAGAAAAATTCGCATTCGGATTCACACGCGGCTTGGGCTTGAATGGAAGCTTTGCGAGGTGCTTAGAGTATGCCTCCATCTTTTTCTTCAACTCATCCACGACGCGAGACTTACCAAAAAAATCCGCACGAATACAGATGGCCATCTTTCCAGCGAGCGTGCGAGCCATTCTTCCTCGCACGTGCTTGGGAAGCGTCTTGACTAAGGGGTGATTGAAAATAAACCCATGCTTGGGAGGACGCGAACGCGTTTTGAGGTGAGAAAACAACGCCTCTTCTGCCCCTAACACTTGAATCGTCGAACCCGGCATCTCCGCGAGTCGCTTCAAACTGCCGGCTTTTGAAAGAAGCTGGCCCGCAATCATTGCCGTTGCTAATTCCGAAAAATTAGGCGAGAGCTCGCGCATCTGCTGTTCCACAAAACCCTGCAATGCCATTTGTTCTTGCTTCAGCGCAAGGGCTTGCAGCGCAAACGATTGCATGGCCTTCAGGGCATGCGCATCAATGCTTCCCCCCTTACTATTTTGGGCAGCCTCCAACACTTTGCGGATAGAGTCTTCATTCAAAATAATGCGAGCTACATTTTCTTGCGAGTAATGCGAGCGATCCCCAATCTGAGAGACGAGCTGCATCTGATGCACGGGATCTCTTACTTGAAAACGCATCTCGGGAAAATGCAAGGCATACCACTCAATGGCCTGCTCATACACCAAATTGAATTGGGATTCGAGATTCTTCGCCGAAGAAACCGCTCTGACTACATGCGCATCCGGCCCGGAAAGCTGTTCGTGCACGCGTTCCTTGGTACGGGAAATGAACTGCTTGCGCATCTCCATGAGCTTTTCTTTTATATGAGCCATAAAACCAACCTCCCTCATAGCCTTTAAAAGCAGGGATGCCCACACTCTTGGCATATGCCCTATGCCGATGTCCAAAATCTCGCGTTGCGCAGAGGAATCTATTTCCCCACTGCTGAGATATACGCCGATGCCCCGGCGGGATTCTATGAGTATGGTGCAGAGGGAACGCGCATCAAGCAGCGCATGATTAGTTATTGGCGCAAGCTCATGGTGGAAAATGAAAACCACCACGAAATAGACGGATCCATTATCCTCCCAGAATCCGTATTCCGCGCGTCCGGCCACTTAGAGAATTTCGCCGACCCCCTCATCTCATGCACAAAATGCCACACCCCTTATCGCGCGGACAAGCTCATCGAGGAAGCCACCAAAGAGGAAATTCCAGAAGGAGCGAGCATGGAGTATTTTGACTCCAAAATAGCAGAATTGAAGTTGGTATGCACCAAATGCAAATCCCACTTAGGAAAGACGCAGCGCTTCAATATGATGATGAAAACATTCGTGGGAACGCAAGGCAATGTCCCCGGCTACTTGAAACCCGAATCCTGTCAAAATATTTTCTTGAATTTTTCTCGCATCTGGAAAAGCGGGCGCGTGACATTACCTTTTGGAATTGCACAAGTCGGAAAGACATTCCGCAATGAGATTGCCCCACGCCAAGCCCTCTTGCGCGCACGCGAACTCGAGCAAATGGATGTGGAGGTATTCTTCAATCCCACCAAAATAAATGAAATCGATCGCTGGGAAGAAGTGAAAGATTATGCGCTGCAACTATACTTGCTCAAAGACAAGCAAATCCACTCCATTTCATGCAGCGAAGCAGTGGAGCAAGGAATTGTCTCCGGAAAACTCATTGCGTATTATTTAGCGCGAACCCAACAATTTGCCGAGAAGCTCAATATTCCTCTCGAAGGCATGCGCTTTCGAGAATTAGAAGCAGAAGCACGCGCATTCTACGCCAAAGAAACATGGGACTTTGAGGTGCTATTGGATGAGAACTGGCTCGAGTTGGCCGCATGCAATTATCGCTCGGACCACGACCTGAAGACCCACGCAAGCGTTTCCAAAACTGATTTGCAAGTCAAAGAAGAGGGTTCGGCTGACAAATTTTACCCCCACATTTTTGAGATATCCATGGGCGTGGGAAGAACCTTTACGGCCATGCTCAATTCCACACTCAAGAAAGAAACGCGCGGAACGGAAGAGCGATGGAATTTGGATTTACCCGTGCCCGTTGCACCCTATCACGTGGGGGTCTTTCCACTCATGAAGAAAGATGGACTATATGAGAAGGCATTTGAGATCTTTCAACAACTCCAAGCCGCTAATATCTCCACGCTGTTCGATGAAAAGGGAAGCATTGGAAAACGCTACGCACGCATCGATGAAATTGGCGTTCCGTATGCGATTACGGTGGATTACGAAACCCTCGACGCGAATCACGAAAACTATAACACTATCACTTTGCGCGACCGCAATTCCATGCAACAAAAACGCGTGGCACTTGAGGATTTAGAAGAAGTTTTCTGGAACTTTTCAACGGGAAAAAGAAGCTTTGACGATTTAGAGGAATAACCCATCGGACAAGGCACTGCTGGAATCACCCTGGCCAGGAGCCCCACCGCGCCGTTTTAAAGCATTCTCTGGGGGTTTTTGATATATTGCCCTTGTAGCTCAGTGGCAGAGCACCAGTTTCGTAAACTGGGGGTCGTGGGTTCAACTCCCATCAAGGGCTTTTCTTTTTCACTATTTTTCCACGTACACTTTCGTCATGATCACGGGAGAAAGCGGTGCGTCGTTGGAGTTCGTTGGAAGTGCTCCAATCTTTTCAACCACATCCATTCCCTCAATGACTTTTCCGAATATTGCGTGCTTGCCGTCCAACCAAGGCGTTGGAACGAGCGTAACAAAGAACTGACTTCCACCCGTGTTGGGGCCAGCATTGGCCATGGAAAGCATTCCAGGAGTGGAGTGTTTCAATCCCGGAGCAAACTCGTCGCGGATTTTATAGCCCGGCCCACCCGTTCCATTTCCGTTTGGGTCTCCACCCTGTAGCATGAAGTCCGCAATCACGCGGTGGAATTTCAATCCATTGTAGAAACCCTTATTGGTCAAATCCAAAAAATTCTGTGCCGTGAGAGGAGCCTTGTCCTTGAATAGTTCGGCCTTGAACGTGCCTTGATTTGTCTCAAAAACAACAATAGGGTTTGCCATAATGATTTCCTCCGAGGAAAGAGATTTATCTTCTAATTTTTCAGCAATGGGAGCAGTCACTTGAGCCGTTTGCGTGCAACCGCTCAACAGCACGAGCGCCAAAACCAATCCCAATAGCATTTTCATAACAGATATACGCGGAAAATAGCATTTAAAGCATTCATTTTATCCCTACCCACATGCTTTCGCCTAAGCAAATAGAAGCTTATTAAGCCGCGAACGGGTTCCAAAGAGCATATGG
>CAYZNV010000016.1:0-25336 GCA_964480125.1 uncultured archaeon
TGACTGGGCGGCTACTTTCTTTTTTCTAAAAAGAAAGGAGTGCGTTCTCAAATCTCCCCCGCCTCAATACAGTTCCGGCTGTATGGTACGGAATCCAGGTATTGCAAGCAATACCTGTCACGTTTTTCTTTGACTGGGCGGCTACTTTCTTTTTTCTAAAAAGAAAGGAGTGCGTTCTCAAATCTCCCCCGCCTCAATACAGTTCCGGCTGTATGGTACGGAATCCAGGTATTGCAAGCAATACCTGTCACGTTTTTCTTTGACTGGGCGGCTACTTTCTTTTTTCTAAAAAGAAAGGAGTGCGTTCTCAAATCTTTCCCGCCTCATGATTTCTTTTTCTTAGATTGTGCATCGAGCAAGGTTTTGATACGCGTGCCTTCTGGAATGAATGGCTTTTCTAATTCAGCGATTCGTTTCTTTCTTTGTTGTGGGTCCTTCATGTCGCGTATGAGTTGTTTGACCCATTCGGTGCTTCTGATGCCAGGTGCCCTATCTAATAGTAGTTCAGCAGCCCACCACATGATGGGAGCTTCCCGCGGATTTGAGGTATTTGTGGCTATTTCAATTAATGCCAGTGCTATTCTTGGATTTTCAGCTAATACTTTTCGCATGGAGCGTAATTGTTCTAATCGACTGTGCGCGAGTCGTGCGGCGAACGCGCGGGAACGAATAGTTTGACTTATTTTTTTTGGAGTTAGTGTTTCGCTTGCGCACTGCAACTCGTGTTTGGCTGCGCGCAATTGGTTTTGTTTTCGATGAATATTTTTTCCGCCGGCCAATTTATCGGTAAGTCTCTTTACTGCGCTACGTGAACTGACTTGTATTCTCATTTTGGAGAAATGCTCTTTAGACTATTTAATAGTCGTTTTTATAGTAGAATGAGGTGTCTGGTGCATGCCCAAACCTTTGCGTAAGCGCTCGCCCCAAAATATTGTTCGGAGAAAAGCCCGCGCTGCGTATGAACGTTCTCGTGCGGGGCATCGTGATTTGGCGCAGCGTTCGGGTACAGGGTATTTCGCGATGCACAATGGAGCGACATATCAGATTGCACGGAAACGTTTTACGCGCGAACAATTATTGGAGAATGGTCATCCAATAGAAAAATTATTGCGCCAAGGAGTTCCTCCAAAAGAATTGGCAAAATTATTTCCTCATAAGGATATGCGCGCGGCCGTGAGACGAGTAGTGGCCGAAAGAATGTTAGAGGGACATCGTACGCGTGACATTCGAGCGATGAAAAAGAATGCAGGAATTATTCCACGCAAGCGCAAGAAACGATAATTTTCTTTTCAATATTTTCATTCAATTCTTTTTTGCATCTTTTGCGAAGTTGAATATTTTGTTGGCGATGTAATAGCTTCCGGCGAAGACTACAATTCCGGGCAGCAGCGCGACTCCTAACACGGTGCTTCCCACTGCTGCTCCTGTCACAAGCGCGGCCTCAGGGCGATTGATGAATGAGACTACTTTGTCCATTTGGGTTTCCACTCCCTTCGTGTAGGGGTTAATTTCAATCAGTTGCACTCCGTTCTTGAAGATGCGCACGACTTTTCCTTCTTGCGATGCAAGAACTGCAGTAATCCCGGGTTGCGTGGAAATGCCTTTCGCTGCCGCGTGTCGTGTTCCATGCCCTTGCAATGGAGCCTGTCGAGAAAGGTGTGCCCCATACGCGAGGATTTTTCCGGAGGAATTGATGACGACTGCTCCATCGATTTGTCCGAGTTTCACCAATACTTTGTTCATTCCCTTATCGAATACGCTGATGTTTTGTCCTTCGAAGAAGTTGGGGAATAGCGTAGAGAAGTGTTTGGTTTCCCCGATGACAAACAGTCCTCCTTCTCCTGCTTTCACGACATCAATGGCCATGTCGATGCAGATTTTTTGGATTTGTTGTATTTTTTTGAGTTTTTTTGGGTTTTCAATGGTGGTAGCCATTTTGGCGAATTCTTTGGCATCGACTTGGAGTTGGGTCTGTCCCATACCCGTAATCATCCCGAGTAGGGCATCGGATGTTTGTGAAATGACTTTGGATGGCATGCGTATCGGGCTCTCAACGGAGTTGGGAATGGGAATTAAGCGAAAAAAAGATTTTCGCCTATAAAAATGAAACGCTTTTGGATTCGTTTGCTTTTCACGCGAATGATTCGGATTCCAAATCCGCGAGGAGCGCGACCAGTAGTGCTTGTTGGGCATACATTCTATTTTGTGCCTGCTCCCATACGAGGCAATGCTTCCCATACATGACGCTCTGATTGACTTCTTCTCCCTTGACGGCGGGCAAGCAATGCATAGCCATGGCGCCACGCGCACATTGGGCGAGTAATTTCTCATTGACTTGGTATTTGGATAGCATGGGGAAAAGTTTTTGCTTGTCTAGTTTCATGTGCATGCTTTCCCATTCGTCGGTGTAGGCCACATTGATCGTTTTCAATACTTTCGCGGGAGGCATGGACTCGAAATGCTGCATGAGGGAATGGGATTTCTTCGCGATGGATTGGGCTTGCCTCCAAACGCTTTGATTCGTATGGAACATATGTGGAGTAGCGAGAGTAAAATCCACTCCCATTTGGGCACATCCCAATGCGAGCGAGTATGCTACATTATCCACTACGCCGGAATACATCACATGCAACCCTTCCAACTTTCCAAAGTGCTCGCGGATAGTAAAAAGATCGGAAAGAATTTGGCAGGGATGCAAGGAATTGGAGAGTCCATTAATGACGGGCTTTGATGAGTGCTTGGCCATGATTTCGAGGGTGTGCTGCTCATACACGCGTGCCATGATGGCGTCCGTGTAACCCGATAGCACGCGTGCGCTGTCTTGCCAGTCTTCGCTGCGTGACATTTGGGTTTTTTGTGCATCCAAGTAGAGCGCGTGCCCTCCCAATCCAAACATGCCGGCTTCGAATGAGACGCGCGTGCGCGTGGAGGGCTTCTCAAATACCATGGCAAGAGTCTTTCCCTCCAACAATGGCGGGGTTCCTCCTCCATGTAAGTGGGCGTGTTTGAGTTTGAACGCTAATCCGTGGAGTGCGTGTAGTTGTTCTGCGGAAAAGTGAGTGGTATTCAGAAAATCCTTTCCGTGCATGGAGCGCAACGCTTTCCAATTTACTTTTTCAGTGGGATGTTGGGGGTTGTTTGATTTTTTTTGCATTTTTTTCACTCCCTTCGGATGCACGTGCCGCTTTCGTATTGGAGAATATTATCTAGTTCTTGCGTATGCCCAATGAAGGCTTCTTTTCCCCCATTGCGCACAAAGCGAATCCCTGCGAGGATCTTGGGATGCATGCTGCCTTTGCCAAATTCTCCTTTCTCGAGGTGTTCTTCCGCAATCGCAGGAGTGATACTCTTGATAGGTAGCGGGTGTTTGGTGGAATAACCCAAGTATGCATAATCCTCATCCGTGAGAATCACCATTTGCTTGGCGTGCAATGCATTGGCCAACACTTGGGTGCTCAAATCCTTATCAATCACAGCTTCGGCGCCATGCCAATAATTTCCCTTGCGCATAACCGGAATGCCTCCGCCACCGCACGCAATCACAATGTGATTTTTTTCCAGGAGCGCGCGAATCGTGGGAAGGGAGATAATGCGTTTGGGCATTGGAGAAGGAACAACTTTGCGCCATCCTTTCTTGGGATCGTGAAAGAGGGGGATTCCTTGCTGTTTGAGCATTTGCATTTCCTTTTTTCCATACCAGGGTCCAATGGGTTTGGTTGGATTAGAAAAGGCAGGATCGTTACGCGAAACCTCCACGTGCGTTCCTACAATGGAAATTTCTTTTTTTGGGAAGAACCAATCCAGTCCAAAAAAGAGCATGTGGCCGATTTGTCCTTGGGTCATAGCCGTTTCAACATCCAATGGCATGGAAGGGATTTTGGGAGAGAGTGCTTTCATTTGCAATTCTAAATTCCCCACTTGCGGCCCATTGCCATGCGTAATGACAAGGGGTTGATTTTTTGGAATGGTTTCTGCAATCAACTCGCATACTTTGGAGATATTCTCTAGCTGTTGTCGAAAATCGCCGAGTTGGTGGTGCTGAATCAATGCATTTCCACCAAGCGCAATTACTATTGGAGGCTTCATTTTGCAAGGGAATGAGTCCGAATTTATATAGGCGCGCGTTCCTTTTCGCATATATGGCAGTCAACAAAAAACCGCTAACCGTGCGTGTGCGCGTAGGGGTGAAAGGGCGTGGGAAGAAATTTGGATTTGTTCAGGCACCACTTGTTTCTCCTATCCATCGTAAGATTCGTGCGGGTGGGAGAGAATATCTCACTATTACTCATTCGGATGTCCTTGCTCGCGGGAGTCGTCGTACCATGGATGCAAGCATGCGTATGCAGCAGCGCCTGGCGGATGCATTCAAGCGCGGGCGTATCACAAAAGAAGAATATCTGCGCTTGCGCAAGAAGATTGAAGTGAAAACCAATCGATTGCATTTCCTAATCCAAAAGCAAACCACTCGTCTCGCGGATCGTGACCCAATGCTTTCGATGCTTTTCAATCGTGCCAAATTTTTTAGGGTTCTAGGTGAATGGTCTCATTCTCGCAAGGGGAAACCGCTTACCTATATGATTTTGGATGTGGATTTCTTCAAGAAAATAAATGACCAGCACGGCCATGCTGCGGGAGATGTGGCATTGAAGTTTTTTGCGGGGGCAGTGAATAAGGTCTCCAAAACATTCGGTGGGATCGCTGGCAGATATGGGGGCGAAGAGATTGTTGTTGCGTTCCCTCGGAGTGAGCAGCATGCGCGATCGTTCGCAATGGCATTGAACAAGGAATTGGTTCAGTCATTCGCGCGTGAAGATATGGTTCGATCAACGCTGCAAGGAAAGCTTTTCACCTTTAGCGCTGGAGCTCATCAGGTTAGAGCAGGGGAAAATATGGATTCGCTAAAGGAAATGGCGGATAAGAAACTGTATCGAGCCAAGCAGTCCGGTAGGGACATGGTTGTTTACACGATTGATGCGGCTCACTCGCGAGTCACGCTGGCGCATTCCATTCGCCAGGCACAGAAGGCGGTGTAATGCGCCTCTGCGTCTTGTTCTCAGGAGGAAAGGACTCCACGTATGCCGTTCACTTAGCCAAGCAAGCCGGGCACGAAGTCGCGTGCTTGCTTTCCATGGAGCCCCAGAACAAGGAATCATTTCTCTTTCACGTTCCCAACATGCACATGACCGCGTTGCAAGCGCAGGCAATGGAAATTCCTTTAGTATTGATTCAAACCTCGGGGAAGAAAACCCAAGAATATTTAGATTTGAAGAATGCCTTGATGGATTTGAAGAAAACGCATAAGATTCAGGGCATCGTCACAGGTGCCGTCAATAGTATCTATCAAGCCACGCGCATGCAAACCATTGCGCACGAGTTGGGATTGTATTGTTTCAATCCCCTATGGCAAACAAAACCCTCTGCGCATTGGCATGAGTTGCTATTGCAGGGATTTGAGATCATGCTCGTTTCTGTGGCGGCGCATGGATTGGATAAGCAGTGGTTGGGAAAGACGATTACTAGCGAAAATGTGGATGCGCTCATTGCATTGGAAAGAAGTCACGGGATTTCCCCCATTGGAGAGGGTGGAGAATACGAATCCTATGTGTTGGATGCCCCACTCTATTGGAAAAAAATCCGAGTGGAAAAATTCAAAGACGAATGGAAGGGATTGCAAGGAACAAGGCACATTGTGAAAGCCCAGCTCATTGCAAAGCCCAAATTTGTTGCAACGGGTTTGCCCAAAAAGAATAAAGTCATAAAAAAAACAACCAAGAGGAAGAAGCGATGACGCAGGCGTATGTGTTGATTGTCAATTCCTGCCAGAACGATGACTTGCTCACCAAGCGCGAGTTTGTCTGGCCGGTTCAGCGTGCGCTTCACACTCCCAGTAAAGTCATTTCTATTTCAAAATTGAAGAAATCGGATGTTCTCGCGGCGAGTGCTGTTATTTTCTCGGGTTGTCAGCTGAAAGACAATGGCTTTGTCAAGCTTGTTCCAAAACTCAAATGGTTGAAAGACTGCGCCACTCCCATGCTGGGAATTTGCGCCGGCCACCAATTGCTAGGAATGATCTATGGGGGGAAGATTTCCCATGCGGAAAATCCCATGATTGGATGGACCAAACTCAAGAAGAAAGCTTCACACCCACTCACGTCGCACTTGAACAAAGTATTTTCTGCGTATGAGTTGCATGGGAATTTGATTTCCGTTCCAAAAGAATTCAAAATAATCGTGAGTTCCGCGCACAACCCTAATGAAATGATGATCCATACGAAAAAGAAAATCGTCGGGGTTGAATTCCATCCCGAAGTACGGAATGAACGCATCATTCAAAAATTTGTGGAATGGGCATTGCAGTAACTGCGTTGCTCTGAAAAATTATCTGCAAATCCCTTCTCCGGTTGGAGAATAGATGGCATACACTACGGTATTGGAACCGCGATTGCTATCGTATGTGGTTCCCGTCACGCCACCCTTATCGATCCATGCTTGCCTGCATTCGAATGCGAAATCGCATCCTTCGCAGTATTTTTCCTTGCTGCATTTTCCTGTTTCTTCATCGAGGAAACCTCCAACGGAAGAAGTGGTGGCGCGGCACGTGGAAGCGGTGAAGCCCGTCACGCTAATTGTTCCTTCTCTCTTCACCGTGCCAGCGTCTTCTCCGGTGGCGATGAGTTCGATGGTGTATTCTCCCGCATCCGCAATCTCCACTCCTAATTCCACAGAAGTGCTTTTTCCCGCAGGGATGCTTGCAATCGTTTGTTCGACTTCTTCTACGATCACATCTTGCAGCTTTCCTTCAGAAAAACGGTTTTCTTTCACACGAAGCGTGAGCGTAATGGATTCCGTGTCTAATTCTCCTGAGTTAAGTAGGCTTCCCTTCGCAATCATACTACTGCTTTGGGATAGGTCCAATTGCGTAGGAATGCTGATGCTTTTCCATTCCAATTGTGCGGGTATTTTTCCAACGTAAATCTTGCATGCTTGTAATCCTATCTTGGGGTCGCAGCGCACGCTTAGCGTGGCGCGAACATTTTCTTTGACAATGAGATTGGTGGGGGAAGCAACTATTGCATTGGGGCAATTCGTCGGAGACGCGCAGCACTCAGTGGTGGAGGTGCATGCGAATGCGACGCTGCGCAGAGGGGTATCAAAATTGCTCGCGCGCAATGCTTGGTCTTTTTTGAGATTCAGTGTAAGCACTTGTGTTTCCCCCAATCGCGCTTGTGCATTCACGAGCAAGGGTTCCACGTTTTGTTGCAATGGTGTTTTGTCCGCAAATAGTGGGGCAATCGTATTGAATACGATGTAGAGGAATGCAATGGCTATGATTCCCGTAATGAGGAGTTTGAATACGTTCATCGCACCACTTTCCATTTCCATTGGAGGATGAGTAATTTTTTGAGGACATAACTAATGAGCAGGCCTAATACCGTAACGGTAATGAGTCCATCCCAATTCCCTTCGCGCAGGAAGGAAAGGCGGTTGTTGATGACGTATTCATCCAATGCAATCACGAAAATAATGACCATCCCTAATGCCAGCCCAAAGACCGAGAGGTTGATGATTAGCGAGAGCGCGCGCAGGGTAAAGGCTTTCATTGGGAATCCTCGATCTTGACCTTTTTCTGGTTTTCGTACATTTGGATGATTTCCTTTACGGTGGTGCATTCATCCCCTTTCTTATCTTCGCGGAGTTTGAGGATACGAGGAAATCGGAGTGCATATCCAATCCCTTCGCTATTCCTTCCTGCCGTGTGCATGGGGCTTTGTGTAATTTCATCCGCGCGCACCTCAATCACATAAATGGGTTCCACCCAAATCTGGGGTTCAAATTCACTATCCACGCGCGCGGGTTTGTGCTTGACGATGTGCTTGGAGAGCAGCGTATCTAATTCCGCCAGCATTTGTTCCGAAAAACCTGTTCCTATTTTGGAGATGGACTTGAACTCGTCGGCTTTCTCATCATACACGCCGCAGAGCAATCCCCCTAATCCGAATTCGGTGCGTTTTCCTTTTCCTTTGAAGAATCCCAGTATGACTAAATCCACCGTGTCTTGGAGTTCTCCCTTGTAGGAGCGCTTGAATTTGATCCAGGCATATTTTCTTCCTCCTGCGATGTAGGGAGCGTGTAGATCCTTGCACATAATCCCTTCCAGCCCCGAGGAAACATTCTCATTGAAGAATTTGTCGATTTCTTTGGGTTTGTCCGTGATAATGGACTTGGTCATTTCAATCGTATCACCACTCGTAATGAGCTTCTTCAAGTGTGCTCGGCGTTCTTCGAAGGGCAATGACATCAAATTTTTTTTATCAATCAGCAAACAATCGAATAGGAATAATTTGAGTGGAAGCTCTTTTGCTTTCTCATCAATATCGTACTTGCGCTTTCTCTGAATCGTTACTTGGAATGGAAAGAATTCCTGGAGTTTTTCATTATATGCAAGCGCTTCTCCTTCAACGATGCATTTTTCGGCATCCAATTGTTCTTGGGCTGCGAGCACGATCTCCGGAAACATATCCGTCATGTTTTCTTGGTTGCGCGAGAAGATGCTGACTTTTTTTCCGTTCTTGTGGATTTGCACGCGGAATCCATCATACTTTGCTTCGACGGCGCACTTCCCCAGTTTTTCTACAATTTCCTCGGAGGAAGGGAGTCGTTCCGCGAGAGTTGGTCGAATGGGTACGCCGGGTTCTATTTGGATTTCATCCAATCCCTTCAATCCTTTTTCGGCAAGCAATTCGGCGATATGGCCTAAGTCCGAGTGGATGTTGTACTTGGCCTCGATTTGTTCGCGGAGTTTTAGTTGAATTTTTCTCTCCAATTCATCGTCTTCTTTCTTCTCGTGTTTCTTGTCTTCTTGTACGGCCCTTACAATCGCAGGATGCATTTTCTTGAATTCTTCCAAGTGCACGCGTGCCATGGAATCCATAATCGTGGGGTCTCCAACGCCTAAGCGCAAGCTCCCTAATGCAAAGCGGATGATGAATTTGGCTTCGGTGGGAGTAGCAAAGTTGAGCAGCTCCGCGAGTAGTTTGATCTTCGTGTCCTGCGTTCCTTCTCCCGTGATGCGTGCGAGCTTCATGAAATTCTCATGCACCTTTTTCACGGAAAGAGTTTGCATCACTAGTGCTTGCTGCTTTTTTTTGCTCAACAACTCAAACGCGGTCTCTCCTAAATCCCCTGTTTTTTTGAATCGCTTTTCCACGTCTTCTTTGGAATAGCCCGCGGACTTTGCAATGGCTTGCACGACAAACTTTTCTCCCATCCCGGTTTCGATATTCTCGTACGCGGGCGCGAGTCGACCTTGGGTGAGATAGACTGTGATGCGTGCATCGCTCGCAGGGGTTTCTTTCAGCAACGTCGCCATCTGCGCGGTCATGTCCAGTCGCTTCGTGGTCTTCTCGATGGCATCAAACGCCGTGGCTACAATCTCAAAGCGCATAGGGATTCAACAGAATGGAAACTTATAAGGGTAAAGCCCTTCCCGGCGGAAAAAGAGGGCAATGGCAGCGCGGGGTTGGGGGAAGTTAATCTTGCAAAAAGAATCAGTTCCTGCAATGGGAGGTGGCAGGAAGTCACATGCACGTGGGAAAAAAATGGGATTCTTTGAGTAGGGAACGCTAACCAAAAATGCGTTCCAAACTACTCATAATCGGATGTCTCTTTTCTTTAATCACAAGCCCATAGCGTGAAGCAAAGTGCCTTGCTTGCGTAGAAACGGGCGCGCGCAATTCAATTTCTCTCAATAAATGAGGGCGTGGGAATTCGGCTTTAGTATGGCGCACTTCAATTCCGTGCTGCTTTAATTCTCCTAATGCTTCCCAGTGTTCAATCAACGCTTGGTCTGGAATTTCTTTCAAAATTTCAGGCAAGTCTCCTTTTGCGTGGATGACTGCTTTTGGAAATAGCACGTGTCGGCGTAGCGCGCGAAGTGCTCTTTTTGCGCGATAGAATCGTTCGCGGTGCTCAGGTTGTAATCGTTCGAGTCTTTGTTCAACCGTTCGTGGAGTAAAAGCTCGCTTAGTTCGGCGTGCAGCTCTCTTGGTGGTGCGAGCGCGTCGCGCTGTTCTTTCTTTTCTTTCCGTGCGTGTTTTAGTGCTTCGGCTCGCGCGTGCGCGAGACTTCTTTTTGGTTGCCATAGTTGCAAACAAAAATTTAGGCTTTATAAAAGCTCCTTTTCTTTTAGAAAAAGAAAAGTAGTTTGCATTCAAAAGAAAACATCAGGTGTCGCGCAGAGCCGCTTCCGATCGGCTGCACCGGTATTGAGGTGTTGCATGGCAACACCTCGCCTTTTCTCTTTTTGACTGGCCGTCTACTTTTTCTCTTTTGGAAAAGAGAAAAAGGAGTGGAATGAGGTCGCCCAGATTTGAACTGGGGTTCCCACCACCCCAAGGTGGAGTCCTAACCAGGCTAGACTACGACCCCTGGTGTTTCCGTTGTATGTTCTGTTTGATTGGGGTTACTAGTAGAAAGTGCCCAAAAAAGGCTTATAAGGGCGCTGTCGTGTGGCGTTGGGAATGCGCCTAGGGATTATCGGATAGCCAGTGCTGGATGGTTTTGATTCCGAGTGTGATGAAGCTCAGCACAAAGAGTAAGTAAAATGCCACTCCGATGAGGTGGGCCCATAGTGCTTCGTGGAATCCGAGCAAGACAAAAAATGCGATTGCGAATAGGATGACGGTTTGGTTCTGCACGGCGAATTTGAATCCCAATGCCAAGAATGTAAGCATGGCAATCACGAGTGCAAATGGCAGTGTCCATGGGAGATTGAAGAATAAATCATATCCATTTCCTTTGGGCAGTTCTCCTAGGAGCAAGTAAATGGGGAGCACCACAAAAATCATCCAGATCCAACTGAAATCGCGCTTGAGGTTGACGATGTAGATGAGCACGGAAATGCTGAGGAGCAGTCCGATCACTTGGATGATGGGGAGGAAATCAAGGGAGTAGGGCATGCTCATACCACGCTCGCAATTCGGTTTCCAATAAAGCTGAAGAAATTCTCAATGAGGTAGCGTATCCAATTGGGTCCCAAAAAGTCGGCAAGCCACAACACAATCCCAATTCCTGCAATGGCTCCAAGCACGCGCAAGTAGGGGAAGCCCGGGCGCAGGGTCATTAGGGCATACATGAAGACGGCGAATTCCACCAAGAAGTAGGGTCCGATGAGTCCGGGTCCAAGTACATCAACCATACTCAAACTACCCACCCACCAAATTATTAACTAAAATGAGTGAATAAATGAAATTATCGTTGTTGGGCGTAAAATAGGGATATAAAAGCCCTTTCCCGCCTGCTCTCTACTATGTCGGCCCACGAAAAGCCCAAGGAAAAAGCTCCTCTCACGCATGGGATTACCGTGAAAAAGTCCGAGGATATGAGTGAGTGGTACAACCAAGTCGTCCTAAAGGCCGAGCTCGCCGATTACGCTCCCACGCACGGAATGATGATCATCCGCCCGCACGGGTATGCATTATGGGAGTCCATTCAACACTTTTTCAATCCCTTAATCGAGGCACAGGGCGTGCGCAATGCCTATTTTCCTCTGTTGATTCCCGAGTCCTTCTTCCATAAAGAAAAAGAACACTTCGAAGGATTCGAGGCCGAAGTCGCGTGGGTGGAAAGAAAAGATGACAAAGAAGAACGTGTCGCGCTGCGCCCCACATCCGAGACCATCATGTATGATACGTTCTCGCGCTGGATTCGCTCGCATCGTGATTTGCCTCTTAAAATAAATCAGTGGTGCAATGTTATCCGCTGGGAAATCAAGCAAACCAAATTATTCATGCGCACGCGCGAATTTTTGTGGCAGGAAGGCCATTGTGCGTATGCTACACATGAAGAATGCTTGCAGCACGCTAAATTATTTTTGGAATTATATCGCCAAGTCGCCGAAGACTTGCTTGCTGTCCCTGTGATTCCGGGAAGAAAAACAATCGCAGAGCGCTTTGCCGGAGCCGACGAAACATTTACGATTGAGGGTTTCATGCCCGATGGGAAAGCGCTGCAGATGGGTACTTCTCACGATCTTGGAACGAATTTTGCCAAGCCCTTTAATGTGAAATTTCAAGGGGAAGATGGGCAAGAACACTTCGTGCACCAAGGCAGTTGGGGCTTCTCCACGCGCTTGCTCGGTGCTGTTGTGATGGCGCACGGGGATGATAAGGGATTAGTCTTGCCCCCGCGCGCGGCCAAAAACAAAGTCGTGATTGTTCCAATTCTCTTCGACGCGAGCAGAGAAGAAGTCACTAAAGCCGCACAAAAAATGCAGGAAGAATTGAAGGGATTTGGTGCGATGCTAGATACGCGTGAGAACTATTCTCCTGGTTGGAAGTTCAACGAATGGGAAATGAAAGGAATTCCTATTCGCATCGAATTGGGTCCCAAAGATCTCGCACAACAGCAATGTGTTTTAGTGCGTAGAGATACGGGCGCGAAGAAATTCATTCCATTGCAGAAACTGCACGCGGAAGTAAAGATGGAATTGGATGCCATGCATCACTCCATGCTCCAAAAAGCGCGTGCATTCTTGGACAGCAGTATGGTGGATGTGCACACCATGAAGGAATTCGAAGCCGCGCTGGATCAGCGCAAGCTCATTCGCATGCCCTTCTGCGGAAAACCAGAATGCGAGAAACAGATTAAGGAAAAAACAACTGCTACGTCGCGTTGTATCCCCATCGAAGAAAAGTCCCTGCAGAACGCCACTTGCGTGCACTGCAATGATAAAGCCGAATACCGCACGTTGTTTAGTAAGGCGTACTAGTTGGTGGTGGAGAGCAGCAGCTCCCATTCCTCAGCTTCTTTTCCTGCGATGAGATGTTCATGCAATTGTAAAAATTTGAATCCCAATTGTTCATACATTTTTTTCGCTGCAATATTATCGCTCGCGACCAACAAAAATATTTTTTCAAATCCTTTTTCACGCATTGCTTCGATTCCGGCCAACATTAAGTCCTTTCCCACTCCTTGTCCTTGCGCATCCTTACGCACGGCAATCCCATTGAGTCGAACTGTCCATGGGGTTTCTTCGAGTTTCTCAAACTCCACATATCCCAGCAGCTGTTCTTGATACTCAAATTTTAGAAAAGTAAAACGTTCATCATGCAATCGATCCAATACCGATGCAAAATCCGCCTCAATATATGGGAAGAACTCATCCATTAGCCGCAATAACTCGGGCGCATCGGATCCGATGCATGGGTGTATGTGTTCCATATGGGAATTGCGGCCACGAACATTCTTATTGATTTGCGGCTGTTTCACTGGCTTTACGTGTGGAGGTCCATCGTTCCTTGATCTTTTGTGGGTCCCAATACCAAGAAGGATTGAAATCCTCCTTTGGTTTGAAGATGCTTAATTCTCTCCATCGCGTTTGTGGAAGTAGAAGATGTGGTAGCGTCTTTTCCACTACTTCCTGTGCCGAGAGGAAATGCGAAACGTCCTTTATCTCGCGGTGACAGCTCATCGTGGGAGAGTGCACGGTGCTGAGCTTAGCCATGACTCCAAAAATATCCATTTGAGCGTGGCGCGATATTTCCATTTGCGCGAGCGTAGAAAGTAATTGCTTGGATTTCGCGAAGGAAGGCCAGAAGGGTGTGGGATAATCCGCAGAAGTGCTCCCGAAAAAGCAGAACTGCAGTGTGGCTGAAGAACATTGTCGTTTCATTTCCATAATTAGTGCGCGCAGAAAATTCATGCTCGTGGTGACATTCGCATGAAACACTTCGTCATCGATTCCATCCTGATCCAAGTCCTTCAATGGGAGTCCATTCGCTTCAAATGCAAACTTTCCAACGGAGTGCACCCAAATGATTCGCCGGAATCTTGAAAGAGGCAGTTTGGCAATGCATGCTTGCACGGCATCAAAATCCAGCAAATCCAATTGCACCAGCGGTTGAGTCATTTTGGCTTCTGCGTTCATCTTTCCGCGTGCGAATCCGATGGAGTGGAATCCTCTTTCCTCAAACGCGCGATGGAATTCCATTCCAATCGTGGAAGTGATTCCAGTCGTGAACGTGAGCGTGGGAGTTGATTGCGATGGATTTTGGTTTTGCGAGGCGAGTGCGTTGTCAGTCATACGTGTTACCAAGAAAAGAAAAACGAGCGAGGAATCTCCCATTCACTGTCAAGCGAACGGGTTTTCCTTGCCCGAATTCGAGTAAGCCTTTTTTTTGGAGGGCTCGGAGGCTGTACCAGTACGTTGCGCCTGGAAAGGATTCCATTTCGCAGAATTCATGAGAGAGTGCAGTGGCACTGAATCCGTTTGCGTGCAAAAGGAATCGCAGCAATCGTTGCTGGCAGGAAGAGATTTGAGATAATAGTGCGCCGGGAAACCTGCTTAGTTGGCCGCAAGTTTCCCGGCATACAAGTAGGTCACGATAACAAAGACGAAAGCCAAAGCCGTGGCTGGAGAAAAAGTCATTGCTTTTTGTTCAAGCACGGATTGCATGTCATTACCAAGCAACATTCAGTTTAAAATCATTGGAGTGCAACACCGTTTTCGTCCGGTGGCAACGAGAACGGGTATTGCTGTGCAACACCCGATTCGATGAACTCTTTTCTACTGTTTATGGAATGAGTTTGAACGCGCCGCCAAGTAAATAATCAATTTTTTCCCATGGCGTTGGCGGTTTTCCTGGCCCGTTACTGACGGGGGCAGGCGTTCCTTGTGCGGGGGAACGCAAATCATATTGGGTGGGGTTGCTATTGTAGGGGCTGTTATTTTGCCAGAACATATTGATGAAAATCCAGTTTACTTTTTCGCTCTTGACATCGGTTCCTGTGTGCTTTTTGGATGCGAGTTTTCCATTCATGACGTTGGGGTTTCCTTTCTTGATGACCGTGAGAGAATCACAGACCACCTCATAGAGGGTTGCGCTTTGCTGGGTGATGATGATTCCATCTCCCACGTCATCTCCGGAAGAAGCAATGGTTTGGCTGCCTCCGCTGGTTTCAGGTTCTATAGTTTCACTAGCACTGGGAGGAGATTCAGTGGTGTTATTGCTTCCCGTTGATATTTCCGAAGGTTGTGATTCCGCGACTAAGTCTAATTGTCCATAATCCGCTTGGATGCGAAAGCCTTCTGCTTTGTATGTCTTTCCATTGGGCATGGTGTAATTGAAAGAACCCGCAAAGACATTTTCTGGACCCGTAACGGCATCCGCATTGTGTTGGTTCGAGGGATGAGTAATAGCAACATTGGAGAATGCAGTTGCATTGGTTAGGATTTGAATAGGATCATGATTGGCGCGGACTTGGATTCCATAGCTGGCTGTTCCGGGGATGTTTCCATTGTCCATGTCCACGCACCAGTCTTGTACGGAGAGGGGATTCCCACTACTAGTGGTGTTGCCTCCGCCTCCCGCACTGGGGGCATATTGTTTTCCCGTAATCGCATCCATGTCTGCAAAAATAATGATGAATGTCATGAAGACAAGGGTAATGCCGATGATAGAAATGAATTGTTGGAGTGATCGCATGTTCTACGCATGCGCTTCTAGTATTTAATCGGCCAGGAGGGGTAGAAGTTGATTGATGTAACGAATAGATGGTGGTTAGTGGAAGGTGCTTCAGCAAAAGCACCCGGATTGTTTTTCTTTGATTGGCCGACGTACCCAACTTTTAGAAAGTTGTGTCAAAGGAGGAACTGCAGCACAGTTCCTAGTTCTTTTTCTTCTTTCATTGGCCGAATAATTTCTTCTTTTTCTCAAAAAGCTCCTTTTCTTTTAGAAAAAGAAAAGTAGTTTGCAGTCAAAAGAAAACTGGCGAGGTATTGCATTGCAATACCTCAATTCCGCACCCCACCGACGGAACGGTGGATGGGGTCACTGGGATTTGAACCCAGATTCACAGCTCTGGAGGCTGTTGTGATACCGGATTACACTATGACCCCGGCATAGGTAAAAGGGTGCAAAAGAGGGTTTTAAACCGCACATCCCACGAAGCGCTTTTTAATGCCCAAATGATTGCTTGGGGAATGCGTGCATATATTGGGGTGCTTTTGGTTCTGGCCATTATCGTGTTATCTCCTAATGGAGTGGCATTGCAGGCCGTGGATGCCGAGGGGTTAGTCCAGCAAGGTAATTATTTGGAGCAGAATGAGCGCGCGGCCGTGTACAAGAGTCTTCCTCAAACCTCGGGGAATCAAACCTATTGGGTCGTGTCCGTTTCACTCAATGATTCTTTGAAGCTCCTCGTTCCTTTGAATGATCAGGATTCCAAGCTCGTCGATAAGGGAAATCTACGCAATGATTTGGTTTCCGCGAATGTGCTGGTTCAGCGTTTGGGTGTGGTAAAGAATTCCACGCAGTGGTTGGTTTCCCTTACCACTGCTAACAAACTCGAAGAACTCGCGAATGCGTTGGAGAATGAGATTTTTGATGTGGATGTGGTGGTTAATGGCATTGAGTCGCCTAATTCTTCTACGCTGCGCAGCAATATCTCGGGTTTGAAGAGCAAACTCTCCACGATGTCCTCCGAACTAAAAGAGGCCTCTATGCAAATTCGCGAGCTGGTGCAAGATGAAACCCAATTGTTCAATGTCGAGATCGACACCGAAAAGGCATTGGGATTAGAGAGTGATTATTTGGGAGTGTATGACACCATTGCTTCGGTGAAAGACAAGGCATCTGAATACGATGGAGTGGTGGCGCAATTCAAGAATTCCATTGCACAGCTCGATGACGTCGAGGCTCAAACAAAAACCCAATTGATTGGGTTGCTTTCTCCTTTGGCGAGTAATCAGAGCATCACGGGGGCGATTGCTCCGTATGCGAGTATTTCCGCGGACAACCAGCAGCGTGTTTCCACGGAGTATGCTTCTCTTGCGGCAAAAACAACCAACTATACGGCGGAATTAGAGAAGCGCGTGGCGCGCGTGCAGGCGTATGCGGCTATTTACTCCGAGGATGTATCCTTCAAGTCCCAAACCACGTACTCTACTCTCGAGCAGGCCGCGAAAACGATTCTTTCCGAGCAGAATAAACCCCAGTGGAAGAATCAATCGGAAGTGAATAAGTTTTCCACGCTGTGGGCGCAAGTCCAAGATCAATTCAAGAAATTCCAATACGCTACTGCGCTTGAGACCGCGGCAAAAGCAAAGGCCTCTGCGCGCATCATTAAGCGGGATGGGATTCGCGTGGAGAAAGAAGAACCCTTCAATCTTTCCTCTGCGATAATCACCGCGCTCGCGCTTATTCTAGGGGGTTTCGCGGTTATTTTGATTTTGAAAAATGTAGCGAAGAAGATGCAGGAATCTAAAGACACGCAGTAAGGATTTTCCCCTTACCATCCGAACTCTACAATATCTCCGTTTTGCACTTCATAGTCCAACGCCACGCGTTGTCCGTCGAACTTTGCGCTTCCCCAAATTTTAGCGTACTTTACTTTTTCGGAGAGTTCTTTGTGTACGTCGCGTGCGACATCCATGACAGTGGATCCGGCGTCCACGATTAATGGTTGTGTGGCTGCTGCCTCACCGGGCTTTTTCGTATACACATAGACTTTTTCGAGGATGGGGAATAGTTGTTCTTTTATTTTTTCTATTTCTTCTTTTGCAATCTCTGTTCCCACACAGAGCTGAGGCACATCCGCTCCAAGTGGGAATAGCTCTTTTGGTTTGGCGTGCGTGAAAACGATGCCCATTCTCTTGTAGACAATGGATTCATCCAACACTTGTGCCAACACATTGAAATCCAATGGTTCGCGTAGGATGACTTGGGCGTTGTACATTCCATTTCCTTTCAAATAATCCACAAGTTCTTCTTCTTTTATTTTCAAAAATTGCTTTCCTGCAATTGAAATTCCTGGAAATGTGGAATTGGTGATTTTGATTTTGGGTTTGTGTTTTCCGATGAGGATTCCCGCGGCGTTCAGTTCTTTCTTTAGCGTGGCATACTGGGAAAGGGGCGTGCGTCCGTCAATCACTAAAATAAGCGCATCCGCGTTTCGAATTACTGCGAGAATTTGGGGTCCATTGAATTTTCCGTCGTTGCTTCCTTCCACGAGCGCAGGCAGGTCGATGATTTGGATTTTAGCTCCTTTGAAGTCCATCATTCCTACTCCAGGGATAGTGGTAGTGAATTCATAGTCTCCCACTTCTGCTTTTTGTCCCGTGAGGGAATTGAAGAATGTGCTTTTTCCAGAGTTGGGC
Source organism: uncultured archaeon (assembly GCA_964480125.1). Taxonomy (GTDB): domain Archaea; phylum Iainarchaeota; class Iainarchaeia; order Iainarchaeales; family VGJJ01; genus VGJJ01. The sequence goes on from CAYZNV010000016.1 coordinate 18,158, forward strand.
AATCCCACCAACACGAGCTGCGCCGCGCCGTCTTTTTTTACGGAAAGTGCATTTCCTCCGCTGCGTTTGGCCGCAACGGCTTTTTCTTTTTCCATTTCGGCTTTGAGTTTGGCTATTTTGGTGTTGATTTCCGACATCAACGCTTCGCCGCCCTTGTGCTTGGGGCCGGTGGATTTCATCTCAAGCAATGCAGCAAGCTTCTCTTGCGGGGTCTTGGCATTATCGTACTTGTCTTTGGCGACGCCGAATTCAAGGGATACGTTGGTCGTCATGCGGATCGTTAATCGTGTTGTACTCAATAAACCCATTGGTCAGTGCTATCATCTATCAGTTGGCGTCGTTCGTGCCATTTGATGCTGGGTTGATGCTCACATTCTGGTCGGGCACATAGATGTTTATCCCCGGGGTTTCAGGTTCTTCTTGTTTGGGTCCAGCGGATAAAATTGCATCGCATCCTTCCAAATTAGGATGGGTCACGCACAAGAATAGGGGCAGGTCATTGTGTCCCACGAATGAGTATTTGCAATCGAACACGAATGCAGGAGTGAATTGTGCGGGTGCGCGTAGTGCGTTGGCGTTGTTCATATTATCAATTAATCTTTGGCGCGTGCTGTTGGTGTCGTCGCGCACGCAGGTGGTGAATTGATCCTGCACGCTCTTGCTTCGTCCGCCTGCTTCGGCGAGGCATGCCTTCATGGAGTTGGTGTCCTGCACGCCTCCGAATTGAATATTCAGGAATGCGCAGTCGATGTAATCGCGATAATATCCCATTTGCTCGGCGCACAGGGCTCCGCGGTTATTGTTGAGGGCGATGTCCATCGATTGTTGTGTGAAGCGGCGATACTGCACGGGAATGTAATGTGCGTCGATTTCGCTGTATTTGTTCTCGAGTGTCTTCAACACGAAGTAGGCTTCGGCGCAGGGCTTGCAGGCGAAATCAACATATGCATCGATGCGGATCTTCCCTTCTTCTACGCTGCATGAATCGGCGCGTCCCAAGTAGGTCAGGACTCGGGGTTGGTTGTCGAGAAATGCTTCTGGGAAGACAACAAACCCATTCTTGGTGGGATTCAGTCGTTGCATGGCATATTGGATTTCCACGTTTTGATCCAATCCCACAACGGAAATGAGCGCGGTTGGAACTACATTCACATCGAATTGCTTGGCGAGGGATTGTCCTTCCTCGGAATAAACATCAATCACGCGCGCCTCATATGCGATGTTGGATTCGGCGAGCTTGATGAGGATGGAATTATTTTGGTCGCAGAATGTACACTGTGCGTCCACCAATAATTTTACCTGTGTGCGGTTCCCTGTAGGGGTGGGTGGTTCTTGCGTGGAGAAGAATTTTTGGTAGGCCACAAACCCGAGGACCGCGAGCAATAGCACGATGACCAGCCCGATGACCCATGCCTTGGATGCGGGAGCATTGGTTGCGGGGGCTGGCGTGTGCGTGGCATGATGCGTTGGAGTCTCATGCGCGTGCACGGGATGAGTGGGATTGGAGTGAGTAGTGTTATGGGTATGTTCAGCTTGGTGGGGGTTTTTTTCAGCGTCCATAATAGGAGGTTTTGCTAATACAATGCTTTAAAATGGAGGGCATGTTACCAGCTTTTTACATGCCTAAATGGGTCGATTTTCACACGCACATATTGGATGCGCCTCCCACGGAGTTATCTCTTGCCACTTCGCAGTCCAAGGATGCCAATATCATGCGGTGGTTGGTCAATAGCGTGGACTGGAAGAATTGGCTGTCTCATTCGGCGCTGGCCCAAAAGCATCCTTTGGCGATAGTGGGATTGGGGTGGCATCCCGAGCAGGTTATCGAATCCACCAAATCGCATATTCTTGGACAGTTATCCCTCTACGAAAAAGAATTAGAACAGAAAGAGATTTCCTTCCTCGGAGAGACGGGGTTGGATTTTCTCTATGGCAAGACTGAATTGCATCGGGCCAAGCAAGTAGAGGTATTCTCTTTTTTCATTCGTGCCTCGCTGGCGCATAAAAAAATGATTGAGGTCCACACGCGCCATGCGAAGCAGGAATCCATTGATCTCTTGCTGAAGCTCGAGGCCAAAGATGTGTTATTGCACTGGTTCTCGGGCAACAAGAAACAAACCCAAACCATTATCGAACAGCAATGGGTGTGCAGCGTGGGTCCGACTATCTTGAATTCCCCGCACGTGGATAAATTCATCGAGCTGATGCCCTTGGAATTGCTCGCGCTCGAGACGGACTCTCCCATTCCATTTGATGGCACTCCCTCGAATCCGAGTTGGATTCCTCGCGTCGCAGAGAAAGTGGCCAAACTCAAGGGGGTTTCCCTTTCGGACGTGGCAAAGGCACAAGCGGCCATTTTCAGGCGTTTTTTCCATCAATCCCTATAAAGTGTTTTGGCCCCAATTCCTAGTATGCCTCTCTTCAACGACGCCACGTGGTTCTTGCTCGGGATAGCGCTCATTTTGGTTGTGCTCAATTTTGTGGTGCATCGTTTGAGGAGAAAAACGGATAAGCCCGTGCACGTGGCTTTTATTCCTCCGCGTTCAAATGAGGAAAATGCCTCTCCCGAGGTCTCTTCTCGCTTTGATGCGCACATTTCTTCCACCAACCAAAAGCTCTCGCAGTTGCACGAGCGATTGGTGGCAGTAGAGAATACCCTATTGCGCTTGCAGGATTTCTTTTCTGAAACAAGAAATTCCGATTCTTTTTCTCCTGCTGCACTGGAACAAAAAAATTCCCCCATTCTCGTGCGTGCCCGTAGCAGTCGCGCGCGGAAGAAGTGAGTGTGATGCGATGAAAAAGAACGTTTCATCTTCCCATGCGCCCCATGTGGAAGAGCACTCCCACGCGCCCGCGCAGGTTCTTTCGGCCGAGTGTCCTATTTGCCATAAGGAGCTTGCAATCATCCAAGTTCCCGAAACCATTCCCTTATTCGGACAGATTGTGATTCAGACCCTGCGCTGTGCGCATTGTGGTTTCAAGTTCTCCGACGTGATGTCTACTGAGTTCCATGACGCGCAGGGCTTTGAGGCTCGCATTGTGAGTGAGAATGATCTTAACACCAAACTCGTGCGTAATTCTTCTGGCACGGTGGAAATTCCCGAGCTGGGTTTTACATTGGAACCCGGTCCCATGGCAGAGGGATTTTACACGAATATGGAGGGTCTCTTGGAGCGCGTGGATGGGATCCTCAAATTTCTTTCTTCCCATGCCGACACAGATGAGCAACGCACGCGTGCGAAAGAGTTGCTTGCGTTGTCGAAAGAATGCCGTGCGGGTAAAATGCCCTTTACCGTGCGCGTACTGGATCCCTTTGGGAGCAGTGCATTGATTGGCGCCAACGCCAAGCGTTTTCCTATCTCAAAAATGGACGCAGAGAAATTGAAGCATGGGGTTTTTGTGATCGATCAAGCGAAAACAAAAAAGCACGCCAAGAAATGATTGATTTTATTTTTTTGTTTTAATCGTGTATTGTTTTTTTGGTGCTGGTAATATTGCTTTTTTTGTGTTTAATTTTCTTTTTTCTTCCAGCTCTTTCTTTCTTCGTGGTTTCCGCTTTCATTGCGAGTGTGTTTGGCGATGATGCTGGCCGCAGAGACGCTGGGTTCGACATCATCGGCTTTTTCCAAGAAAACAATTCCTTTTGCTGCTCCGCGAATGGTTTTTCCATCCATAATGGTGAGTGCATTTTTTTCTAATTCCTGTGCGAGTGCATGTAAGTGATTGGCTATTTTGATTTCGATGTCATTGAGGTTAATCCCGCGCCCGCGTAGTGCATCGATGTATTCGGCATTCACGCTCACGCTTGCCTGTAACCAGCTTTTTCGCGTGGCTTCGGCGTATTTGGATTTGATGTCGCTTGTTTTCTTTGAGTCGCGTAGTCCGCGTAATTCATTCCTTCTTCCGAGTGCTCCTGTAATAACGAGGGGTCCGTTTCTTTCTCCTCTTCCCACTTCATCGATTCCGAAAACCAATTCGTCGCTTTCTTTTTCGAGCATGGAAATTATTTTTTCTTTGACGGCGTTTTCTACGAGCGCGCTCTTTCCTTGGATGACCATTTTTCCGCTGGTGTAAATAGTGACAATGGCCTGTCCGAATTGGTAGCGTGCGAGTTCGTATTTTGAGGGGGCAGGGAGCGAGGTATATCCTTCTAGTTTCTTTGCGAGTGCTTGGGCTTCTTTAATGGTAAAAGAAAGGGTTTGGACCATATTTCGATGGGATAGCGTTGAGCTATTTAATGGTAATTGAGCCTAATTTGATTGCGTAATGATGATGTAAACCCCGGCTGACATTATGGATGATGACTTAACTCACATCTGAACGCGAACATTTAGAAAACGATTAAGTAATTGGGTATTGTGAATCAATACCCATTCTCGGTGTCAACGGACGAAACCGTTGCTGAACGCGCTCATGATACTATGGTCTTTTAGAATCCATTTCGTTTCAGTCAGTAATATGGTCGTGGAAATTCTCGCTGATTATTTTGTTCAGCTTATTGAGCAGCTGGGCTATGTGGGGATTTTCATTCTCATGGTGCTAGAGTCCATGATTGCGCCTGTTCCAAGTGAACTCGTCATGCCCTTTGCTGGATATGTTTCCGCGCTTGGAAGATTGGATTTTATTTTGGTGAACGTGGCTGCTTTGCTGGGTAGCTTAGTGGGATCGCTCATTTCATATGCGGCTGGGAAGTTTTTGGGTCGTGATATTATTTTGCATTATGGTAAGTTTTTGGGCCTCTCAAAAAAGCACTTGGAATGGACAGAGAAATGGTTTTCATCTCATGGGAATAGCACGGTATTGATTGGTCGCTTTATCCCCGTGGTGCGTCATTTGATTTCCATTCCGGCTGGGATTAGTCAGATGCGCAAGCGCGAATTTATTGCGATGACATTGATTGGTGCCGCGCTCTGGAATGGCTTTCTTGCTGCTGCTGGGTTCTTGCTCAAAGACCAGTATGGTCTCATCGCGGAATACAGTTCGGTGCTGGATGTATTCATCGTGCTGGTCTTGGTCGCCTTGGCTTGTTTCTGGTTCTTGCGGAAGCGATAGGTTTTCGTGGTCTGATTTTTTTCTCGTATAATCGTGAGTTGAATTCTCTGGCAACATACTCTGCAAGAATTTTTCCCTGCGCTGAGTAGTTCCAATAAAAGAATGGAGGGGTGCGCTGAGCGGCTCTGGTATATTTTTTGAGCGATTGTATGATGGCTCTTCTTGCAATTCCTCTCCCGCGGTATTCTTGATCCATAAATGCGGATGACAAATAAATACAGGTATTGCCAGGCTCATGGATGCGAGCTTTTGTTTTTTCCCATAGGGTGTGCTCGGAGATGCGTTTTTGGATGAACGCGTGCATGAGTGCGGGACTCGTGGGGAAAAAGAATGTGAGTCCAATGACTTTTTTTCCATCCTTGATGATGGTGACGCACTCCGGGATGTGTTGGACGATCCATCTTCCCTCGGCTGGTTTGATTTCGGCTTGATTGGTGTCCTGGTCAGTGTGGAAGAATGCTTCTAGTTTTTTTCCGGCTTCCCAATATTCCTGGAATGGGATTTGATTGCCGGAATGGAATGTAATGGCCATGTGGTCATTTATTCTCTTGGTCAATAAAAGAAGTATGTCTTTGCATAAGCTCATGCCCAAAAAATGCCCCGTATGCAACTCAAGCAAGTTCACGCAAGGCATTAGTGGAAAGCGCTGCGGGAAATGTGGGTTTGTGAGTAAATAGTTATTTTTTCTTTAGTTGCATATTGGGTGCTTCCGCAGAAGTACTCACTCTCGTTGCGGCCAGCCGAAACTGGCCATGCAGGGAAGCGGATTCGAACCGCTGAAGGCACTAAGCCACTAGCGTCTGAAGCTAGCCCCTTAGACCGGGCTTGGGTATCCCTGCGTGCATAGAATGGGGCGTGCAAGGAATTTTAAGGGTGTTTTTGGGCTTTGAGGCTACTGGCTTTCTTCCTCTTCTTCGTCTGTTCCGCGTTGGAGTTTCAGCACTTGTAATTCTTCCCCTGGCACGTCCTGTAGTGCAACAATGTTGCACGTGAATCCGACTTCTCTTGCTTTTTGTTGGGTTAACATGAGTGAGTTGCGCGAGCTCTGCAATAGGTAGCATGTTCCTTCTGGGCTGAGGAATAAGTGGAATTGATCCAGGAATTGGTCGATGACCTCTCGTCCTTTTTTTCCTCCATCGGTGTCGGACCATTTCATTTCTTTGCTGGGCACGTAGGGGGGATTGAATACCATGAAGTCATAGCTTCCTTTTACGTTTTGGAATAAATCGCTCTTCAAGAATTCTATTTTTTTGATGTCGAAGTGCGTGGAGAGATTTTGTTTGGCTGTAGTGAGTGCTTCTTCGTGCTTGTCCACGCTCGTCACGTGTTCGGCTCCATTCAATAGTAGTGCCGCAGTCTGTATTCCAGAACCGCATCCCATGTCGAGGCATTTTTTTCCTCCGAGTTTGGGAATGGATTGCGCTAATAACCACGAGTCCTCGCGCGGGGGGTAGATGGCTTTTGATACGATGAATGGGATTTCTTCTAGTTGCATTATGTTAAGGTCAGCGAAATCAAACCATTTAAATGCGTCCCATCATCAACCTTGGTTCCTCGCAATGAGGGAATTTGCCTTTTTTGGGCAATAATCTCGCCGCTGGTCAGTGGCATTACCATTATTCAGGAAGTGACTCCCATGCTCTCTCCATTCAGCCTCGCCTCGGTTGTTTCCGAGCTAGAAGCGCGCGCGTATGCATTTCTTTCTTCTTGGAGCGTTTATGTGGGGTTGGTTCGTGCGGGCTTGCAAGAACGCCTTCCCTTCCTGCAAAAGCATGGAATGATTGCTTTGGGTGGGGCGCTGCTCGTAGTGGTAGGGATACAGTCCCTCATCGCGCTGCTTTCATTGCTTACGTTGGCTTGGAATGCATTGCATGCCTCGTTGGGTTCGATTGGGATGTGGGTGCATGCGCTTCCGGTTGTTTCTTTTTTTCGTGAGGAACGCTGACTTTTCTCTTATTTTTTGTGCTGGAGTGATTGGTTGTGACGACTTCCTGGTTTGCCCCAAAGAAAAAACCATTAGTCCGCTGGGCGCAGAAGCGATTCAGGGCGAGATGAAAAAGGAGCCTACATGCACGGAGGAGGATTCGGAACGGCGCGCATCATGCGCAGCATCGTCGGTGTCAGCAG
>CAYZNV010000017.1:0-24540 GCA_964480125.1 uncultured archaeon
CTAGTATCCGAGCCTTCCAAGTTCGGGGGCTGGGTTCGACTCCCAGCATCCGCATCTGAACTCCTTTTCTTTTTAGAAAAAAGAAAAGTAGACTCCCAGTCAAAAGAAAAATAGGGGTATCGCAAGCGATACCCGTACTCGCTGCGGCCTGCCGAAACAGGCCACTCCCAGCATCCGCATCTTATCCTAATTTTTGTTGCTTGTGTTGAATGATTGAACCCAGTTTGGGGGAAGGCGCATCCATCACTTCATGATGGCACAAACAACGACACTGATACCCTTCTTCCACATCCCCCACTAGAATGATTGGAGCGTCATAGCGCGCAGGCAGCCCATTCACTAAACGTTGTGTCCGCGTGGCAGGATTACTGCACCCCTCATAATCACATACTCCATTCAACTTATGCACTTCATCCGCGAGAGAAAGCAATACGGGCATGGAACCAAATGGCTCGCCGCGGAAATCCAAATCCAAACCAGACACCACTACATTCACATTTTTTGATAATAATTCTTTGATCACAGAAATTAGTTTCGAGTGGAAGAAATGAACTTCATCAATCGCCACTAGCGCATGCCCATCCAACAATGAAAGAATCTCTTCCGGATTACTTTCATCCACAAAAACGCAGGCGTGCTGAACATCATGAAAGCGCGTTCGCACATGCGAATCACGCGTGTCCAACTTGGGCTTCACAAACAAAAAAGAAGCATTCTTCATATACTTCAATTTCTCCACGCGATGCAATAACGCAAGAGACTTGCCGCTCTTCATGGGACCACAAAAAACCTCTAAATAACCCGGACGAATGAAGGGATTGAACGCATGCAGAGGAGGCATGCCAATCAAAGCACGCAAAGAGGAATAAATGCGTAGCGGAGCATCGCCATCTAATCATCTTGGGAATGCACCAAAAATGTATTTAATCCACACAATAAAGCATTACCACCCATTGCGGCTCAACCTACGCAAGGAGGGGTTTACGAATGAAACAAGGAAACTTCCTATTCACATCCGAATCCGTAACAGAAGGCCACCCGGACAAGTTGTGCGATCAAATCTCTGACGCTATCGTGGATGCAGCACTAGAAAAAGACCCTTATTCGCGCTGCGGAATAGAAACCGTTGTCAAAACAGGATTCGTTCTCATAACCGGGGAATTAACCACCAACAGTTACATCGATTTCCAAAAAGTAGTCCGCGATACCGTCAAGGGAATTGGATACGATCACACGGATGTTGGATTTGATGGAAATACGTGCGCAGTTTTACTGGCCATCTCCGAACAGTCCCCTGACATCGCGCAAGGAGTCAATGAGGGACAAGGACTCCACAAAGAAGAAGGAGCTGGCGACCAAGGCATGATGTTCGGCTATGCCTGCAACGAAACCACTGAACTCATGCCCATGCCCATTGCATTAGCACACCAACTCACCCAAAAACTCTCCACGGCACGCAAGAATGGAGAAATTTCCTGGTTGCTTCCCGATGGAAAAAGTCAGGTAACAATTGAATACGAAAACGGAAAACCAAAACGCGTTGACACCGTAGTTATTTCCACCCACCATCGCAAGGGATTACAACACAACGAAATAAAACAAACCATCACCGAAAAAATAATCAAACCCATTTGCGGAAAATGGATGGATGCCCAAACCAAAATCTACGTGAATCCCACCGGAAGCTTTGAAATTGGAGGACCTATTGCCGATTCCGGTTTGACGGGAAGAAAAATCATCGTGGACACGTACGGAGGCTACGCGCCGCACGGTGGAGGCGCATTCAGCGGGAAAGACCCCACCAAAGTCGATCGCTCCGCCGCATACATGGCACGCTACATTGCAAAAAATGTCGTTGCAGCGAAACTCGCAGACGCATGCGAAGTGCAACTCGCCTATGCCATTGGAGTGGCAGAACCCGTTAGTGTTTACTTAAACACATTCGGCACTGGAAAAGTTGCAGAAGAAAAACTCTCCAATGCAGTAAGAAAAGTATTTTCATTAACTCCGAGAGGAATTATTGATACGCTGCAGCTGCGCAGACCCAGTTACAAAAAGACAGCAGCATATGGGCACTTTGGTAGAAACAATCCCGCATTTGCGTGGGAGAAAGCGGATAAAGTGCACGCGCTGCAAGAGGCGCTTGCGCTCGAAGTGAAAACCGCTAATTAAAAATCCATTCGGCTGCTTCTTCATCTAGAGGCAGCGATGATCTAGTGGTATGATTCGACCTTCCCAAGGTCGCTGTCCGGGTTCGATTCCCGGTCGCTGCATATTTTTATAGCAGCCATACGATAATCCACTATGCCCATTCGCATCCGAATCCGCCGACACGCCGAAAGACCGACTACGGGAGAAGGGCACGGCGGAGCACAGACTCCACTGACGGAAAAAGGCAAACAACACGCATTTCTGCTCGGGAAAAAACTCAAAGGAAAACAGCAGACCCATTTCTATTCTACCCCGATTGGAAGGAGCGTGGAAACCGCCAGACAAATAGCAAAAGGAGCCAATCGAAAAAATGCAAAGATCCACATCCGCGAAGGATTGACGCGATTCATCAAGCCCCATTCCCCAAGCGAGTCGCAAACGCTCACGCGACTGCTCACTCCACCCGCCCACGAAGTCATTCGGGACTGGTTACAAGGAAAATTACCCAAACACTTGTTCTATTCACCTCACGAGATGGCCGTGCACATGGCATACACTATGAGACATGCACTCCGTGGAACGGAAAAACTATATCAATGGCATGCACGCGCTGCAGAAGAAAAGAGGCGAACCACTGGAAAGAAAGTCCCTCGAAGAAACCCATTCATCAACATCGAAGCCATCGCCCATGACGTCACCATTGTGGCACTCGTGCATGCACTAACCGGGAACCCACCCGCAATACGAGGAGAAAATTATGCCGACTTCCTCGAACACGCCGAATTACAATTCAAACCAACAAAAAGTGGAATAATGGGAGTGCGACTCCTCTTCCGAGGAAAACCGTATGACGTCACCCGCCGCTTCAACGAACTCGTGAAAGAAGGCAGATCATAAAAATAGCACGTGCGAATAATAGCTCATGCAGCACTTGAAACAGCAAATCCAGCACTACTTCTATCCAAAAAAAGTGCATTCAGTCGAATATCTCTCACAAGGGTTCATCGGAGACGTCTTTCTCGTCCAGACCGAATTGAATGGAAAAAAAGAGAAATTCGTCATCAAATCACTAAAGGCCGACGAATATACTTACCCTCTACCCATCGACCAATGGCATAATTTCGCAAGCAGCTATCATGCTTCCAAGCCCATGCGTCAGCATGCTAAAATTATCGACATCATCGGGTTAGACAAAGAAGGATTTCATAGCCAGTTACCCAAAGAACAATACTTTCAAGTATTGGAATTCGCAGAAGGGGCGCCCTACTCACACGATTTAGAGCGCATACGCAAAGAGGGGACGTTGACTCAAGAAGACGAAGAAAAAGCAAGGATTATCGCGCAATCAATCGCTGAATTGCACCAAAAACCGGTCGCAGTAGAAAAAGAAAACAAGAAAGCCGCTTATTTACGCGCAACGCGCGACATGATCATGCATTCAGAGCTGGCACTAACCCTATTCGACACCTACGAAAAGCACAACCACTGGTTCAAAGACGAATTTGAGAAATTTTTCGTTGAAGCCATTCGACTACGTGAAAAAAGAAAACATGCTTGGAATCGCTTATGCCATGTACATGGAGATTTTTGGTTCCCCAACATGATGTTCAAAGAAAAAGAATTCATTGCAATTGATGCCTCCCGTTTCCCGTTCGGTGACCCAGGAATCGATGTCGGAATCCATGCATTCTCGAGTTATTTCCAGAAAGCAATCATGCAAGAAGGCGATTATTCAGGCCCTTTCAATGAGCTTGGAAAAATATTCGTTTCAGAATATATCAAGCAGACTGGGGACAATCAAATCGCAGAATATATGCCGCTATACCTGAGCGCCATCTTGCCCATCATCATCCGTCCCGGAGTATATGCTATTTCGGAAGAGAAACGCAAAAAAATATTCCAAACGACCCTCAGCGCACTCAAACAAGGAAAAATGAACTGGAAAGACATGAATACGCACTTGGAATAAATACTGCCAGTGGCTCGCACCATCCTACTCGTCTTTCCTCGCAGCCTAATATACTGCTTATTCCATTTTACTCATATGAGAAAGGGATTCTGGAAACGACTGGTCATCAAGCTTACCCCTCACACGTTGCTTCCCCCCATGGGAAATTTTGCACGCACTTTCTCAATGGTCGAAAAAACCAATCACGTCAAGCTCGTGCACCTCACCGCAAGACGCAGAAAAATCCTAAGGCATGGAAAACCATTCATCGAATTATTCCCTGCCACAACAGTACGTGCACCCGAAGCAAACTTCCGCATCGAACCAACAGAGACAATGGGAGAATCCCCCATCGGAATAGGAATATTCCACGACGCCCAATATGGGCATGGAGAGCCACTGGCAAGAATAAAATTAGGATTCGAAAAAAAAGCCGTCATCGTCGAGGCAATCCAAGGAGCACGACCCAGCGACAACAAATATATCGCATCCAATCCAGAACTAATGCGTGCATTCAAGACAGCAACCGGAAAAACATGGCCGCGATTCTTGATTGAAAAAATAGAAGCACACGCAAAAGAAATGGGATTCAAGCGCGTAAAAATAATCAAACCCGAATTCAATTCATATTATCACGCCCACCTTATTGATCGCAATGGAAAAATAGAACCACAATCCCCTTCAGTGCAACGACGCATGCACGCACTCTATTATGGAGTCGCACGCCGCATGCATTACCGCGAGGAAGGCAATTATTTCGTTAAGGAATTAGGTTGAACCGAAAAGTCAAATGGGCTAAAAAGACAAGGAATATATTACAACGTGAACTCGATTGTACATGTTACTATTAAGGAAAGGAAAAAAAGCATTCAACTACCTTAAGCGCGCACTAACCCCCGTCCGGAAGTTCGGCAGATTTAGAGAATTGAGCCCATTCATCGAGCGTTCGGGTGCCATGCTCGAACCAAAAAAAGAAACAGCCCGCCCCCAAGCCGTTTACCGTTATGGAAAACCGTTCATTGGCACATTCCATGACCGACCACTACCAAGAAAAACGAGCTATTCAATCCGGCTTGTCCGCGGGAGCGAAGAGTCACTCGTGCAAGTCAGCCTTTGCAGGGGAAATAAAATCATTGGCAGCGTCAAACTAGGATTCCAACCCAAAACAGTCGTCGTTGAGGCCATCCAAGGAGAAGCGCCCCATTCCATTATGCAACGACTGCACCTACGCACTCAAAAAAGATGGATAGATCATCTTTTGCACGCGATTGAAGACCATGCACGCGAACAAGGATATACACACATCCGCATCCGCCGACCCGAAACATTGTATTATTATCACGTGCACAACGCTTCCACGCAAGAACCGCAATCCCCAGCCACACAAGCCCACATGCGTGCACTCTACTATGCAGTGGCACGCGCGAATGGATACAAGAAAGAAGTTGAGTACTTGAGCAAACGCATTTGAAACAATTCAACGAAACAAAACATAGGTGTTTTATTCATCATTCTCCCTCTCGAACACATGGCAACTGAAAACCGATTCGTGCGACCCCTGACGGGACAACAAAAAATCGCAATCGAGAGAATGCATCGACTGCGCGAGCTCGCGGAAACAGAAGCAGAAGAAAAACCCGCGCGCAGCAGGAGATATGGACAGCTGATCAAACAACTCAGCATGCGCTTCCGCGTCCCCATTCCAGCCGAAATCAAAAACCGCTTCTGCAAGCACTGCTGGAATTATTGGATTGAGGGAAAGACCGTTTCACGGAGATTGAAGAAAGGAACGTGGAATTCCGTTTGTAAGATCTGCGGAGAACTCACTCGAAAAAAGACCAAAAACACCCCTAAAACCCCCTCTACAGCCCAATAGGGGGCGAGGGCGGAGATTATTTATAAACCCTTCTTGGGGGAAAGAGTGTATTCAAGCCCCAAAAAGGCTGCGAATTCGACCTATTTCTAATGGGTCGTAGAACGAATGCGCCGCAAGGCGTACCGCCAGAACCTTTTTAGAAAAAAGGTTCATCAAAAAAGGATGTGAAAACATGGGCGTTTATGACGTTCCGATTGAAGTATTATTGGAAACCATTTCCAACGACTTGAAGAAAGAAAACACCGTACAGGCACCCGCCTTCGCCGCATATGTGAAAAGCGGAGCCCACGCCGAACGCGCTCCACAAAACGAAGACTGGTATTTCGTGCGATGCGCCTCCATTTTGTACCGCGTATTCAAAGACGGCCCTGTTGGCACCGAGTCTTTGCGCACCTATTATGGTGGAAGAAAAGCCCGCGGATCAAAACCCCACGTTCACCGCAAGGCCAGCGGAAAAATCATTCGCCTGGCATTACAACAATTAGAAAAAGCAAAGTTGATCGCTACCTCCAAGACCGGAGGAAGAGCCATCACCCCAGCCGGACAAAAATATCTCAATAGCATGTCCAAGATCGCCATGGAAGCGGCTAAGACGCGCGTCAAGAAGAAACGCGTGTTCCAGAAGCGCTCCAAAGCCGACGCCGACACGCGCGAAGCCCTGAAGAGAGGAAAAGGAAAAGCCTCTGACGGAGAAGCGCAGGTCGACAAAGCCAAGGACAAGAAAAAGAAGGGGGATGAGGATAGCGAATGACGGACATTGACGACATCCGCGCGCGCAAGCTGGAAGAAATGAAGTCACGCATGGCTTCCCAGCAAGAAGAAGCGGAATCCCAGGCCAAGATGGAACAGCAACTCAGTGCGTTGCTGAACAACATCCTGACCCCGGAGGCCAAAGCGCGGTTGAGCAATGTGAAATTGGTCAACTACGAAAAATACCTCCAAGTGGCGCAGGGCATCATCATGATGGCCCGGCAAGGAAAGCTGCCTGGAAAAATCAATGAAGACCAATTGAAAGCGTTGTTAGCCCAAGTAACTCCTCCAAAAAAGGAATTTACCATCACACGAAAAGGAAGCAAGTGATCCCACTATGAGTACGCACAAAGACCCCGAGTTCAAGAAGTTCATCATCTCCACGAGGAAAAGCATCACCTCAGGGTTGACGAATGCCCCTACCTTTGCGATGCAGCGAAAGCGCAAGCGCATCTATAACACCAAGGGAAAGAGACACTGGAGAAGCATTTCTCTCGGAGAAATGTTCAAGACCAAGAACCTCGAATTCAATCGCAAGAAAGGATTCATGAAAGTCAAGCGCAAAGCCGGAAAAGGAAACCCCTCCCAGCATCGCATGCACAAGAAAAAGAACAAATATGTAGGCAAGCGCAGCCGAAAGGGAATCATCCAATAACGGAGGAATGAACCATGCAAGAAAACCATACTATCCATTTGAACAACATGGTGCGAATCCCCCGCACGCGCTTTGCTAACAAAGTGCTTTACGCCGTGAAGAATTACGTAAAGAAGCACACTCGCGCTGCGGACAAGAACATCCGCATCAGCAACGAAGTCAATGCCGCCATTTTCGCGCGCGGAATCCAGCACAAACTCAACCACATCGACGTGGCATTCAAGAAAAAAGAGGACCTGCTCTATGTGTTCTTGCAGAACGGAAAGGAATTGAAAGCCTTCACCGAAAAAGCAAAGCCCGTGGAAAAGAAGACCACTACGAAGAAAGAAGCCAAAGCAGAAGCCCCAGCAAAAGCAACCGAAGCAAAGGCCGACGCACAACCTAAAAAAGCCGCAACCGCTCCAGCCAAGTAACGGCTGGAACCGTTGGGAAGAACAAAACCATTATGCACATCAAACCACTCAATCTGCATGGATCCCCATACATGGGGGTATTTTGCTCGGTGACGGACAAGATCGCACTCATCCCTTCTTTTACCCCTGAAAAGGAAGCCAAAAAAATAGGCGAAGTCCTTGGGGTCGAAACGCTCGCGCTCACTATCGCCAACTCCCACTTGATTGGAGTATTGGCACGCGGATTCGACAACAAATTCGCCGTAGCCAATCACATCAACGAAAACGAATTAGATTTCTTACACGAAAGCGGAATCAAAGTCCATGTGATGAAAGACATCTCTGCAATCGGAAACCTACTCTGCATGCAACGCCACGCCGGAATCATTTCCCCCAACATCCATGAGATGGAAATCAAGGCACTGGAACAATTCTTCGGAATCCCATTACATACTATGCTCGTGGCACGCTCTGAATTGGCCGGAAGCAGCGTCATCGCCACCGAAAAAGGATTTCTGGCCAACCCACGCACCACCCCTGCGGAAATGGAACACTTAGAATCACTATTCAAAGTTCCTGGCATGACCACAACAGCCAATTATGGAGACGCCTTCATCGGAAACTCCATCCTTGCCAACAAACACGGAGTCATTGTGGGAGAAAGAACCTCTGGACCCGAACTCTCACGCATCGACGAAGGCCTACACCCCGGACTGCGCTAAAACCCCCCAAAAGGCCATTCTAGGGCAAATGAGGGCATTATTTAACCATTTCCCCGGCAAAATAACCTATTGGAGCACTGATATCATATGGCCAAAGACACAACCACGACCCCCGCTGCCAAATCCGACGCAGCCCCCCGCAGCATGAAGGCAACCATGACGATGGAACAAGTCAAGCAGGGATTCCTCAACGCACGCCGCAGCATGAAACGAATCCGCCAACAACAGAATACGATTATGGCCATGCTACAAGAAAACGCCATCGTGGGAAGCGCGCTGAAGTACTTGGATGAAAAGAATGAAACCGAGGCTATCATCCCATTAGGAGCAGGAATTTCAATGAAAGGAAAAGTCAGAGGAAAAGAATTGCTCCGCACGCTGCCAGGAAACGTTGTCGTTCCCGCGTCAAAGAAAGAAATAGAAGAAGACCTCGCGGAAAGAAAAAAGATTTTCGAGAAAGAAATGGAAGTACTGCAGAAACAACTCCAGCAAGCGCGCGAGTACGCCAAAAACATGCAGAACCTCGCCAAAGCCTTTCGTGATGCGCGCAAAGCAACGAAAAGGTAATGCGCATGTTTGATTTACTGAAGAAAAAAATTCAGTCGTTCACGCAAAAAATAATCGGAGCCAGCGCCGAAGAATCAAATGTACAACCGGTGCCGGCAAACCAAACTCCTTCTACTCCAGCCGAGACAGCGCCCGCGCCAGAGCCCACTCCAACCCCTGTTGTCCACTCTCCTACTCCCACGAGTGAACACCACACTCACATCGAACAAAAGACAAAGGAACACGCCGCGCCACATCCCATTCACACTCCCCAACCAGAACCCATTCCTGCAGTAAAGCTAATTCCCGCCGCTGCTCACTCACACCCCACCGCGTCAGCTCCTCCAAAGATTGAGCCCAAGCTCCCAGAAATGAAGCAAGAAGAAAAGCGCGAACTCAAAGCCAGCGTGGGAATAGGACAACAAGTCGTGGGATTCTTCACTGGAAATATTACACTGAAACCCGAAACCATCCAATCATTCCTCGAGGAATTTGAGCTCTCGCTCTTGGAAGCGGACGTCAACATCAATACCGCTACCGCACTCATCGAAAAACTACGCGAACGCTTGAGCGAAAAAACAATCCCACGAGGAAAGAATCCCACCCAATTCATTTTACACGAAATCAAGACAGCCATGCATGAACTGATCGCAGTAGAAACGCTGGACTTCGACGCCGTCATCGAAGCCAATCATCCGTGCATCATCCTCATCATAGGACCCAATGGCGCGGGAAAGACCACAAGCATCGCCAAGCTCACGCATTACCTGCAACAACGCAGAAAGAAAGTAGTATTGGCAAGCGCAGACACCTTCCGCGCAGGAAGCATTGAACAACTCCAAGTGCACGCGGACAAACTACACGTACGACTCGTGCGCCACCAATACGGAAGCGACCCCGCAGCCGTTGCATTCGACGCAGTAAAGGCAGCAAAGGCAGAACACGCCGATGTCGTGCTCATTGATTCTGCAGGGAGGCAAGACACCAACAAAAACCTCCTCGAAGAAATGAAAAAAATCACACGCGTGGTGCAGCCGCACCTCAAAATCTATGTGGGAGAATCATTCACGGGACAAGCCATTCTCACGCAAGCCCAGACATTCGATGAGACCATTGGGATTGACGGATTCATCCTCACTAAACTCGACACCGACGCCAAAGGAGGAGGAGTCATCTCTATCCTGCACGAGCTACACAAACCTATTCTATTCTTTGGAGTAGGACAAACCTACGCAGACTTGGTCAAATTCGACCTCGATGCATTCCTCGAGCGCATCATCCCGCGTGACGCCGTATAATGGCGTGGCAAAAGATTAAATGCACACAAATGGAAATGCATCCATGCGCACACTCATCACATTCCTTATCCTTTTGATTTTTTCATTTTCTGTTTATGCACACGAGATTGTGACCAATGATGTCGCTCACGACACGACGCACCTCAATGTATACAACGTCCCTGCGGGAGAGGCCATTCCTTCCGTGCGCGTGGAAGTGGAATTAGACCATGAGGCAGGATGGAATGTGCACATGATTACGAATGACTTTGCCTTTGCGCCCGAACACAATGGGCAAGCCCATATTCCAGGGGAAGGGCACGCCCACATTTATGTGGATGGAGAAAAAATCGCCCGCGTGTATGGGGAATGGCACCATATCAAAGAATTGCCAGCAGGAAATCACTACTTGAGCGTCGTATTAACGACGAATGACCACCAACTCTACGCCGTGGAAGGAAAACCCATCCAAGCCGGACTCGTCGTGAGCGTACCTGAAGTGTATGATGATTCGGCCGCGGGAAAAGCAAGAGAACAAACGCAACGATATGCAGAGCAAAGCATCATCCCCATTGCATTCATGTTGGTGCTACTCATCATCGGATTCGGAATGGGACTGTATCTCTCATCGCGCAGAAGCAAATAGCAACTTTTTAAACCGCAAATCGTTCTTTTGCCCGTCATGGTGCCACTTGCACTCATTTTAACCACCATCAGCAGCGACGCCGCAACCGCCATTATGTTGCGCGATAATACCTATAACGTCGTCATTGTCGCCACCATCCTATTGGCATTGCTCGTAGGATATGCTGTTTTCGCCAAACCCCGCAAAGACCGCGTCAAAAAAACCATTTTTGTGAGCATCATCATCGTCACAGTGCTTTCGACGTTCTATTTAGCAGGCACAACCATCTACATCAACACCATCTCCCCCACCGGAGGACCGGTGCACTGGCACACGGACTATGAGATTTGGCACTGCGGAAACAAACTCGACCTCATCGACCCCACGGGCATCGATAATCGCGTGGGAACGTGGGAAGTACACGAGCACAATGATGACCGCATGCACGTGGAAGGAACGGTATTGGATCTCGAACAAGGAAGCTTCCGCCACTTCTTCGAAATCATCGGCGCCACATTCTCCGATACCGGATTTACTTATCCCACGATTAATGGAAATGTAACACTGCCCTATTCGGGAACGTGCAATGGAAAGCAAGCCGAATTACAAGCATTCCTATTGCGCGTGACCAATCCCCAAGACGCCAAGCAATGGATATACGCACAGCAAAAGATCCCCATCTCCCTCGACACACGCATGCAACCGTATTCGAATGTGCCCCCAGGGGATTGTTTGGTTATCGAATATGATGTTGCCAAGGAAACCACATCACACTCGTGCGCATCTTATCGCGCGGCCATGAACCGAGGTGAGTTGAATGGCCGTTGAAGCATATCTCCCCACGATTGGAACCATTGTCGTGACGGCGCTCATCGATAGTATTAATCCCTGCGCCATCGGCGTGCTCATCTTGATGATCACCGTGATGCTGGGTAAAAAGAAATCAACCAAAGACATGCTCATCTTTGGGGGATTATACATTGGCGCCGTTGCCACGACTTATTTCCTCGCGGGATTGGGGTTGATGTACTTCCTCTCATCCGTTCCACTCTATGTGTCCGAATACATCTCCATCGCCGTAGGACTATTCATCATGGTCGCAGGACTGCTTGAAATCAAAGACTTCTTTTGGTATGGAAAAGGATTCTCGCTGCAAATTCCCTACGAACTCAGCAAGAAGATTGACCAATATGCGCAGAATGTTACTGTGCCCGGAGTCATCTTCTTGGGGGCATTCGTGGCCGCAGTCGAATTACCCTGCACGGGCGCACCCTACCTCGCCATCATCACACTCTTATCACAGTACTTTGACCTCACGGCATTGCTGTTGTTGGTGTTATACAACATCCTCTTTGTGGCGCCGCTCATCGTCATACTTCTCGCGGTCGCGGCCGGAAAGAGCGTAGCCGGATTCAAGAAATGGAAGCAGGACAGCCGTGGGTTCATGCGCCTGTTCATTGGGCTCTTACTCATTGGAATGGGTTGGCTGCTCATCCTCATCGCGAATGGGACAATCAACTTCGGGTGACACACGGATATGGCAACCACGAAAAAGAAACCCACTACCAAAAAAAGAAAATTCACCGCACGCCACGTCGTCAAAAGACGCGGGCACGCAGAAGCATATGATGTGCGCAAAGTCTATGGATCCGTGTTAGTTGCATGCCTCGGATCGCACGTCAAAGAAAAACAAGCCGAAAAGATCGCCATGGATGTTTCGGACTACATCACCAAACTCGTGGAAAAATCCCACACCATCACCGCGCACGAAATATTCTATGAAGTCACCAAACGAATGAAAAAACACCACGCAGACGCAGCATTCATGTATGAGACCCATCGGGATTTGAGCTAGAGAATCTAGAAAAGATAACCACTGCCCCGAAAAAAGAAAATATTATTTTTTCATTTTTTTCAGTACCAGTAGCTCCTCTGCCAGCAATCGTGCATCTTCTATCTTCTTCGCAATATTTGTGCGATGGACCGCAACAAATCCGGGAAACACTTTTTTATTCAGGCGCGTCATTCTCTTTAGTCGATTCCACTGCAAAAGAAGTCGCACGAGAGAATACTGCAAATCCACTATGGTCGTGTTCGCAGCAAGCAACTCTCCTTTTTCCCATACACTATTTTTTTCCCCACTCTCTTTGCTTTTTTTATTGCGAAAACGAATTTCGTCCAGGGCATCAACAAATAATTTCATTTTTGATGCCATCTTTGGATTTGATAATATCTTTTCCCGCAATTGAGTAATTTTCAGCTTTTTACGCTCCATACTGCGGTGCAAGCTCCGTTGCAACTTTGGAGTAAGCGAGGGAAAAGTAACGTATTTTGATGAATAGACTTTGGGAGGATTCGATTTACGGGGACGAGGAATGAGTGCATCATCCGATAGTTTTGAGGTATCTATCGAGGGCCACCACTCATTAGGCCCGCCGGTTGCAGCGTCCCTCGGAATTATTGATGATCCCTCGCTTCTTGTGGGACGTGTAACACCTAAATTTCTTGGACGCAACCTCCCGCGTGAATCCAAATAGTAACCCAAAAAGTCTGGTCGAACGATATCCACCCCCGAACCAATTTTATTGACAGCCCTTCTGCGAGAAGCAGGAGGCTTCGGTTTCCTGGGAGCCGGGGAAGCAGGAGCTCTTTCGAGTGAGGAGCCATAATAACTAATGGGGTTCGCCTCGAAACGCGCACGAATATGATCTAACTTATCCCTGAAAGCCTTTCGACTAGCCGCAGAGCGCCGCATAATGGCCGCTAATTCAATCAGTGACTTTATTATCGCCTTCGATTGCGCGCGGCGCCGAATAAATGCATTCTTTCTGGAGGGAATCGTATCAACTCAACCACTGAGGAAAACGGCTATATAAATAAGGTTTACTGAAACATCGTCCCGCTGCAGCTCCGACCATTACCGCCTCATTTTAAGGCATTCTGGGAGGAATTTAGGGTATTATGGGTCTAGGAGACAGCCTCCGAAAGGCATTCGACGCATTCAATTCCTTGCGAGTCGTGGACAAGGACAGCGTAAAAGTTCTCATCAAAGAGCTCCAGCGCGCCCTCATTTCCTCGGACGTCGATATCAACCTCGTGCTGCAGCTCAGCAAAGAACTCGAGAAAGCCGCATTAAGCGAAGACATCCCAAAAGGATTGAATCGCAAAGAACATTTAGTCTCTCTTACTTACGACGCGCTCATTGACTTAATGGGAGGAAAAGAAAATCACATCCCCCAAAAGCCAAACTCCATTCTGATGGTGGGATTATTCGGAAGCGGAAAGACCACTACCACTGCAAAGTTAGCCCACTACTACCAAAAACGCGGACTGCGGGTGGGAATAATCGCCGCCGATACCTATCGACCCGCCGCCATCGATCAACTCGAACAATTGCACCAAAAAATACCCGGGACATTCTTCTATGCCAATCGCAATGAATCGCATGCGGCCAGCGTGGTCAAGCAAGGGATTACCGAACTCATGAGCAAGGGATGTCACACCATCATCGTTGACTCTGCGGGAAGGAGCGCACTGGATGATGAACTCGTAAAAGAAATACAAGAAATCCATGCCGTGCTGAAGCCCGAGCACACCTGGCTCGTATTAGGAGGAGACATTGGGCAGCAGGCCAAAAAACAAGCCACTGCATTCCATGAAGCCGTGGGAGTGAATGGAGTTATTCTCACACGAATGGATGGTTCTGCAAAGGGAGGAGGAGCGCTCGCAGCATGCAAGACCACGAATGCACCGGTATTGTTTTTGGGAATGGGAGAAAAAATATCCGAGTTAGAAGAATTCCACGCCGACCGCTTTCTTTCACGCGTCATGGGATATGGAGATCTGAAAGGACTCCTGGACAAAATGGAAGAACTCAAAGAAGACGCGGCATTGCAAGAAAATCCGTTGGAAGGCACATTTACGCTGCAGAGCTTCTACAACCAACTCCAAGCCACGCGAAAGATGGGATCGCTCTCCAAGATCGCGGAAATGCTCGGATTCGGGAACCACATCCCCAAAGAACAAATGGACGTGGGCGAAGAGAAACTTACTGGGTACAAAGTCATGATGGACTCCATGACCAAGCAAGAGAAAAAGAATCCCGAACTCATCACCTCCTCACGCATCCTGCGCATTGCAAAGGGAAGCGGAATGGGAGAAGAAGACGTGCGCGAGCTGCTCAAACACTATCGCCAACTCAAAAAAATGGTCGAAAAATTCAAACACTTAGATGAAGAAAAAATGAAAGACCCCAAAGGATTACAGAAAATGATGCAAGGATTCCAGAAACCAAAGAAGATCAAGATACGCTAACCGCAATAGAAAAGAATGGATGTGAACCCATGGACTTACCCCTTGCTCCTATCGCATTCGCCGCTAATGTCATCGCTTCAGCTATCGCCGCATACACGGACTGGAAAACAGGGTATATCTTCGATTGGATCACGTACCCCCTCATCGGATTAGGAATTATTCTGAGCATTTTGAATGCGCAATGGATTGGAATCATATTAGGAATTGGAATCTATGCCATTGGGTATTTCGCCTACAAACAAGGCAAACTCGGAGGAGGAGACATCAAACTCCTCGCAGGAATGGCATTGGTGCAGCCCCTCTATGAAGGACAATTATTCGTGCTGAGCGTGCTATTGGTCGCATCCCTCGCGGCGTGTGTGGGGTTGTGCATCCGCTACGTGGGAGGATACCTCCTCTCCAAACCCAAAATAAATTGGAATGAAACCAAAAAGAAATTAGGAATAGGAATGCTAATTGCCGTGCTCGTATTCATTGCTTATTCCATGGCCAATGAAATATTCTCATTACTGCAAGGAACTATTTTACTGCTAGCGTTGGGAATGGGAATCATCTTTTACATGCTCGAGAATGAAATCAAAGCCCACGCGTTTCTGAAACGAATTCCATTAGAAGAAATGGAAGACGATGAATTGCTGGCAGTAGAACACCTCTCTGCAGATGAAAAACAAAAACTAGGAAAAGAAATTCCTCCACTCATTGATCGAGGAGACATCCAACGATTCAAGCACGCGGGAATGCACACCATCCCTGTCTATCGCGACCTCCCAAAATTCGCCCCATTCCTATTCGTGGGAGTGCTACTGGTGTATTTGTTCCCGGAAGCCCTTAGCGCTTTTATACCGGTGATTGCCTAACCTCATAGAAGGAAAGGAGAAAGCATGCGCATTCTACTAACAGGAAGCAGCGGATTTGTGGGAAAGCACCTCATCGAAGTGCTCAAGCGAAAAAAACACACCCTTGTGGAGTTTTCCCGCAGCAGCGGGGGAAATATCCTCGATCCCACTACCATCACTCCACGCATGAAAGGAATCGACATTGTCATCCATGCCGCCGCCGAAATAGACGAAACAAAAAGCCAGGAAGAAATTTACCAAACAAATGTTCAAGGAACCAAAAATCTGCTCGCGGCCGCCGAAAATGAAAAAATACAACAATTCATCTTCCTCAGCAGCGTCGGCGTGTATGGGGAAACAAAAGAAAAGCTAACGGAAGAAAGCCCGCTCAATCCCATTACACCCTACGAAAAAAGCAAAGCCGAGGCTGAAAAAGCAGTACTGGAATACCAAGAGGTATTTCCCGTTACTATTATCCGACCCGCCCTCGTCATCGGGGAAAACAAGTACTGGAAGAGCATCTACAAAATCATCCAAAAACGCTTTCCTCTTATCGGAAAAGGAGAAAACGCGTGGCAAATGATCTATGTGAAGGATCTCGTCGAATTCATCGCCAAGTGCGTTGCAAACGAAGACGCATACGGAGAGACATTCATCTGCGCCGAAAAAGAAACCCATTCCTTGCGTGAGGTCGTGGACATGATCGCGGATGCACAAGGAAAGAAACACGTCGGAAGCATCCCGAGATTTCTTGGAATGGGAGCGAGCTATTTATTTTTGATCCAAAGCAAACTCACGGGAAAGAAAAATATCCTCATTCCGGCGCATGTCAAACGACTATTCAAGCACCGCGAGTATTCCATCGCTAAAGCCATGCGATTAGGATGGATGCCCCGTTACTCCACAAAAGAAGCCATCGAAGAAACCAATCGCATGCTGCAGCAACACCGCAACGAAAACTAATCCTCCAAATCCGGCAATAATGTCCCACGAGGAAACTCGCGATTGTAGTATTTGAGGGATTGCAACGCTCCCGAAAGAGGATCCTGCGTAGGAAGGCGAGACACGACATCTTGCCAAGCCGACAACGCATATTCCACCAAAACCCTTTCCTCGTGCGGAGGAGAAAAGCGCTGCAACACTTCATGCAGGGAAAGAGACTCCACTTCTTCCATTGACTGCCCCACCAACCATTCCCCAAGCTGCTGAACATAGCGCAAAAGTTTCTCATTCTTTTCAACTGAAAAACCAATCTTGGAGATTCTTCCATTCTCCACGCAGGCTTGAACCGTGAGCGTGGAATAAACCGTTGCGAAATTAGTCAGCGTAAGCGAGGAATCTGGACGCGAAAGGAGAAAAGAATTCACGCTCTTACGCTCAACTGGCGCTTTGCGCGGAGAAGACTTCTTTTTCACAGCAGGAGCGCGAGGCATAGCATCACTCCTCTCAAAATGGAGTTAATAATCAAACGGGTTCGGAAAATGAACGTGCAATTCCATGCGCTTAAAGAAAATTCAAATGAATTCATCGGCTTTTAAAGTGGTCAGGCATTAAGTGAATGAATGACACACGCACTCTCATTCGGGCCTGCTGGAATACCCCAATCCGTCGCGGGAAAGGGCATCGTCAGAGGAGTGGAAGCCGTAAAAGAAATGGGATTAGGATGCATGGAATTGGAATTCGTGCAAAGCGTGTACTTGAAAGAAGACAAGGCAAAAGAAGTAATGGAAGCAAAAAAGAAAACCGATATCCGCCTGAGCGTGCACGCACCCTACTATATCAACCTCAATGCCAAGAGCCCTGAAACCATGCGCGCGAGCATCGAACGATTGTATTTAGCGTGCAAAATGGGAGGGATTGCGGGAGCCGAAAGCGTCGCCGTTCATGCGGCGTTTCGACACGAGCAAAGCAGCAAGGAAATAAAAGAAAAAATCCTTGGAGCATGCGCCGAAATATACGAAAGACTGGACAAAGATGGCATTAAACACATCCAGATTGCCCCAGAATATGCGGGAAAGCACTCACAGTGGGGGACACTGCAAGAAGTCATGGAAATCGCATCCGAAAACAAGCGACTGCGCTGGTGCATGGACTTCGGACACGCCCACGCATGCACGAATGGAGGAATGAAAACAAAAGGGGCATTCGATAAACTGTTAGAAGAAATTGAAAAGTTCGATCGAAAATATCTCACTGACCTGCACATCCAAGCGTGCGGCATCACGTATTCCGAAAAAGGAGAAAAATACCACACGCCATTTGAAAGCGAAGAAAGCACGCTTAATTGGAAGGGAATGTTACAATCCCTGAAAGAATTCAAGGTCGGAGGCATGTTCATCGCCGAGACACCTCAGCAAGAGCACGATGCGCTACTGTGCAAGAAATATTATGAGGGATTGTGAATGCCCCCAAATAGACCACGAAAGCCTAGAAAGGCACCACAATCACCTCCAAAATTGAGTTATCTCGAGCGAATACTCATGCATAAGCGCGGATTAAAACGCAAGGAGTTTTCGGATCTCGGAACATTATTGGCAGAAGTAGGCATTACCCCAGCGCGCGCTGAACGGTTTATCGCGTGGCACGTCAAACGAGCAGGAAAATGGGATGCTAGCAAGCATGAGGCTATAATTCGTGCAATCCAATCACTCTATTATCAAAAAAGAAACGCAATCATTAGAGAAAGGAAAGGGAAAGATTAACGATTCTTCCCTGCTTTTCTCGCGGCCGCAACCAATTCTTGCATGAGCTTCTTTGCTTTTGGAACGCTACCCTCTGCGGCTTTCATGATACTCGTGCCCACGTGACAAATGTCCGCGCCCGCGGCAATGCATTGTGCCACCGCTTCAGGCGTTCGAACTCCTCCTGCGACCACAATAGGCAAATGCACGCCGGCTTTTCTCACTGCCGCAATACATTCTGGTGGAACGCACGTAGGCGCGCCGCTCCCACTCTCCAATATCACCATTTGCATCCCCATCATTTGCGCGGAAAGGGCTTGCACCGCCCCCAAATATGGAATATTGCGCGGGAGCAGTTTTGCAGAGCCCACCCACCCAACGGCTTGGCCGGGCTCATACACTAAATAGGCCGTGCCGATTGTTTCTAATTTCATTTTTGAAACGGGATAGGCAGCCGCCATTTGGGCGCCAGAAATGTAATAAGGATCTAACGAGTTGAGCATGGACAAATAATATGCCGCATCGGCTTTGGGAGAAATCGTCGCAATATTTCCAGGGAACAAAATCACAGGTTTTTTCGAGACCGACTTGATGGCATCAATGCAATCATCCAATAATTTTCCCTGTGCACCCAAACTTCCTCCAACGGCAAACGCAGTGACATCGGCTTCATCCGCTGCCTTTGCAATGGCCTTCACTTGCTCCGGCGTGTGATCTGGGGGATCGATGACCACGAAGATGTGACCAGGAGACTGCTGGCACTGCTCGATGAGACGCGTGTAGGTCTTTCCATGCAACGGATAGAGAGGAAATCCATGCGCGGGAGCCTCTTTTCCTTTCGCGAGCTTGGGATCGTGCGTGTGCATCATGGCCATACCACCTTCAATACCCAGAAAAGGGCAAAAACCCTTTATTAAGCCCTAAGCTCGGCAAAAAAGAGGCATTTTATACAAAAGATTCGGGCAGTTCTTCCGTCATCAATCGTTCTAATTGCCTTGCGATTGAAGCCGAGCCACGCGCTTTCATGGGCAACCCATGTCCTGGCAAAATCATCTTGGGAGAGGAGAACAAAATCTTTAGCGCCGAAGAAATCACTTGCGGCTTATTCCCCGTGAGCAAGTCCCATCTTCCAAGACCGGTCGCGAACAACGCATCCCCACAAAACAACAAGCGGCGATTCTCTTCCATGAAGGAAACGCTTCCTTTTGTGTGACCGGGAGTGAATAGCACTTGGATGGAGTGATTGCCCAAATCAAATTTTTGTTTTTCAGTAAACGTCTGATGCACGGACATCCATTTGTTTTCTTTTACGCCCACTTTCTCCATGTGCGCGAACTGCGCATCTTTGGCATTCACATACAACGCATCCCCGGGATGCATCCATACTTGCGCGCGAGGAAAAAGATAATCCGAAGCAATATTGTCGATGTGCCCGTGCGTGTGGAGGATGAGATTAATGTCTTTTGGAGTCAAACCAATCGAAGAAAGACCCTCTTTGAGTTGACGAGACGATTGGACCAACCCCGTGTCGATGAGCGCGGTTTGCTTCCCCACCAATACATACGCATTCGCCGAATTGTCCGCCCCGAACGCGGCATACACATTATCGGTTATTTCTTCCCACATCCTATGCAGTATGCCCCGTACAAATAAAAAGGTTGGTTTGTGCACAACGCACTACGCGCGTGGGGGAATATCATCCCATTCCATTAAATGCGTGCAGGACACATCATACGTATGAGCGGAAAACTCGATTTCAGCCTGGAAGAAGCACTGCAACTCATGCACGAGAAAAGTGGGGTAGCAAAAGAAGAGCTCCAACAAAAAGTAAAAGAAAAAGTAGAAAAATTCTCGGGACTGCTCACAGAGCAAGGCGCCGTCGTTTTAGTCAGCAAAGATTTGCGCATCCCCCTTCCTTATCTGGAAAAGAAATCCATGCACGTGCCACTCGGAAAACTCCAAAATGGAATGGCCAACATTGATGTGAAAGGAAAAATCTCCGCCATCAATCCCATCAAGACATTCATGAAAGGAGAAAAAGAAGGAAAATATCTCGCAGTAAAAATCAAAGACGAAAGCGGCGAAGCACTCTTCACTTTCTGGAACGAACAAGTCGATGATGCACAACAAAAACAAATCGGAATGGAATCGGAGATTACCATTCAAAACGCGCGTGTGAAAACATTCAACAACCAACTCCAACTATCACTGGGATTCAATGCCACTTATACCATCACGCCAGGAAAACAAGAAACGCGAGTAGTCGCAGTAGAAAAACCCAAAGAAGCCATTACATTCTCCAACGCCCAAGCCGGACAATTCCTGCAAGCGCAAGCGAGCATTGTGGAGATCATGCCGGGAAGAGGGTATTACGTACAATGCGAAGCATGCAAATCCAAACCCAGACAACTGGAAGAAAATTGCAGTGCGTGCGGAAGACAAAACACCGTCAAGCAACGCCTACTCTTGCCCTTGCTCCTGGATGATGGACATGCAACGATGCGCGCAGTCGCATTCGAAGAACAAGCACTACAGATATGGGGAAAAAAGAAAGAAGAAATTGTTGCGGCACTCGATAATGAAAAAGAAAGAGAAAAAATACAGCTCGAACTCATGGGCAAGCGACTCGAAGTCAGTGGAAAAACAAAGACAGGAATGGATAATGTCAGCGTCGAACTCCTCATTGGGAGCGCACGCGTGATTGAATTCGAATAACCCCATCACTTCGGCTTTCAACGCAATAACCTTAAAGTTTGATGATTGCCCCAAAACGGCTTATATACCATTTGCCCTGGAAATAGACCATTCAATCGCTAATTTGGAGGCATTATAATGGGGTCCAACTTAACATACAAGATACTGCAACACCACCTCGTGGAAGGAGAGCTAAAACAAGGAAATGAGATTGGGATTCGCATCGACCAGACCCTTACGCAGGACGCAACCGGCACGATGGCGTACTTGCAATTCGAAGCATTGGGGATGAAAAACGTCAAGACGGATTTGTCCGTTTCATATGTGGATCACAACATGCTCCAGACCGGCTTCGAGAACGCGGATGATCATCAGTACCTACAAAGCGTTGCCAGCAAGTATGGCATCTTGTTTTCAAAACCTGGAAATGGAATCTGCCACCAAGTGCATTTAGAGCGATTCGGCAAACCTGGAAAAACCCTTTTGGGAAGCGACTCCCACACTCCAACGGATGGCGGATTAGGAGCTATTGCCATTGGCGCTGGAGGATTAGATGTTGCCGTCGCCATGGGAGGAGGGCCCTTCTACCTTTCCGCGCCCAAAGTAGTCGGAATCAAGCTCACGGGAAAGCTCCGCGAGTGGGTCACGGCCAAAGACGTCATCCTTGAAGTGCTGCGTAGGCTCACCGTCAAAGGAGGAGTAGGAAAAATAATCGAATACTACGGTGAAGGCGTCAAGAGTCTTTCCGTTCCTGAACGCGCCACTATTTGTAACATGGGTGCAGAATTGGGAGCAACTACATCTATTTTCCCCAGCGACGAAATCACGCGCGATTATTTGCACAAACAAGGAAGAGAAATGGACTGGGAACCCATGCACGCCGACAGCGACGCGCACTACGATGAGCACCAAGAAATAAATTTGAGCGAACTCGAACCACTCATCGCGTGCCCTTCATCTCCAGACAATGTAAAGAAAGTCAGCGAAGTCGAAGGAACACCAGTGGCACAAGTCCTCATCGGAAGCTGCACCAATTCTTCGTTCAGAGATTTAGCAGTCGTCTCATCAGTGTTGCAACACCACAAGGTCAATCCATCCGTGAGCATGGGAATCAATCCCGGAAGCAAGCAAGTGCTAGAAACCATCACCGCACACGGAAAATTATTACAGATTATTTCATCCGGCGCGCGCTTGAATGAAAGCGGATGCGGAGGATGCATTGGAATGGGACAAGCCCCTCCCAGCGATGGCGTTTCCTTACGCACATTCAACCGCAACTTCCCCGGACGCAGCGGAACTCCGAATGATAAAGTGTACCTCTGCTCGCCCGAAGTAGCCGTTGCCGCAGCCATATTCGGAAAGATCACCGATCCCCGCAAGCTGGGAAATTATCCCAAAGTCGAGTGGCCCGAACAATTCGTGTTGGACGATTCGCAAATCATATTACCTTCCCCAACGCCCGAGCACGTGCAGATCCTGCGCGGACCCAACATCGCTCCACTTCCTATTGCGGAAAAGATGCCCGAGCGCATCGAAAAAGTGGTGCTGTTGAAGTTAGGAGACAACATCTCCACGGACGCCATCATGCCCGCGGGAGCAAAAATCCTCCCCCTGCGCAGCAACATCCCCAAGATATCCGAGTATGTGTTTTCGGCCGTTGACCCCAACTTTGCCAAGAACGCCAAAGAACGCGGAGGAGGAATCATCATTGGAGGAGAAAATTATGGACAAGGATCCTCCCGCGAACACGCCGCATTAGCCCCCATGTACTTGGGAGTGAAAGCCGTGATCGTGAAAAACTTCGCACGCATCCACAAAGCAAACCTCATCAACTTCGGAATACTCCCATTGGAGTTCCAAAATCCAGCCGACTACGAAAAAGTCAGCGCAGGAGACGTGCTCGTGATGGAAAATCTCCGCACGCACCTCCAAGGCAATTCGCACACGCTGGTGTTGCACAACAAAACAAAAGGAATAGAGATTCCGCTCAAGGAAGACTATACCGAGCGACAGCGCGCCATGTTACTCGCAGGCGGACTGCTGAATTACACAAAAGAACAAAATCAATAAACCACTTGGGGGAAAAATAATATGGTACACGATGTCGTTTTGATCACCGGAGACGGAACAGGCCCAGAATTAGCCGCGGCCACGAGAAAAGTATTGGACGCTACCGGCGTTAAGTTCAATTGGATCGAACAAGAAGCAGGAATTGATGTCTTTGAGAAGACCGGGGATCCATTTCCCGATACTCTCTTGGAGACCATCAAGAAATACAAGGTCGCCATCAAGGCACCCATCACTACACCTGTTGGAGGAGGATTTCGCTCGGTGAATGTGAAACTGCGCAAGGACTTAGACTTATACCAAAACCTACGCCCTGCCAAGAGCTATGACGGCGTGCGCTCGCGCTATGAGAACTTGGATTTAGTCATTTTCAGAGAAAATACGGACGACGTGTATGTGGGAATCGAATTCGAAGCAGGAAAACCCGAAACCCATAAACTCATCGAAATGCTACGCGGAACACACCCCAAGGAAAAGATTCCCGAAGACATTGGGGTCAGCATTAAACCCATCTCGCGCTACAAAACCGAACGCATCGTGAAAGCGGCATTCGAATATGCCGTTAAGCACAACCGCAAAAAAGTCACGTGCGTGCACAAAGCCAACATCATGAAATACACGGATGGATTGTTCCTTGCTGTCGCACGCGAAGTCGCACAACGCTATCCCCAAATCCAATTCGAAGACGTGATCGTGGACAACATGTGCATGCAGTTAGTGCAGAAACCCGAAGTGTACGATGTGCTGGTCTTGCCCAACTTGTATGGAGACATCGTCTCGGATGTATGCGAACACTACTCTATTTTCGAAGCCGTGCACGGATCTGCTCCAAAATACAAGGGAATGAACAAAGTCAATCCCACTGCAATGTTACTCTCCGGAGTCATGATGCTACGTCACTTAGGAGAATTACATGCAGCCGACAAACTCGAAAAAGCCATTGCGCATGTCATCAAGGAAAATACGCACGTGACGTATGACTTGAAACCCAAGGGACAAGAAGAAA
>CAYZNV010000018.1:0-17042 GCA_964480125.1 uncultured archaeon
AAGTGGACCTGCTAAGGTTCGCGCGGGATTCGCAGCTGAAAATCCGATTGGATTGTTTTGGGTTCGCTGGTTTCCACGCGCTTACTAATTGAATGTGAAATGAAATTTTTCTTTCACGTTTCACTCTTGGCAAAAAAACGCAAATCGACGACGAATCGGATGGAGATGATTGAATGCAATACTGCCGCACAGGCTGCGCTAGGCTCACACAAAATAGTTTCACGGAAGTCCGACTTCCCCTGGAATATCGCAGCTGGAAGTATCGTTTCCTGCGCAGAAAATTGCACCAAAAGTATGCCTGCTCGAGGCTCACGCGCAGGCACTCCATGCGACCGATGCAACCAAGGGGAGGTGATCGACGAGCGTGAATGAAATTAATGGGTTTCGCGAAAAGCGATAACCCATTCTCGCTGCGGCCAGCCGAAACTGGCCAGGGGGTGATATGCACGTTGGATCTGAAAAAGCACGCAGATTCGAGGAGTTGGGGATTGCTCAAGAGAAAATGGAAAGCCTATTGGAAGTTTCTTCCATAGGGCGTTTTCAAGCGCATTACAAAAAAAAGGATGTGAGAAAAAATGCGAGAATGGGCTTTTCAGCCCATATCGCATTCGACTATTTCTTTCTTGAACCTATAACGAAATCAACACGATGGCCATGATTATCAGTGAGATTAATTGATAGGCATTGTTGAACAACCATAAATTCCAGGATTTTCCCTCCCATAGAACGGGGTTCAAACTAGTCGTTGCGATGAATCCTAACCATAGCCAGAAAGCTCCTTGCAGTGCCTCGCTCCAGCCGATTGTTTGGTAGGCCGTGAGGATGTGTGAGAGGACATATGCCATTACTATTCCTGCAATCAAATTCATGACCATGGAGGACATCATCTTATCCTTGTGCTTTTCCATGTCTTTTGTAGTTACCCCGGTTAATTTCATCCATTGTTTTCCGAATACTGCGGGAGAGTGCCACAGCATGCCAAAAATGAACGCGATAATCGCGGCAATGATGGCATTGAGTATATTGACTTCAACCAGTATCATGTGCATATCACCTTATACCAACCCAGCGAGAGCCGGGATATAAATCCTCATGATGAAAATGTACACTATTCAATGAAAAGATTAGCAAAATTGGGACTGGATTATTTCCCGAATCTTCGCGTGCGTGCATTGAATTCTTCAACCGCCACATCTAGATCCTGCGCAGAGAATTCGGGCCAGTATTTGTTGAGGAAATAGAGTTCAGAATAAACACTTTGATAGGTCAAAAATCCCGAGAGGCGCTGCGTGTACCCCGTGCGCACAATCATATCGGGGTCCGAGAAATCGTGGTAGAGGTATTGCTTGAAGGTTTCTTCATTCAGTTCCTTCAACTTCTCGGGGTTTTCCTTCACCGCGAGCGCGAATTTTTTGGCGGCATCGATGATTTCAGCTCGTCCATTGTATCCAATCGCCACATTGATGACGCGCTTCCCATAGTCACGTGAGATGGTTTGGATTTTTTGCATTTTTTCTTGGAGATGCTTAGGGAATTGCCCGATGCGCCCGAGGAAATTAATCGTGAGATCGTGTGTCTTGTAAATCTCTTTTTCGAGGATCTTATCTGCTTCGTTCTCGAAAATCTTGAATAGTACTTGGAGTTCCGCCGAAGAGCGAGTGATGTTCTCCAGGGAAAGCGTATAGAATGTTCCTACTTTAATGGAGGGATATTTTACCATCCAATCCATTACCTCCCAGCTTTTTTGGGTTCCAAGTCGATAGGCATCAAATAGGGAAAGATTGTTTGCAGCAGCAAAGCGGCGATTGCCGTCGGGGATGAATGCGATGGAGTTCAATGGCATAGGGCTCATTTCACAAGATAGTGGATACACGAATAGGGAGGGCAATATTTAAAGGCTAATCCCGTCTTTCGGAGCATTCCTGGGAGGGATGAGCCTTTTATGCCGCTTGAAGAAATCCCGGTTTTTCACCTTTATTCGGCCTCGGAAGAAAAGCCTCTTTCGCGAGAGGAAAGAAAGCGCCTACTTGAGGAGCTCCGGAAAAAGCTAGCCGAAATCAAGGAGATCAGACAAAAATTAGGGGAAGCAGAACCAGCAGTCCCTGCTCCCACTACTCCAGTTGCTCCTCTCCCTAGCACAACCACATCCTCCAATTCACTGCCGCTGCGACAAACTCCTTTGCGTGAAAAGGAGCACACGTCCACGCAGGAAATGCCCTCCACTCCTGCGCATTCTCCCCAAGAGCTCGCATCGGCGTTGGAGGAGTTGCGCGTGCCGGCATTGGAGTTGTTGCAAGACAATCCTTCTCCAAAGAAGTCACGCATGGCTAATAGTAACTGATGTGAACTCGAATGAGGAATGAAATGCCCCGCATCATCCAGCGCATTGGAAAGCAATTATTTTTGCGCCGCGTCCAGCATGCGCGTTCGTTTGCTCAGCGTTTCATGGGATTAATGGGGGTGTCGCCGCGGGCATTTGATTATGCGCTTGTTTTTCACTTGCATGAGCCAGGAAAATTAAGCGCGAGCATCCACATGCTCTTCATGCGCTTCCCCATTGATGTGCTTTTCTTGGATGCGCAGCGCCGAGTAGTAGACTGCGTGGAAAGCCTTCCTCCATGGACGCTGAACTATACTCCATCCCATGAGGCGGCGTTTATTGTGGAGCTGCCGGCTGGGACAATTCGCAAGCACCACATTACACGCCACACCCCAATCAATTGGACATAACGCATGGTTTGGATTCGGGCTTAAATAGCACAACGACACAATACTAGCACGTAAACAGGGGTGTTTGTGTATGGAATATGGCTATCGTCCCAGTGCATCATATCGCGCCAAAGGACCCATCGAGAAGAACTGCATGTCTTGCGGGAATCGGCTTGGCAGCGTGCGGGATCACTTTTACTATATTGGTTTCTGCAATGAAAAGTGCAAGGACACATACATGTCGGGGCGCTGAACCAGCACCCCCCCCAATTACTACATAATATCTTCTCTGTTTTTTGAAAAATTTCCCCTAGAAATAAAATGAAATCGCCTGCCTTGCGAGAGTATGCGTTCTCCCCAAGAAAATAAATCAATAAAACCCATTACTGCATTTGCATCCCCCCTAGGATGGGAGTGGAGCACCCATGCAAGTTCAAATCACCCCATCTCCCCCGAATCGCTTCCTCGACTCTCACATGCCGAAATGCTATTGGTCGAGCGCATGCTCGCACAGCTCGCGACCATTCCCGAATCGCAATTGGATCGCGAACGATTACGGCAATTTATTTTGGAATATTGCTCCCAGCACCACTTGCTCATCGAGCACCAGCAAGAAATAGAATTACTCCGAGTGATGGAATTGCACACCCAGCCAGGAGGGATTCTCCAAATCCTGTTGCAAGATCCCTCACTAGAAGAGATTGCAATTGCAGGCATTGGAGAAGCATTCCCCATTCGCGTGTGGGTAACAGGAGAAGGATGGAGGGAAACTCCGGTATATTTTTCGGATGCAGCCAAACTCATCACACAAATCAATCGATTGGCGTTGGAATCAGGAAAGAGACTTAGCCATTCCACTCCCGTGTTGAATGCGCGATTGCACGATGGTTCGAGATTGCACGCGAGCATGTCTCCGGTGTGCGTGCATGGGGTGGAATTGACCATTCGTAAATTCATTTTCCGCACCACCGATGCGCGTGCATTTTTGCGCGCAGGGGTAGTGAGGGCAAACCCCTTTGCTTTTTTGCAATTGGCCATGCGCGCGGATGCTAATGTGTTGATTGTAGGGAATACGGGCAGCGGAAAGACGACCACGCTCAATGTATTGCTGGGCTGTCTTCCCGCGCGGGAGCGAATAGTGGTAGTAGAAGAGACACCAGAACTACAATTATCCCAACCCCACCACGTGCGATTGACTCCCTCGAGTGGGGCCAAATTAGAGATGGCCGAATTAGTGAGAGAAACCCTGCGCATGCGACCGGATCGCGTAGTAGTAGGGGAGATTCGTTTTCCGGATGAAGCCAAGGCATTCATGGAAAGCGTTCTCGCGGGACAAGGAAAAGGAACGTATGCCACGTTCCACGGATACTCGGCCGCAGAGGCCCTAGCGCGATTGCGTCAGTTTGGTATTCTGGAGCAAGATTTGGGATGGATTAATCTCATCATTACCCAAAAACGCTGGACCCTGCACGCGCAGGACGGAACAACCAAAGAGATGCGCGCGATATGTGCAATTGATGAAATCATTCCCGCCAAAAATGGAAAGCTCAAACTCAATTGCATTTTTGAGTGGAACCCCAAGACACAACAACTCATTCCAAAGAAAAAAAGCCAGCTCATCCAAGAAAAATGGAGTTGGAATTATCCTCATGCGCATTTTTTGGAGACATTAGCGCATGCCACGCAAGTATTGGAGGAGAATCCACGCGCTCGCGCAGAGGAAATCGCAATTCAATGCACAGGGGAAAAGCCCAATGCCCATTAATTTTTTTATTCCAATAATTAATAATTGGAAACGCAAAAACTATGCGCAGCGCTTGGAATCTGGAATGGATGGGTTTCTTTCATTGTTAGTGATGGAACTCGAGTGGAAACAAAAAATGGAGTGGGCCCTCCGCCATGCCGCAATTCACACTTCCCGGCCGTTGCGCGATGAATTGGAAAATGCGCTGGAGCGATTCGAGTCCCAGGGAAAAAGCCTCGAAGAGAGTCTCCTGGCCATGAATGCGCATGCACAGAGCCCTGCATTGGGAAGAATCATCATGCTGCTCGTGCACCTCTCCAAGCAAGGAACGACTTCCCATGGGATTGAGGGGTTGCGCCGCATGCAAGAGGATTTGCGCATCCACCAGCAGGCGGAATTGAAGGCATATGGTTCGCGCCTCGCATTACTCTCTCTTGTATTCATTGGGGTTTCTGCGCTGGTTCCGGCGATGTTCTTGGCATTCGTAAGCATTGGGAGTAGTTTCTTGGAATTGAGTTTGAGCGCGGGAGATATTATGCTCATTGCGCTGGTGGGATTTCCTTTTTTGGATGCAGTGGTTTTGGGGATTTTGTGGGTCCAAACTCCTTATTTTATTCGGGCGCGCGCGTAGGGAAGTGGGGGAATAGAAATGCAATTCGTTTTCTTTTCCAATCTCCAGCGCTACGCGAAAGAACTCGATTTTAGGTGCAAGCGCAATGGAGTGAAGAGTGGTCTTTCGGGAATGATTCGCTCTAGCGTCATCGAGGGCGTTTCTTTTTTTCTCGTGGGATGGTGTGCGTTTTTGTTTTTCAAACCTGCTGAGAGTTTTTGGACAATCATTATTTTTGCATGCGCATTCACCCCGCTTTTGTTAAATGTTCTTTTTCATGAATTGAATTTTGAACATCGCACGCGGAAAGTAGAACAACAACTTCCGGATTCCCTTATTCTATTCGCTTCTTTTCCCACGCACACGAGTTATGAGCATGCGATTGCGTTGCTTTCCACTTCTACCTCGCAGCCTATCCGCAGTGAATGGGAGCGCATGCACCAGATGATTGAAAAGAATGGCGACGTGCTTGGGGCGTTGGATTTTTTTGGGGAAGGAATGGATTCTCTTTCCGTGCGCAGAAGCGTTCAGATTTTGCGGCGGGGATATCAGAGCGGCATTCCCATCCAGGGCGCGCTCGCGGGGATGGCGCATGAGTTGCTGGTGCATCACGCGCACTTCCAAGAAAGAAATGCCACGCTGTTGGTGGAAAAATACACGCTATTATTGGCAGGAGGAATACTCGTTCCAGTTTTATTGGGAGTAATGGTAGGAGTAGTGGAAAAGCTCCCCTTCAATTTATTGCTGGATAACGCCGCAGCGCATGATGAATTATTCCACGCGGCTCTTTTTTCGATTCAGGGATATCTTTTTTTGTATGCGGGAATCGCGGGCGCATTTGTGGGATTGCAGGAGAATGCCAAGTGGAAAATGAGCGTGTACGTGCTTGCATTAATCCCATTGGCGCAGATTGCCTATTTTGTGGGGAGATGGTGGATGCGAGGAGGATAATGCGATAGGGCGACACTAACAATAAATGCCTTCGACATGAATCCCTTACCATTTTAAACCCCCAAAACCTCTTTTGCGCATATGCCTGCATCTAAATCTTCTTCCAAACCCGTTCAGTTATCCATGCCCACTCCCAAAGCCACGATGCGCGATCCCATGATCCGTTTTGTGCAATTGGAGAGCTCCAACTGGAAAGGATACACGCTCATTGAGGGCTTTCCAGGAATGGGTCTCGCTGGAACGATTGCAGGAAAATATTTAGTGGAGAATCTGAAATTCCGCGAAGTAGGGCATTTGCACTCTGATTTATTCATGCCCATTATTCGCATCCACGATGGCGTTCCTGTTTTTCCTTCAAGGATTTATGTGAATGATTCCCTGAAATTGATTGTGTTGATTTCCGAGCAAGTCATTCCCCGCCCCTATGTGCCACGCGTCTCCCAAGTCGTAACGCAATGGATTTTGCAGAATGAGATTTCGCGCGTGATTTCGCTCGCAGGGATTCAGACGGGACAGAAGAATGACATGAAAGTGTATGCGATTGCAGCCAATGAAAAGAGTAAGGCCTCCTTCAAGGATTTGGATGTGGAAATGATCAACGAAGGCATTACCACGGGAATTACCGCCCTCATCTTGTTGCATCTCAAGAACAGCGATGTAGTTGGATTTTCGTTATTGGGTTCGGTGAGCATTGGAGCGGATTATAAGGCCGCGGCCGAGCTCATTAAGCGATTGAATAAATTGCTGAAATTGAATTTGAAAGTGGAGCCCTTGTACGAGCAAGCAAAGAAGACCGAGAAAGAAATAATCGAGCAGCTAAAGCAAGTCCAGGCCACGCAACAAAGCGAAGAAAAACTGGATGAGCACCACGGTCCACAGTATTATGCGTAGGCTCCCAGCACAAAAAGATTAGATTGTTGAAATGGGAAACTTATTCTCATTTCATTAGATTTTTTATCGTTTTTTTTACAACATTATGGATTCGCGCACGCATTAGCGAGTGGGAAATTAGCTGGATTGCCGTAACTGTTTTGCAATTCTTGTAGCACGCGGGCTTCGTTCCAGAATATGTCCATTTGTTGTGCGCTGCTGCTCACGCACAGGAAGCCATTCTGGACTAGGTTGAACAAGCGCGAGATGCTCATGCTGCTGGGATTAATGCTTGGTCCCGCGACATTTCCCCAATTCTGTTGTGTGGAATAATCCAATGGGCTTCCGCTCTGACCAATCAACCCAAGGGGAGTGTGGAATTCTCCTTGCTGTGAAGCATTGTTGCATGCCGCGCCAAGCAGATAGGCACTCTGCACGGGTGTATAGAATACGCTGCGATACGCGAGTTGTCCCGTGGAAGGCTGACCATCATAATCAAATCCAAATGCCAACGCAGAAGTAAGGCCGCTAAGCGATGCCAAGGAGCACGAGTGATTGCTTCCAATACTGCTGGCCGTTGCGTCGTTAATGGAACTAGGCAATAAGGTTCCAGTGAGCGATGCACAGTAAGGCGTGGCCGCATTACTGGGATTTTGAATCGTCGAAGTGGATGCGAATGCCTCCCAGATGTTCAATGTTGTTGTTGTCGCGGGGGCTCCGATGAATGTGGTGGCAC
Organism: uncultured archaeon; assembly: GCA_964480125.1. Taxonomy (GTDB): domain Archaea; phylum Iainarchaeota; class Iainarchaeia; order Iainarchaeales; family VGJJ01; genus VGJJ01. The sequence goes on from CAYZNV010000018.1 coordinate 7,621, forward strand.
CTCCACTCAGGGGTGTTTCTTTGACCCAGTAGAAATTATTATGCAACGCCCCATTCAAGGGAATGAATCTCGTCCAAACAGGAGTGGCGTTGGATGGGGAATACGTTAGGGTATTGGCGCTTCGATCGATCGAGAGAAGCTTTCCGCGGCGATAATTATTGGTCTGCGCGAATGTGGATTGGTTGCTAGTGGTAAGCACCCCGAATGCGTTTCCGCTTTGGGAATTAGGATAAGTTTGTGTGACTTCGTTGGAGCTATTGCCCAGGCGCAAGGGAACCAAGTCTCCTACATAATCGAGTCCATATCCCTCGCGTTGGAAGGTATTAGTAGCGGAATCGTATCCCACCATTCCATCAAAGGGGAGGAAGTAGAGTGGACTGTCTAATCCTTGCTCGGAATTGGGCACTTTCGTGAGGGTCACGAGCACGCGCGCCGTGGGATTGCCGCTGGAGGTGAAGAAAACATAGGGCGCGGATGGGTTATCCCACACAAAGGAGAGCTGGACATCATAGGTTCCACTGCTGGGAAGCACATTCGTGGCCGTTGCCCCGTTGACTTGGAATGCCACGCGTCCTTCTTGCGCATAGCGGGAGAAGTTCACATCGCTTCCGGCTGCGCCGACGAACCATTGGAGGACGTTATTGAGTGCTCCCCCTGTGGAGTAGGCATCCAAGAAGTCGCGGTTCAAATCTTCCGTAAAACCATCTTGGATCAAGCGCGCTTGGAATTGCGTGAGCGTGGGGACTTGTGAAAGATTTCCTGCAGTGGCGTTGGCGTGTAGCGTATTGAGTTTCTTGTAAAGGGATATCATGAATTGCACGGCATCACAATACACCCCATTCGCATTGCTGGCATTACATGCATCGCTGGGGAAGTCTTGGAAGCGCCACTCAAAAGAGACTTTTGGAACAGCAACCGCGTTCGTGGTACCGATGAGATTGCCAGGGCCATAGCAGAGGTTTCCTGTTCCCCCCACTCCACCGGCAGAGGGGCCAATGACTTTCACGCTGAATTGTTGGGTTTGCGTCCCATAGATGGAGCGCAACATGCGCTGCATGACATTCACGTGGTTCAGGGATTGCGATTCTAGCGCTTCAACGAATCCATTCGTGCTGCTGGCCCATGCATCCAGGACGTCCACGACATCCGATTGCGTAGTGGGAATAACTTGGCTCATGGAGTTTGTTTCTGGAACTCCATAGAATGCAAACCCGCGCGTGTTGCTTTGGTTCATAAGCGTGGCGGCTTCGGATGCAATCGCACTCTCGTCGAATCGCCAGTAAGTAGTGCCGCTTGCGGTGTTTTTGCTTCCAGTAGGATCGGAGTCAGTGAATAGCCACAGCATGTTGGTCGTAGAAGAAGTGAGCGGCGACAGCGTAAGGGCTTGCTTGATTCCATTTCCCCATGCCTCTTCGTAGGAGTCCGTCAGCGGGTCATAGGGGTGCGCAGCCCCTAATACCCAGGTGTTACCGAGTGATTGCACGGTGGAATTGGGAATCTGTGGGATATTATTGAGCGCGCATCCCCCGGCAAGAGGCCCATTCGTGGTGGGACCCAAATAATATATTTTGGTCTCGATGACGGTCTCGGGTTGATTCGCGTACAGCGTGTTCTTCAAATCATTGCGCAACGCATTGATGGTGGCGCACGCGGTGGAGTAATAGCTTTGGAAGCTGGGAGAGGCATCGATGACAGCGATGATTTTCATTGGAGGCAGTGCCCCGGAAGGACGCACATAGTCTTGGACTTGCAGCGTGACATATTTTTCTCCCGCAAACCCATTGGATTGCATCGAGAAAGAAAGCGCTCCATTGGAGTTGGGTTCATTTCCGATGTATTGCCCATACACCTTGTCGTGGCGGATAAACGTATGCACGTCCGTGGCCGTGGGAGGGACATCGGTAAGCGAAAGACTGGAAACAAATGCGCTCGAACTAGGAATGGCACCCTCGGCAATTCCGTTGTTGTGAATGGATTGGAATGCGCTGCTGAGCGTAGAAAGAACAACCGGGGATGGATTGTTCGGAAGCACAGTCCCGGATCCATTATCGCTGGCCACCGTGGGAGAAGCAGGCGGGGTGGGGGGAGTGACATTGAATACGAATTGATCAGGATACCCTGCCATGAAGTCCACGACTTGCGATAGGGGCTTCTCGACACCGGCTTCGGTGAATTTCAAGTGCAGCTCTTCCGGTCCCCCAGTGTCATTGAGTGTGATATAGATGCGGTGCAGCCCGGCGGGAAGCGTCACATTCGCTACGGTCGTGTAACCATTGATTCCGTTTGCGATGTTGCTGTTGTCCTGGATCAAATAGGCACTGCCAGTGGCATTATCCAAGTACACACGCGCGAGGTCATCGCTCTTGAGTTGGACTTGCGTGAATGTCTTGGGTTGCTGCAAATAATAGAATGCCTCGAAAAGCCAATCGCCTTGAGATAGATTCGCGGGAGGATAGAGATCAATCGCATCATTCAAGGGCAGAGGCGTTGTCGTTCCGGGGATGGTGTACAACCACTGATTTGTTGACACCCCGGTAGGGGTTCCGCCCAATGAGAGTGGACTCATGGCCATTTGGTTCGTCACTTGGGTGAGGGTTTGTCCATTGAACGAGAGCGTGAGGAAGTCATCGCCCGAACTATCATTCATGCTCACGCGGATCTTGTGGATTCCCGCGGGGAGTGTCACACTAGCAGAAGCGATCCCACTGGCATTGCCGGTCTCTGAAATAAATGGAGTAGGGGAAGAATCCAAGTACGCATATCCATTCTGGTTCGCGTTCATGGCAACCGTTGCAGTAAGTGGGTTCTGGAGGAAATACCATGCCGTGTATTCCCACGTCCCGCTTCCTGAGTCTCCTGCGAGCCCATCGGATTGGAGATTTCCCGTGGTGTCATTCACATAGTGATAGCGCGTCTTGCCGCTGCTAGGGGTATATTTTTCCATCCACTTTCCGGTGTCTCCAAGTACAGGAGGAGGGCTTCCTCCCCCGGATGCAACATATCCATTCGAATTAATCTGCGCGCTCCAAGCTGCAGTGATGGGCGTGAAAAGGAATGCGTTATTTGCGCTGGATGATTGAGTGAGAAGCGTGGGTTCATTCTGCAGTTGGAATTGGGGCTGCGTGGGATCTTTCACAAAGACGTGGCAATTATTTGTAATGGCCCCAGCTGCAGAAAGAGCAGAATTGTTTCCTTGTGCCGCAAGCGTGTACTCGTACAGCCCATTCCCCGTAGAGGTAAGCGCGAAACAATTGTTAGCAAGCCCTTGCACAAGGACTTTGACTTCGGCGATTTCGACGAATGTGCTTTGGGAGGCGAACTTTGCATCCACATACACTGGGAATTGCCCCAACACATTACTGGGAGATTGCACGCTGATGGATTGGATTCCCCCACTTGCGGCAAGCGCATTTGGCAATGTTCCAAAGCTGGGAATAGTGGTCACATTCGTGGATGCGGTTCCACGCAAGCGAATAGAGATGGGCTCGGCGCAGTTAGTAGTGGAAATGGAAAATTGCCCTCCGCTTCCTTGGGAAAGAGAAAGAGGATTATTGCTGATGCTCACGCACCCAAATTGCTGTGCCCCACTAAGGGGAGCGCCCACGGGAATGGAAGTGGAATATGGCACGTGATCTGGAGCGGTTATTTGGAGTTGCACGCTTTGTCCAGAAGTAAAGGGTCCCACTGGAATGACCGTGAGCCCATTGGGGTTTGAAAGCAATGGAGTATTGGCGATGAGCGTGTTCACGCTGGGATTGGTGGGATCCGTGAGCGTCAGCGTAATAGTTCCCTGCACGGCCGCAGTTCCATCTGCAATTCCAATGCTGAGATTTTCCATGACCCCGGGAGTAAGAGATGAAGGAGAAACATTCACATTCAGCGTTGCCGCAGGAGTCACATTGAATGAGAGCGTTCGCTTCTTCTGCGCCGTGCTGCCATTTACATTGAGGAGTTCCACGCTGATTTGTCCGCTCTGCAGGCTGCCGTTGTTGGGAATATTCGCCTGTAAGTAAATCGTGCCATTCACAATCTGCCCAGGAGTAAAGCTCGCCACGGGGATTTGAATGGGAGTAGTTGATAGTGGGGGTGATGTCCCGCCGAGTTGCAATACCGAAACATTTTGAGAGAATTGTAGTTGTACATTCGAGGAGGCATTGTATGTTGTGCTAGAAAGATTCGTGAGCGTGTAATCTAATTGGTAAATGTTTTGATTGATGAGGGAAGTAGATCCATTCTCCGTGATTTGAACGCTCGAAGTAGTGCCGACGCGCTTGAGGTAGAAGCTGAACCCATAGAGGCTTTGCGGGAGCGGCTGGCCGATGGGGTATGATTGGATGTGCAGCGGCGTCACGTGCGACCCATTGTCCTTGGCTTGATAGCGGAAGTGCACGTTTTGTCCATTCACCGCGGTAGGCTTTACGGTCACCCATGCAAAGTATTGGTATTGGCTTCCTCCCGCGATATTCCCGAAATTCACATTTGCCACTTTGGCGTTTCCATTTTGGATTGGAGGCAGTGTCACGAATGGATCTTGAGGGGAAGGTTGGAAATTAGGAGAGAGCTCTGGAACCCCATACAGCGTCGTCACGTCATCGATTTCAATTTCATCCGCTGAAGAAGAAGTATTTTCCGGCGCACTTGCTCCTTCGGATCCCACACGCATGTGCGCGCGCACGGGAGAGGTGATTCCTGTTGGCACGGTCAAGCGGTATTCCACCAAATACGATGCGCCGGGCTGCAGGCTCTGCGCGAGCGAGAGGGGAGTGGAAATATTCCACACGCGCATGAGTTCGAGACTCATTCCCTGGATGCTTCCCGTGGGTTGTAGTGCGGCAGGGATTGAATAAACACTTCCAGGGGTGATGGGCACATAAGAAGTGGTGAGCGAATAGTATCCGGGCTTGGAGACTTTCGCATAAACAACATGATTAGCATCAAAGGACGCGCTGGCTTTTCCTTGTGCATCCGTGCTCGTCGTCAACAGTGGGGAGGAATTTCCAATAGAGAAAAATTGCACGTTGGCATCGGCCAGTGGAGCGAGTGTTAGCGCGTCCGCGACAAGGACTTCAACTCCGCCCTGGTTTGTAGTAAGAGTGACGGGGAAAATTTTATTTTGGGCATTGGAAACACTTTGCACGGTAGAGTTTCCTGATAGATTTCCTTTGGTGGCGCGCGCTTGATAAGGGCCTGAAGGGAGGTTGCGGAATAATGCGGCGCCCGTGGCATTTGTGGTAATCGTGTTGATGAGCAACCCATTCACATCATCCGCGAATAGTTTGGCACTGGCTGATTGCACGGGGAAGTTGACTTCATTCTTGACTTGAACGGTTGCATTCCCCGCATTGGTGGGAAGACCATTGGCTCCGAGCGTGGCGGATTCCATGACGACCACTAAAGGAGAAGTATCGGTTGCCGCGACCAGCGTGGCCGGATCCACGATTTCGACTACATAATTTTGGTGGGACACCACGAGTGCGCTCGCGGCGTTGTTGATATCCCCTACTAATTCGGAAAAGATTCCATTGCTATCGGTGAAGTCCGTCGTGTAGAGGAGATATTGCCCCTGCGCATTCTCCAAGAAAGCATTCACCGTGGCTTGGGGAATGGCAATCCCACCACTATTTTGCACCTTCACGAGGAATTGTTTGTTGTTGTTCGACGCCGCAAGCGAAAGAGAAAGATTCAGCGACTGCCCGGCATTCAATTGTTGTTGAGGTGTTTGCCCGATGGTGTATCCTGTCTTCGTGGCAGTAAGATAATATTTTCCCGGACTCACATCCGAAAAAACCAATGTCCCCGATGCATCTGTAAGCCCTTGGTTTTCGAGCTGGGCATTCCCCGATGAAGGAACGGAATACAATCGCACCTGCGCGGAGGAAATGCCCACATTATTGCTGGCTTGCTTGACGGCAATCGCAATGCTTCCTTGCTGGACTTGCACGGGAATTGGAGTGAGGCGCATTTCCGTGACGGAGTTGAATAATTCTGCAGTCTTTTCGCGATACCCCGTTGCAATGACGCGCGCCGTCAATCGTCCGCAATCCCCATTTGCAGAGATGTTGATGGTTCCTTCGCTTGAGGAGATGTCACTTGGAGTAGAGACAGGATTGTTGGAGCAGCTGAGCTTGACAAGGATGCTGATGGGGGCAGTGGTCCCGAGCAATTGCCCTTGCTCGTCTTGCACGAGAATGGTGCGCGAGATTCCTTCTAATGCAATGGGCGCGCCCTCCAGGACGATGCTGATGGATTGGCTTTTGGTCACGGCATATTCTTGAGAATAAGGCAAATATCCTGCCGCACTCAATTGGATTTTGATGGGGGATTGAGTGGGTTTGACTTTCACGAGAATGCTTCCATTAGCCTTCGTGGTAAGTGTTTGTGTGGTGGCATCGGCAAAGGTGATGGTCACATCCTCTTCTGCAATCGCGTTTCCATTTTGCCCGCTGAAGGAAAGCGTGAGCGAGTACGCCGCAGGAGTAGGTGGAGTTGTGGGCTGTGAAAAAGTATAGATGAGTCCGCCCGCCAGGATGAGGAATAATGCCACGAGCACCACGGCAAAACTCGGAATCACCCGATCGATGGCGTCCGCGATACCGCTGAGGTGAAGTGCTTCGACTGCATCATAATAGCGATCTTCTAGCGCGAAGTAGATATCTTTGAGTCCCATTTTCCTTCCTCAACCCATTAACCAAATGTAATGATCCTCCCCAACCACGAAGAGGCAATGCAAGAATAGAAAAATTGGCGCTTTTAAAGGCACCCTCGCATAGGGAGAAAATGCAATACGAATTGAAGAATATCCATTAGCAGCGAATACATTGCCCGAGGGGATGAGGGCCAATTACACTCGATTTTCTTTCTTGCGCGCATCGAGGTAAATGGCAGTAATCGCACTCAATAATACAATCAATACCACAGCCATTCCTGCGAGTGATTCGGGAATAGAAGGAATGTTGAACAAGTCATTGCTGCCCTGCTGCCCGGTGTTGATGTTGAAAATATTATCCGATGCTTTTCCGCTGACCGTTCCATCGGGGTTGGCTTGGAATGAAAGCCCGCGATTCTTGAAATCATCCGCGAGCGGAACAAACTGGGCGTTCTCGGCGAAGTAAAGTCCCTTATTGGGATCGTAATAGAATGATCCTCCCTGCCCGCTTGCAGAGCGCAATAATTCGCTTTGTCCGTTGTACGTGAGCACGGGCTTTCCATTTTCCGCAGAGAGCTTGAGCGTGTTTGTTTTTCCATCCGCCGTGGTGATTTGGATCGTGCCATCTTCGTTCTGCTTGATGTCCTTGATCTCTTGCTCGTACACTTCTCCCGTTGCTTTGTTGATAACCTTCAAGTAGGGCTTGCATTCCCCATCGATGAGCTTGCTGTAGAGAATAATTGTTTTGGTGTCGGTGTCGAATACCTGGAAAGGACCATTCTTCTGCAAGCCTGCCGTCAGATTGTCTCCTTTGAGTTTTTGCAATGGAGAGTTGGGATCCGTGTTCACGCGCAAATCAATCGCGGGCTCATCGCAGCTCGTAATAGGATTCTTGACCTCGGTGAGGTTTCCTTGGATCGATTTAACATCTTTGTCCGACACGACTGCTTGTGCATTCGCGCGCAGCCAAATCAATAATTCATTTGTTTGGGGTTTGTAGACGAGGGAGCCATAATCCAGCAATACTGAATTCAGGTTTCCCGCTTCGGGATTGGGGGTTCCTGCAACGATGACGTGGCGATCCCCATACACTTGCACGGATGCCCCGGGAGACGAAGCCGTTTGAGAGGTAACCCCACTCATGACGATGCGATTGCGCACGGCATCGACGGTGATGCTGGGATAGGCGTCTGTGACGATGGTAGTGGTCTTTCCGAATGCCTCGGAGATGTTATTGCTGTTTAATGCAACGCCGCTCTGATCCAATACGGCTTGCTGGATACAATTCAAGAGCTCTGGATCCACTACCATGGCTTCTCCTCGGATGTTGATATTCATCAACAACTGATTCCCATCATTGCCCAATGCAAATGCCCCTAAGCGTTGAGGGATTTCAATTGCGGGAATGGAGAGGTTTGTAGTGGAAAGGCGCACATTGTCGGCGTTCTCCGCATCAATGACGGGCTGCCCATTCGCGGTGAGAATTCCTCTTTCGTTGTCCAACACAATCGTATTTCCATTGTCATCCGACACCACTGTTTTGCCTTTCGTTCCATCCTTGCTGGTTTCTAACAGACTTCCTCCTTCGAACCAAAAATACAATGGTTTATCCGAGCGCATGTTTCCTTGTGAGCTGCCGGTGATTTTGAATTGGGCTTCGGCGATGTTATTTTTTTGCTGTGTGTCCACGAATTCTTTTACTTTGTCCGCGGCCTCGCTGAGTGCTTTTTCGGTAAATGAAGGGGATTTGTTTTCTTTCTGAATGGTGTCAGCGAAATTGCGGATTCCATCCAACACATTCTCGGAGGCGGCTTTCTTGAGATCGTCGGTCTTGCTGGGGTTGTCTTCTTCTCCTGTTTTGGGGACAAAGAACGAGGCATAATATCCTTCTTCGTCATCCACACAATCGGCCATTTGAGGTGCGGCAACGAATTGGTTGAATACCGTGACGAATGTCCCTCCCAACCCTAGGAAATGATAGGCTACATTTTCCGTTGCTCCGATTAATCCCCCCACTGCGCGCGGGTCGATGACTTTGGTGGCCCACCCATAGATGGGGACTTCGGCGATGACTTGGTTGCAGGTCTTTCCTTCTTGCTTGGCTTTTACGAGATTGATTTCGTCCAATGGTTCCCCATTCGCTTGTCCTTTGATATTGGTGCGGTGCGCGAATAATTGCAGGTATTGTCCTTGCTCGATGCTTTCTTTGCGCGTGGCATTCTCAATAAAATAACCCGAGTAATTATTGGGGGAAAAATACGAAGTAGTAAAGCGATCCCCATCCACGGAGTTGATTCCCACACGGCAATTGGGGCAGGAATCAGAACCAAACATGAACAGCGCCACATTATCGGGGTGGTCTCTTCCCTTTTGTTGGACGGTATTTTCCCAGAACGACTGGAGGGCAGGATGGATTTGGGACACCCCGCTTAAGAGATAGGAAACGGGCAGCTCGTTAATGGTCTTGATGAATAAATCCCCATCATCTGCACCCTCATTCACGAAGAAATCCACATAGGCGTCTTGGTAGAACGCTCCTTCTCCTGGAATGAATTGTGCGCGGGTAAATTCTTTGGGCAAGCGATACACGGAAAACTTGTCCCCTAGTGGCCCGCCACGCGTGGCATACCAATACAAGTACATCTTTGCAGTCAATCCAATCCCTGAATTAGCCACGTCTTTGCTGTGGATACTGATGTAATTTTTTAGAAGATTTTCTTGCTGCTGCAATTGCTTGGAGAGCAGATTGGTGTAAGCGCCTTTGCCCCAGTCGCGT
>CAYZNV010000018.1:17052-17966 GCA_964480125.1 uncultured archaeon
AGCACTTGCAGGAACTAATCGTCCATTACTCAATCGTGCTAACGCATCAGGGGGATATTGGTTGTTCTGCACGCGCAAGAGATCGAATGGCAGTACTTGCTCGGGTTCCAATCGAAAAAGTTGGATATTATCTCCTGTTTTTTGTACGGCACTTACTGCGCGAAAATCCCCATCCTTTACTAGTCCATCAAAGATATTATCGCGAAACTTGCTATCGATGTCGGCGATGGAGTAGACGGCTCCTTCATTGGTCTTCACAAACATATTCGTGAATTGGGTTTCCTTGATGCCTTTTTGCAAGAGCTCTGGGCAGTCAAGATTGAAACTATCATCCAAATCCTTGCACAACTTTATGTGCGTGCGCGCCTTGATGATTTCTTTTTGTGCCCCTGAGAGATTTGCTAAACGGCCTCCTGCGGCCAATTCGTTGTCGAGTTGATTCATAATGGAGGCGTGGTAATCTCCATACTCTTTGACCGTGCTCCAATAAGCCGTGAATTTCTTTCGTTTCTCGAAGTCAGTCAATTTTCCAAGAAGCCCATCGGGAGCAAATAATGCATCCTCAATACCCGTGCTCCCACCCACGGAAAGCATTTTTTTGTCTCCGAACAACTCCTTCGTTACCGCAGCTAAATCTTCATCGCGCTGCAAGGTTTTTTTGCAATTGCCCAAGGCATCTGTGGCGATTGCCCTGCCACGATCACTGCTTGCTCCTCCTGCACCATTTGCCCAGAGCCAGACCTCGCTTTGAGCCGATAGTATCACACAAAAGAGCAATATGAACAGATCATGGCATTTCGCTCCGTACGTGTTATTTTTCTCTATTCCATTCCGTTCGATTCTTTTTGCGATGAATATTCTGTGGCGGAACAACAGCTTCTGACAGGTGTCAAGTCGTTTTCGTCCATCGGGTA
>CAYZNV010000019.1:0-14282 GCA_964480125.1 uncultured archaeon
CCTGATGAGCTCGCGCGCGAGGCGAAGTTCTTCAAGCTCTCCCAAGAGAAGTTCATCCAAATCTATTGCCAGCTTTTCTTGCAGGTCATGCCCTTACAACAAGGAGATCATCCCCTTGCCATTCACACCTCAGCGGTTCCAAAAAAAATATGGGAAGTATTGCAAAAGAATGGAATTCATTCCAATTACGTGATGTTGCTTCCCATGCTGGGATTCAAGAAAAAAGAATTCTGTGTATTTTTCGATCCAAAATTATACTTATGCACCATGCACACGGTGAAACCCGCACAGTGTTCTATTTTTCCTTTCATGGCCGGAGAGAAGAATGTGGATTTTTCGAAAGCATATGATTTTTGCGAGCTCGCCAGTATTGCTTCCCCCACTAATTACACGCACGCGCAAGCGGACTTACAAAAAGTAAAGATGGCGCGCTACTTCAATTCCGTAGCAAAAGAGGGAATGGAAAAAGTATGGAGCGCGCTTCCCAAAGAAGGAATTATTTTGTACCAAGGAAAGTCCATTTCCCCTATTACGCGCACGGAAATGATAGAATTGTTGCAGCTCGCGCGCGAAAAAGAACCGCAATAGTGCTGCACCCTTAGTTTTGGACCGCACCAAGAGGAGTATTGCTTTGTCCTACGGGCTGGGCAAATTTCAGTGTGAGTGAGAATCCCTGCGTGGCTTTGGCTTTGACTAAGGTGCCGTCCCACATCTGCATACCGAGCATGAATCCTACGTGGAGATCCCCATAAATGCCATCTTGTAAGTTCATGAATCTTCCCGAGCATGAAACGATACGTCCATTCTTGAGTTCGGTGGAGGTAAAGCGGTTATGCACAAAGTATTGGATCACGGCTTCTTCCAATAACCCATCCGCTTCCACGGCCGTGCACTCACGAATGTTATGTTGTTTAATGGCTTGTTTGAGTCCTGCAAGAACATCGTCCCCGGCATCAAATACTAATGTAAGATTTTTTTCGACACTTTTCCCCGTGTAAATCATTGAATCCATGCTTGGCATATGCAATTTCCCCCTGATTCCCTCTACTATGCATTTGGCATTTAAAGCTCTAATTGCCCGTTGAATGCGTATGGACCCAGTGAATCGCATTGATACGTCCTTTGAGATCATCGAGGAAGGCATTAAGTCCTGCACCCAGTGCCCACTATACCGAACCCGCACGCACGCCGTGCCAGGAGAAGGCCCTTCTGAGCCTCAGCTGATGTTGATTGGAGAAGCCCCGGGGAAGAATGAGGATTTGGAAGGAAGGCCATTCGTGGGAGCAGCAGGAAAGAAGCTCACGGACATGCTCGTAGGGGCAGGACTGGCGCGCGAGGATATTTTCATTACTTCCGTATTGAAGTGCCGCCCTCCCGAGAATCGTATTCCCACCAAAGAAGAAGGAGAAGAGTGCACGCACTCCTGGTTGCGCCCCCAAATCCAGTTGTTGAAGCCCAAGCTCATTGGATTGATGGGCAATACCGCGGTGAAATGGGTGCTGGGCGATTCTTTTGCATTCAATCTCTCCAAGGACCACGGGAAAATAATCACACAGTATGGGCACACGTACGTGTTGTTGTATCATCCCGCTGCCATGATCTACAATCAATCCCTCAAACAAACAATGGAAGAAGACTTTCACGCAGTGGCACGGTGGCTGCAGAAAAATTAATTCACTCAAACAACTTGCTCAAGCTCTGTCCTTCATTATTGCAGTAAATGGCTTCCGCGAATAATTCTTCAAGAGGAATCACGTCAATCTTTTCATGCAATACTTGTGCAATAGAGTTTGTCACGAAAAAGCGGTCGATGGCTTTTCCGATGTCGTCTCTTCCCTTACTAAAAAGTCCATGCGTGCAATACGCATAGACATTTTTTGCCCCTGCTGCGCGCACGCTTTTGGCAGCTTCGATTAGTGTGCCCCCACTATCGACCACATCATCGATAATCAACACATTCTGTCCCGCCACTTCTCCCACGACCTTGAATTCATGAATCTCTCCCGCTTTTTGGCGGAGCTTATAGCCAATTACGATGTCTTCGATTCCCAGCTTGGAAGCAAATGCTTTTGCACGCGACGTCCCCCCGGCATCGGGGGACATCACAATGGTGTTTTCCAATAATCCAGGATGGTTTTTCGTCAGATAATCGTGCAGCAGCCGCGAGGAATACAAATTATCGAATGGAATGCGATAGAATGAAGGCAATTGCGAGGAATGCGTATCAATGGTGATAACACGATTCGCATAAAGCGATAACATATCCGATAGCACGCGCGCATTCACCGCGACACGGGTTCGTCTTTACGATCTTGTCGGGAAAACTTCATGTAAGGCAATACATCGACGACTTCATTCGCAGAAGAATTCTTCAGCGCCTCATTCACAAACGCGAGTTGCAGGAACCAGTCCGCGGGAGCAAGAGAGGAGTCATGGATGAAGAAGCAATTTTTCCGTCGCACGTTCTCGGCAATCTTTATTTTTATTTCTCCATCGCGGAATTGCTTGAGATTGATTTCATTCAATTCATAGCGGGGCGAACGTTCATGGAGAATCGCATAAACATTTTCGGCGAACTTCCAGCTTTTCCCTTCAGGGTTTGCCAAAATCGCACAGGCGTTTTCGCTTCCATTTCCATTCATCTGGCTCACGCTCCAAAGAAATCATGCACGCAGGGAGTCTATTCCATTAGGCAACGGAAGAGGAATATAAGCGCACTAGCCAGAAGAGAAAGTAGGTCGCACTAAATCTTGAGTTTTCCACGGAATCCTCTCGCAGAATAATAGGAGTCTGCCCCATTATGATACGTGAACACGCGCCCATACCTTTTATCCCCAAAAATAGCTCCTCCTTTTTTTCGGATGTCGGATGGAGTCTTCAACCAGGAGGATGTTTTCAAATCAAAATCCCCTAATTCTTGCAACGCAAGATACTCTTCTTCATTCAACAATTCCACACCCATCTCATGAGCCATTTTCACCGCACTTTTTTTGGGTTTGTTTTCTTTTCGCGCGCGCAACGCTTCATCATCATAGCACAAACTCCTTCTTCCAGATGGACTCTCCACACAACTGTCCACGAAAACGATTTCGCTTGATTTTTTTCCTAGTAAAACAACATCCGGTTCTCCGCCTGTGCGTTCCATTTCATGTATGGAAAAAAGTTTACTAGGATTTTTTTCAAGTTTGGCTTTCACCGCGGCCCAACTTATTCCAAGATGCCTATTCGCATATTTCTCGAAGCGTGTTTGGAGTGTTTTGAGTAATTTTTCACTCTCATTAGTAGATAATTTGGATGAAGATGAAACCATAGTGTAACGCTCTTTTCATCGTTTATAAAATTAGAAGAAAAGCCAGTTGTAAATGGCGAATAAGTGCCCCGAACGGGATTTGAACCCGTGTTTCCACCGTGAGAGGGTGGCATCCTTGACCGGGCTAGACGATCGGGGCAGCCAGTTTCGGGCCAGTTTCGTCTGGCCGCAGCGAGGAAGGATTATTGCAAGCAATAACCCAACATTTTTGATAAACCTTTTTGGAAAAAAGGTTTTCCGGTGGCAACGAGGGACCCCATTAGCAGGTTTTGTCAAACCAGCAGTAGGCCGCCGCTCTCACCGGGCGAAACCGCGAATAATAGCCAATATACCTTATTCCGCTAGGCAAGCCCTTTTATTCACTTCTTTCCGATCCCAGGATGGACGTGACCGGCCCGATTAGGGGTTGAGAATCACGATGCTCATGTTGAGTAGGCTCGCAAAGGAAACCCATGCCCAGTATGGCAAAAGAGCATAAGCAGCCTCCTTTCGGATGCGGAAAAAAGCGCTCACAGTCATTCCGATGGAGAACCATAGAAATAGGATAACTGCCAATGCCAGCAATGGATTCTTCCACCCGAAGAAAACGATGGACCACAGAGTGTTAAGGATGAGCTGGACAGCAAACCAATAATAGCCTGTTAGGGTGATTGTCTTTGGGGGTTTAGGAGTGGTAGCAGAAGCACGCCACACTTGGTAGAGGGCCCAGCCCATGAGAATGTACAATAACGTCCACACGGGTCCAAATACCCAGTTGGGTGGATTGAAGAATGGTTTGTCGAGTGTCGAATACCAAGTGGAAATGCTTTCGACCGTGAAAAGCGAGCCAATGAATCCGGCTGCGAGGCAAATGGCCACGCACAAGAGGAGGATGAAGCCATTCGGCTTGCCTTCCTGACGGTGACGCACAGCACTTGATGAAGAAAGAGTGTTACTTGATTTTGGTTTTTTTTGTTTGCGGTTCACATGAGAAAAATGGATTTCTTCCTTTTAAATGCAACAAGCGCGCGGGAACGGGGAATCAAATAAGCCTTATATTGGCTTCTCCGCTGTTTTGCATTGATATGCCCAAAAAGAACGTAAAGGACGCCTACAAGAGCATCTTCAAGAAGAGCGCAGAAGCAAAAGGCCCCATAGTGAGGGGATTGGATTTCAATCAAAAAATTGACCTCCAAACACTCATTTCCACGTATGCAACCAGCGGCTTCCAAGCCACGCATTTGGGTAAAGCCATTGAGATTGTAAAAAAAATGCGCCAGGACAAAGTCACTATTTTTCTCGGGTACACCAGCAATCAAGTCTCCAGCGGCAATAGGGAAATAATCCGTTATTTGGTGCAGCACAAAATGGTGGATTGTCTCGTGACAACAGCGGGGGGAATTGAAGAAGACGCAATCAAAACCCACGCACCTTTCATGATTGCAGATTTTCGCTTGGATGGAGCCCAACTGCGAAAGAAAGGAATCAATCGTATTGGGAATCTACTTGCGCCTAATGAGCGGTATATTTGGTTCGAGCAATTCTTCCAGCCCATTTTAGAAGAATTAGTCGGGCACCAACAAAAAACAAACCATCATTTTTCTCCTAGTGAAGTCATCGATCGCATGGGAAAACACCTCAACAACGAGGAAAGCATTCTCTATTGGGCGCACAAAAATAAGATTCCCGTTTTTTGTCCTGCGTTCATGGATGGAGCCATTGGGGATAATTGTTATTTCTTCAATTACAATCGCAAGCCCGGACACAAGCTCATTCTAGACCAAATCATGGATCATCATCGCTTGATTGAGATGACATTAGATGCAAAAGAAACAGGCATCTTGGTGTTAGGCTCGGGTCTCGTGAAACACACACTCTGCAACGCCAACATGTACCGCGAAGGCGCAAAATATGCCGTGTACATGAATACTTCCTCCGAGTATGATGGCTCCGACTCGGGAGCAGAACCCGAGGAAGCAAAGAGCTGGGGAAAGATTGCCGCGGACGCGAATACCGTAAAAGTGGTAGGGGACACCACTATTTTGTTCCCCCTATTGGTTGCGGGAAGCTTTGCCAAGAAATAGCTGCGAATAAATACTTGTTCCACTGCAAAAGTAGTCGATGCGAGTCTCCAACAAAAAAGAAGAATTGATGGAATTGAGCAATAGCTCTCTCTTTTTTGCCATCCGTGAAAGAAGAGATTATTTGCGCTGGCATCGCAATCAGAAAATGGATGATCGCTGCTGGATTGATGATCTGGGATTATGGGAGTTTTTGAGTGACACTCCATCGCATGAGGGAAAAATCCCTTCTTTTGAAGAGGGCATGCGCTTGTGTGAAGAATTTTTTGCTCACCGCAGAGCGGACGAAGCAGACCCTCTTCCTGCACATGCGGTAGTGGAAAGAGAAAAATGGGATTTGGATTTACGAGGAATGCATCACGCGGAATTAGTGGATACGCTTCACAAAATCCAAATCACCATCCAAGCCCACCGCGATATCAAGGATAGGAAGCGCTCGCTCGAGGACGATCGCACGTTGTATGCGTTGCTTCCCGAAAAACTCCCTGCGGATTTTCGTTTGCCTCCTGAAAAGGATTTTCTTGGAGAAGCCAAAGCCCCAAAAGCGGGTTGTCCTTCTTTTTGGAGGAGCCATTCAGCATGCCCCACTCCTGCGCATGACCTGCACAAATGGGGTCCCTGCAAGTGATGGAGAGAAATCCTGGCTCATTGTAAGTGTTAGAACCAGTTGAGATAGAATCCAATGATGAGCAGTCCCAGCAACACCAGCAATATTCCCACGGCCAATCGCATCCATTTTCGCTTGGATTGCTTCCACGCCTTCATGCGCTTCGTGGAAATACCGAAGTAGGATAGCAGCAAGATGATGATGAGCGGCAAGACGAAGATGAAATTATAAATAGCGAGATAGAACACGGCCGTCAAATCAAATTGTTGAGCCAACAACGCAGTAATCGCGAGGTAAGGCCCCCCAGTGCAGGGCAGTTCCACAATCGCCACCATCGCCCCGAGGAAGATGGCCCCGGGCACGGAGACTTTCTTTACTTTTTGTTTTATTTCCTCTGCGTACTTGGGCGGGATCTGCAGTGAAAATCCTTTTCCATAAAAAAAGAAATCCTTAATTTCGACGATTCCGAAGAAGATGGAAATGAGTCCGATGAATACTCCCACATAGAGGGAAACACCCAATTGGATCAAGAAGGACTGGAACCAAATGAGTCCTAATCCAGCAAGCAGATAAGTCAGAAAAACGACCGTGACATAGATGAGTCCGATCGTGAGCATGCGCTTTTTGTCGTGGACGAATTGCATGAGCGAAGCTACTAACAACAGGAGCACGCCAATCGCACAAGGATTGATGGAATCCACGATAGCAGCACCCACGACAATGGGTAATGTCAGGCTCTCGACCGAAATCATCCCATTACACTCCTGGCAATGCGCAGCCGGACTTCAAGGATAGTTCTTCCATAGAGGGTTCTCCCACCAAGCGCGTGCCATCGGGGAAGATGAATGTCGCGTAGGCCTCGATGTTCTTCTCGATGCACAACTGGGGTTGGGCATTGGTTCCCTTAGGATCGCATTCCACGTAATTCACATATTGAAACGCATCCCCAAAATTTGCTTTGACTTTGGCGCAGTGTTGGCACCAGAATGCGCCATACTCTACGACTCCTTTTTCAGTAAGGCATTGCGCGAATTGAGTGTATTTTCCGGGTGGCACACTGGATTGAGTGCATCCCGCCAGCACGATGACGAGAAGAATTCCCAATAGCATGAATAGTTTTGTCTGCATACTCCATCATTCCTCCACCAATCATTCCTTTGATTCTTTTCTCCCGCGATAGGCCGCGAGGAACACGAACAATAACATGAAATGCGAGAGGAAACACCAATTGCAGATGGCCTCCAACACGAAGAGCATAATGTAAACGAAATACAACGCGATCAGCAGGCCTATTCCACCGATGATGAGAATCCAATCAAATGCGAGGACGGATGGAATGTCCTTATGCCACACCAAAAAAGCCAACACCAAGAAAGCAATGAACGCGCCCATTCCGAATAATGAAACCGGAATGCCGAAGAACTCGGAGTAGATGCTTCCCTTCACGATGTCGCATCCCCCTCCTGCAGGGCATCCAACGGCAGAGTCAGTGAGCTTGTTGTAAGTCAGCATGGCGTCCGCGAAGATAGCGATGAGAGAAAATACCACAATCAGCTTGAGCCAGAACATGGACTTCGAAGCAGGTTTTGATGAAGCAGGCGAAGCAAAAATGGTTTTTTTTGATTTCATGTGCAATGGAATGTGTTTTTGGTATATAATCCAAAGCTATACAATGGTAAACTGCCCCCAAAAGGATTATGAGGAGCGCAGGGAGTTGTTTTGAGCATGAAGACCAACCCTTTACCTTTTTTGACACCTGAACAACAGCACACGCTGAGCAGCGAAAAAAACAAATCCGTGATTGTCGCAGACATGGATGGGAATGTGGTAGGGTTCAATCCGGGCGCCGAGAATGTCTTTGGATACACCGAAAAAGAAGCCATTGGCATGCACGTGCGCCACTTTCATCCACAAAAGAATTATGCACGTATCCTTCCAGAGTTATTCCGCACCGCTTTGCAGAAAGGCAAATACGACGCCATCATCCCGCTCATCCGCAAGAATGGAGAAGAATTTCCCGGGCACATCATCGTAACCCAAATCAAGGATTCACAAAATCAGATTGTGGGATTGATGGGAGTAACGCGCGAAGTCGCGTCATTGCCCACTTCTTCTTGGATCGGAAAATGGATCCAAGCCCTGCGCGCTCCTTTCTTTTCGGCGACGTTGATTCCTGTTTTTTTGGGGACGGCCATTGCGTTCCAGCACACAGGAATATTTTCTTTCTGGCCTTTCTTTTGGACTGTGTTGGGGATGTTGTGCATCCACGCAGGGGTGAATCTGGCCAATGATTACTATGATCATCGCTCGGGAAATGATGCGCTGAATCAGAATCCCACTCCCTTCAGCGGAGGCAGCCGTGTCATCCAAGATGGAATAATTCCTGCGGCGCACATCAAATATGCGTTTATTTTTTTCTTGCTCGCGGGGGCAATAATTGGGCTATACATCAACTCTCTTATCCCCAACAACAAAATCCTCTTCATCGGCCTCATCGGCATGGCGATTGGTTTCTTCTACAGCGCCCCCCCTTTTGCTGCGAGCTATCGCAGGTTAGGGGAGTTGTTTGTGGGGATTGGTTTCGGTCCATTAGTAGTGGTTGGAAGCTACATCGTGCAGACCCACGCATTCGATTGGGTTCCCCTGCTCATTTCGATTCCGATTGGACTTCTTATCGCGGGTGTGCTTTTCTTGAATGAGTTTCCTGACTTCGAGGCTGATACCCAAGCGCGAAAATGGAACATCGTCAATTCTCTTGGAAAAAAGCGCAGTGTGAAGGTGTTAGTGGGTGGGATTGTATTGGCATACGCCTGCATCGCTGGGGCAATCATCGCGGGATTAATTCCTGCATGGGGCGCAGTCGTATTCCTTTCACTCCCCATCGCGTGGAATACCATTTCGCACGCGCAGAAAAATTATGAGGCCATCCTGGAATTGATTCCGGCCAATGCATCCATGATTACGCTGAATTTCATCTTTGGAATTTTATTGACGCTATCATTTCTCGCGGGCGCATTCCTATGAAAAGTGATTTTTCTTTCTTGGGAGAGATTGCGGCGCGCGTGATTCCGGCTGAGCATCATTCGGTTCTTGCAACGGCCTTCACTGGAGGAAAGCACGCGCGCCCGTGGTTGTTGCAGCGCACGTGCATGGAATTAGGGATAGATCCTTCTCCTTTGTGGGATGCCGCCACGGCAATCGAGCTCATCCACGCGGCCTCGTTGGTGCATGACGATATTGTGGATCACGACACCACGCGCAGGGGAAAAATTAATGTCCCTTCTCGCTATGGGTTGGAGCAGGGCATCCTATATGGGGATTATCTTTTTCTTGCCGCGCTCGAATTATTGGCGCAAAAGAAATACCCTTCCTCTTTCACGCGCATGGCCATCCAGACAGTGAAGGCGATGACGACCGCACAGCTCATGGAAACACAAGGGCGCGTGAATAGTGAAGAGGCCTATTGGAGATATGCCCAAGGAAAGACAGCAGAATTATTTGGGTTATGCGCGCGCATTCCATTGGAGTTCAGCGGCAACACCCCCCTAGCCGCAGTGGAGTTCGCCAAAACATATGGGTTGGCCTTTCAAGTCGCGGATGATTTGAGCGAGGAAAAAGATGAAGTGTGTTTGCAGCGATTTATTGGAAAAGAAAAAGCCCAAGAAAAATTTAATTCCCAACTCGATGAAATGCGGCGTTTTGGTTTCATTCCGGTGGAAGAACTCCCTTTCATCGGAATAGAAAACCCGCTTCCCATGCAATGAGTTTTTTAGAGGAAAAAGAAAAAAAAAGTGAAAAAAATTAAAAAAATAAAGTAGAATGAAGGAGTTTTTTCCTTCATTCCAATATGGGATTGGCTTTCACTATCGCGGTCTTGCTCCATTTTTCCGCAAAGCCCCACCAGCGTCCTACTTTAATGCGCGTGAATGCGAGCAATATAGCGGCATAAATGAGATGCTCATCCACGAATGGATTGTGAGCCGCAGGGGTTTGATAGAATGGAATAGATGCCAAGTACATCAGCACCATCAGCAGTGCACCCGCATAACCCGCAATGCGCATGCCGATCCCCAATAGGAGAGCGACACCCAATCCGAGCAGTCCCAGCATGAACAGCCAATCCACCCATGCTTGTCCTGCGAGCGAGGAAAATATCCCAGAAAGAGGCCCTGCCGTTGCAAATTTGAGGAATCCCATCGTGGGAGAGGCACCTGCGAGCCAGGATTTTTCTGGGAGAGTAGTGAAACCCAAGCCCCATAGTTTGTCCATGAACGCCCAGAGGAACGTCCATCCTAGTCCGATGCGCGCGAGGCCCATCATTTTTTGTTCGAATGCCAGTTTCATTTTGTTTTCACCCCTTGGTCACTTCCCATAAATAAAATACGAATATCAGTATCCCTGCGCCCACTGCCGCTAACGCCACATGCTTTGCTGTGCGCATTGCGTCCACATGCATATTGGGATTTCCCTTGCGCGTGGAGAAATAATAATACACCAACGCAAATACTACTATTGCCAAAACGCTTTTGCTTGTCCAATGATGTCCAGTCATCCCCGCGAGGAATGCTTTGAACCCAGCGGATAACTCTGACCAAATGGTAGACACCACAATGAAAGCGAACGCGGCGATGCTGGCTTTCTCCATTGCGTGGATTTCTTTTCCATTCATACCGTTACCCCCGCTTCCAATGCAGCGCGTGCGCCCGTGGAAATAATGTATCCCATTCCAGCCATGGACAATCCGATTAACACTACGAGCAGCGCCAATACCTGAATGGCCACGCGGACTCTTCGTTCTTTTGCAATGCTTCCACTGAAAAAGCGGATGAGCTGCAGAGTCATTAGCCCCAAAAATGGCAACAACAAAAACACATGTTCTTTGACTTCTGTGAATACATTATGAGCCCAGGGCTGTGGACCTGCTTTGATGAGGGGTTTGACTTCCGCCCCGTAAGTGGTGAGATAATAATATCCTCCCACGACCCAACTCAACACCAATAATACTACTCCAATGGTGGCGATTTTTTGTACGCGCGCAATTGATTCGGGTTTTGGATTGAACAATTCAACAAACACCCACAAGAATGCAAACACGGCGAATTCTCCCAAGAATGCATGGGCTCCGATTAATGGACTTGGCATAAAGAATAGCCTCCTATGCCCACGAGAAGCAATCCGAACATATATTTGTTTGCGTTCGCGATTTTTGGTATCCAATCGGATATTGGGGTGTGCGCAATCGATGTTCATTCTCATGACAGTCAATCGGAAGCGCATTATCTCAGGGGAGATTTGCGAACGCACTCCTTTTTCTCTTTAGGAAAGAGAAAAAGTAGACGCCCAGTCAAAAAGAGAAACTGGCGAGGTATTGCAGCGCAATACCTCAATTCCGCACCATACAGCCGGAACTGTATTGTCTCAGGGGAGATTTGAACTCCCGACCTCCGGGTTATGAATCCGGCGCTCTAGCCAGGCTGAGCTACTGAGACAGGCCAGTTTCGGCTGGCCACTGCGAGGGACTACGATAATGGGTTCTGCGAACCCATAGTAGACCACTACTGGAAAAACGGCTTCTGAAGCCTTATAAATCGATTATTCGTGGCGCGTAATCCGAAGCACATAGTAGGGGCGGGAACCCGAATGGTGGATACGATAGGTGACCGCATATCTCGGCAGCAGTTGTTTCAATAGAGAAATATTAGGCATGATTTCCCCCGTTTGAGTGGGATCGATGTTGAAGATGATCATCCCTCTTGGAGCAAGTTTTTCTGCAAGTGCAATAAGGTAGGCACGCTGTTCTCTCCACATAATTCCACTGGTAAAACCACTCAGGTAATGCGTCAGACCATAATGGGAGTAAATGAGGTCCATGCTGCCATCTTTCATGTAGCGTAGCATACGTTCAGGATCTTGGTGGATAAATTTCACATGCGGATTGGAAATCCATTTTTCTCGGGAATGATGGTCGTATCCATACGCATGCACTTCGTTCGGGAAACGTTGGGCCAATTTCTCAATAGTCCTTCCATCGCCGCAACCCCAATCCATGACCGTGAGTGGCTTTTTCTTTTGCTCAAAGCGTGCGTGGATCCAAGTGGGAAGATTAACTCCCAAATTTTGCGATACTCTACCGAGCGGAGACGAGAATTGTTTCCACTCCCATTCTTCTGGACGAAGACGCGTGCGCCTTTCCCCTGGAGCCCTAAAAATAACTTTGCCAAATCCCTTTTTTTCGAGTTGTTCGGGTCGATATCTCCCCACGCGCCCTTTTCCGTAGACCGGCATAACCCTTTCACCCTTCCCATTCAATCAGCGCGACGCTCAAGAATCCCAATCCAATCCCTGCTTTCTGGAATAAAGAGAGTTCTTCCTTGAAATAAAGTAATCCCACCGCCACTCCGGCAATGAGATTGAGCAGCGTGAATACCACAATAGATTTACTCAGCGTCTCGTGCTTCAGGGAAAATGCCCAAAAGAGGGTGCCGATGAAGTAAAGGATGAGCCCCGCACCCAATAATAGGGTCTTGTTCTCGATGGCCCATTTCCTGAAAAGCACATCCGCGACCACTTCGAACGCGACTGCAACAATAACGAGCCCGAAGAAAATCCATTTGGGAGTAAGAGATAATTCCATGCACAAGGCCTCATTTCTCATAGTCCATGCGCGATTTGACCTGGATCTTTTCTTCTCCCACGATGAAGAGGCGATCCGCCATGCCCAGAAAGATGCCTGTTTCCAGCACACCCGGAATGCTCCGCGCGAGAGAATCCAATTCTTCGAGCATCAACCCATCGTCCAATTCCAATTCCACCAAATAGTGTCCGCTTTCGGTTTTTTTGAGTGCGTTTTCGTTGGGATATAATGAATAATCTACTTTACCCACGCGCTCGAGTTGCAATAGGGTGCGTTTCCACCCAAATGAAGAGATTTCGAACACACATTTTCCGGAGAGCTTGCTTTTCCATCCTTGCTCGGGGAGAATAGCAATGACTTCTCCCGCTGACTGGGCAATCATCTTATCGCGCACTAAGGAGGTAGTGGTTCGTTTCAAAAAATTGAAGTCTTCATCCCCTTCATCCACGAACTCAATGGCAATATCCACTTCTTGCTCATTCAAATTCGCAATGGGCAAATGGAATTGCTGGCATAGGGGGATTTGGGAGCTGGAAGTAGGGATGATTTGCAGCTGCATGCGGTTGCGTTCATTCAGTAGGCCCAATTTTTTGAGGAATGTTTCCCCTAAGGAGTTAGTACCAATGGACACCACTTGATTGGGTTTGAGGTATTTGGCGATGAACCCATCAATGTATTCCTCGGAAAGCATGTCCAGAGAAAGAGTTTGGGGGATTTTAAGCAAATCGATAGGGAGGAAAAAAAGAGAATAAAAAGTAAATTCCAATCCACCCCATGGAAAGTGGATTGGAAACGATTGAGAGGAGTCCTAGCAGACCAAATTAGTGTCGGCGGGATTTCTTTGCGGAGCTTCTTGAAGAAGATGCAGCTCTACGGGCAGCGGCCATGGTTTTTTTCCTCCTTTTTGGGTGTTAATCATGAGACGCTGAAACTCCTTCAAAGCCCCTGGGAATTGAATTCCCAAAAAACCGGAAGTGAGCGTCCAACGTTTTCAAGCGTGATTTTTTCGTCCCTTTTTTTGAAAAAAACGGATGTGAAAAAATCGATTGTAATGTAATGATTCAAGTATTTAAGCGTGAGCCTGAAATTTTTTTCTAAAAATATTTTCAGAAAAAAAATTAGAAAAAAAATGGGCTATCCAAAAATGGTAATTATTTTTTTCCCGTTTCCTTTAAGTGGTCCGAGCCATTTCTTTTCGTTGATGCCCCATTCGAAACCCCATTCCTCCAAACCACATTTCCACCTAAACCCCATTGAGGGAATGCGCCACACGATTCAAGAAATGGAGAAGCACGGCCTTGCCTCTCGAGAGATAGCAGCGGTACTCGTGGGAGGATGGATTTTAGGAGTAGCGGCTTCAGGGCTAATGGCATATGGGCTAGCCACGGGAAGAAATGGATTATTTTCCATCGGGTTAGTAGCACAACTTATTTCACTTGCAGGACCCTGGGCTTATTTTGCAATCAGAGTCTTCTTGGAACGCGCCAAGAAAAAGAAAAAGAAGTAGTGGCTTTTTTCTAAAAGGTTCATCAAAAGTAGACAGGTTTCATTCCAATGGAACCTGGATTCCGGCCCATCCGATCGGAAGCGGATAAAGCCTCTGGCTGTGCCACTTTTTTGCAGGCTTTTTTCTAAAAAGCCTCTGGCGAGGCCTTAACCATCCAGTACAAC
>CAYZNV010000020.1:0-13997 GCA_964480125.1 uncultured archaeon
AACTACCCCTATCACGCTTGCGCGCATTGTAAAGGTTTCCTAACTGCTGCACCCCGTAGGGCTAGGGACCTTATCTCAGTTCCCTTCTCCGGGCTACCTCTTTCAAGGCCCGTACCGATCGCGGGCTTGGTGGGCCGTTACCCCGCCAACTACCTAATCGGCCGCCGTCTCATCGAAGTGCGATTACACCCAGCATGCGGGTGCATCCTCTCATCCTTCAATCGTTCCAGATTCGAAGGACTACGGTGTATTAGCCCCAATTTCTCGGGATTAACACCTCACTACGGTAGATTGACGACGTGTTACTGAGCCGTACGCCAAGGACGCGCGTAGCCGCATCCATGGACTTGCATGTCTAAGTGGAAGTTCGATAGCAGTATCCGCCAGCAGGATCAGCTGGAATGGGACTTTTTTGCTTCGCAAAAAACCCCCCGAAAAAACTTCGTTGAGCTTCGCAATACAAAATAGTAATCCAGAATTGCAATTGTTCTTTTTTGAAATCGTTTTTGAGACGCTTTCTAAAAGTTTACCGCTTTGCAAAACATCCTCTCTAGCATCACTACACAAATATTTGGGAAAAAACTTACACTCTTTTTGGAATCATTCTTTTGATCGAATTTTTCCTCAAAAGTTTTCGAAATTGACGTTCACGCTAATTTATCACTTTCTTTTCCTTGCTTGCGCAAGAATCAGAGCATGAACTTGAATCTCTCTTTCAACCTTCCTCAACCCCAAGGCTTTCGCTGGTTTGGAGTCTCATTTCCCTTGCGATTTCCAAAATGGAAACGCGTGATTTGAACCATAAACAGGTTCAGAGGAGTCGAAAATATACAGCATCAAGCTGCGAACGCGTGTAATACCAACCAAATGGGGTATTATGCGTTGAAACACTCAAAACCTGGAAAGGGCTTGAGGTAACTGAATTAGCGCTGGGGAAGATTTTTAAATGTGGATGCGGGACTCCAAGAGAATAGCGTCTACGTATGCTCTTTCGTTCCATGAAATCCCATTCCTATGACTCAAACCCCCTCTCCTAAGCTCAAAAACCCCAAAATAGGGATTTGGATTCAATTCGATGGAGTGACTCACGTGCCGGGAAGCACAGAGGAAAAACCCGGGGCTGCCTCCACTGCATGGGGAGAAGGAAACATTTACCACATGACCCTTCGCGTGGAACATGAAGGGCAAGCCCGCGGGAAGCAATCCACCTCTGGAAGATTCATCACCAACCCCGAAATCCGCGCCGCTATTTCTGCAGGAAAAGTGATCCCCGGAACCGCATTAGGGACTTTCAGCCTCTCGCGCATTAGCCGTAACACCGCTGAATGGTTGAGCTATTTTCCTTTTGATCGGATCCCAAAAACCAGTCAACGTTTTTTCACTCGCAAAGGGATTGCGCAATTGTTGGAGTTGTATGCGCTGCAGCACATCCAACAACAATTTCCCACTATCACGCGCGTACAACATGAGCGTGACTCTTGGATTCCCCGTAACAACATCAGCGAAGCGCGTCGTGCACAAATCCAATCACGCGGAACGGATTTTTCCTATTCCATGCAGCACGTGCTGGATATGCTGCGCTGGAAAATTGGAAGAGATACTCTCAAGCACCGAGGAAAAGTAATCATTGCAACGCCGCGTGGGAAAACAGCCATGCAGCGCGTCGAGGCGCGTGACCCCTATACTTGGAAAGGAAAAACACGCCTTTATCTGAAGCGCGTGGGAGTGGCCATCCGAAAAAAACTCACTCCAAGAAAACACAACTAATGCTTTCATTTTTTGAAAAAGGGTTCATCAAAACCGGTCCCGCCGGAAGGAACCGGCGCGGTCGAAACACGGTGCATTACTGTCGAGCGCGCTGTCGGAGATAGCGTTTCTTTCTTCGCTCGCGGCGCATCTTTTTCTTTTTCCATTTCCAGCGCTGACGAGCGTGAGTCTTTTTGAAACGCGATGTGTCTTTGTGTCTGGTACCCAAAAAAATCACCAATATACCACCAAAAAGCCCTGAATGGATTTATAAAAGAGACTCTCGGTTCACCATCCGATCGACTGGATTCTTTGAGAGAATTCGCGCGCCAAATAGACTTTTACCAGTGGGGGAAGCGCCCAGTGCATGGATTCTTGCATGAGCTGCCCCACTACGAGGGGAGGCGTGTCTTTGGTCAAGGATTTGATTTTGGATACTGCTCCATCAAAAATGGCACGTTCTTGCTTATTCATTCCCGCAATCGCACGATGCTGGGCGGCCAACAATTCCGGATTGGGAGGGGATTCAATGGCTTTCTTTCTCCGAGCGCGTTGGAATTCTTCCCGTGAGATTTTTTTCGCACGGTTGACCGCCGAAGGCATTTTTCGCAATCGTGGTTTTGAGGTCTTGCGGCGAGGAATAATAATCACTTTTGGGAGATTATGGTGCGGTGACTGGAGGTAATCTCATCTAGTATCCTCCGTGCTTGCTCAGGAATGTTCAATTTGGGTAAGCGGGAAGTAATCAAATTCACTTGGGCAGGGGTTGTGGCGCTCAGTAAATCCCCTAGGTAACGTTCGAATAACCCTTTTTGTACTGGATTCAGGGGACCCGCACGCGCCCGAATGGAAGTGATTCGTTGCATGGCTTCTGTATGCGCTTTCGCTTGCGCCGCGCGCACCGCGTGGGGATCCGGCTTTGGGCCCTGTGCATTCTTGCGTGGTGGCCGTCCGGCCAGGGGAACTGTTTTCAGCCCCTGCGTAGCAGCCCTTTGGACTGAACTGTTTCTTCCAACTCGAACCATGCAATGAGTTCATTTTGCTCTTTTATAAAGATTTGCTGATTCAAAATAACATAGGACTAATCGCCCCGCAAGGGGCGTTTTCATTGAATCATTTTTGGAAAGGTTCGGCCCGATTCATCGGGCATTTGGATGAACTCTTTCCTAAAGGGTTCTGCCCCTATGGTGCAGTCCGGTCAAGCACAGAGGCCTTTCAAGCCTTTGACACGGGTTCAAATCCCGTTGGGGGCACTTTATTTTTCTTCAGAACGATTAAATACAAAAGAAATCTGCGTAGGGTATGAAAAATTATTGGATTGTGCTGATTGCAGTATGGGCATTATTTTTTCTGGGTTCTTACTTTGTTTGCCAAACAGATTCGCGTCCTGTTGATGGGCCTCTTACTATTGGGTGTCCACTTAGTTTCTACACACTCGCTTCGGGATTTGGATATTATCCTTCCGGTCCTCCCGCGCCTGAACTCAACACCACTAACTTGTTGATTGACTTTCTCTTGATAGGTATATTCGCATGGATCGTCGTATTTCTGTTCAATAAAGAATCCAAAATAAGATTAGGTGGCTATTTTGCTGTCATCAAATTCCCCCGAGAAACATTTGGTAGAGAACTAAAAAGTGCAACGCTTGGAGGCGCGGCAAAAAAATTGCTTTGGAGCGGCGCAATCGTGGGATTTCTTGGGATACTCATGCGCGTGCTGATTTTTTATCCACGATCATTACGCCCGATTGATGGGAGCTTGATTGTACTGGAGGGAGCGTGGATTGTCATTATGCCCATTGCATTCCTCTTAGCTGGAGGGATTGGAGGGCTGCTGGATAGGTGGGTCTCACGAATCTTTGGAGGAAAAGCAACCGGAATCCAAATGGTCCAATTGATTGCGACGTATTTGGGCCCCATCGCAATCATTTCAACGATTGTGAGTGCCGTGTCTCTTTATTTCCAATATATGGGGAGCGGAATGATTTTTGGGATTATTTCGTTAGTGGTTTGGATTTATTTTGTCTATCTCGCAGTACTTGCCGTTTCGGTCGCCAATGGATTTGAGTTCTGGAAAGCCGCGATTGTGAAACTCATCCTCGTGGGGATATTGATGGGATTGTATTTTGTTTTAATCATCATCAATCTATTCTTCTTCGCACCGTCATTCGCCAAAATGTTCCTCGCAGGCGGGAGATAGAGTTACTTGTTATTTCATGAACGGTTTTCGTGGCAGAAGTCTTAATAAGAAAAAAATAGAAAGATGGGCATGCACAAAAATTTGCTATTGGTTTTTGCTATCATCTTTTTCATTGTCGCTTCTTTTTCAGGAGTCAGCGCAAAATCTTCTCCTGCTGTTTCTGATTTATCACTCGGCTGCTTCGGGGACAAATACAACGAAGGAAAAGCGTGCGTGGATAGTTGGTATTGCAAATGCGGCGCGAGTTATGGTGTTGCTGGAGGGACGCAAGAAAATCCCACGTGCCCTTCCGAATGCACTAAAGTCCAGGGCAATGCGGAAAATTACAAAATCATCGCGTGCGGCATGGCAGGGGATGCACCTGAATGCCCTTCGGCGTGCGATGCCACTCCGTATACTACCACACGACCCGATGGCAAATGCATGAGCTGCCAGCGCGGGGTATTGTGCAAAGACAAGCCCAAACCATCCATGGTTGGAGCAGTAGCAATCGAATAGTGGTCACATATACCCGCTCATTTTTACCGTGCTTCCGAGGTTTCTTTTTAAACACTCCCATGGTTTTTTGTGTATTGGAGAATCATTATGGCCAAATCCCCTGAAGCAGAAAAGCGAACATTCGCGAACATGTATATCTGCATGCGCTGCAATAACCGCAACCGCGGAAGCGAAGGCAAGAAACCCACGATCTGCCGCAACTGCGGATCCACGCGACTGCGCTTGAAGAAGAAACGCAAGATCACGAAGGCGTAACATCGCATGCGTGCTGCGTCTTCATCGACGTTCAAAGCCTACATCCAATTATGCCGCCCGCTCAATGCGGGAATGGCTGCGATTGGAACGCTGATCGGTTATGCACTAGCCGATCTACCATTTTCTTTTTCCACTCTTTTCACGAGCAATTTGCTTTTTGTTTTGCTTGCGATTATTTTCATTATTTCCGGCGGACAAGCCATCAATGATTTTTTTGATCGCGATGTGGATGCCAAGCAAAAGAAAACACGGCCTATTCCCAGCGGAAAAATTTCCCCAAAAAACGCATTCCTCTTCGCGAGTGCCCTTTTTGTGCTCGGGAATATCTTTGCATTATTTGTTAACAGTCCCACACAGCTCACATTCCCCATTGCCATTTTCTTCTCATTCTTGTTGATTATCTATTCCGCATTCATGCAGCGATTCAAGTTTCTGGGGAACATTGTTGTTGCATTAGGAGTGGGATTCACCTACATCTTTGGCGCGAGCGCGCTCGCGATTACGCCATTGGTGTTAGCTGTTTCCCTCGCGCCTTTCTTCGCCAATTGGGCAAGAGAAATCATCAAGGATGTTGAGGATAAAGAAATGGATCGAGGAAACAAATTAACGCTACCACTGATTACCAACAACAAGAATGTGGAGATCATCGTGGGAATCATTCTCCTCGCAGGAGCCGCTGCAAGCTATCTTCCTGCGCTCTTTTTGGGCGCGGGAACGGGATATGTGGCGGTTGCCACCATCGCCAATTCTTCGTTTTTACAAGCATGGATGAGAATTGGAATGGACTCGGGAAAAGCCGCATCGCTGATGAAAAAGGGCATGCTCATTGCGTTAGTGGCACAGATATCCCTTATCCTGCTCTGAAATCAACAGGCCTTTTTATTCTCATTTAGACCGAGTGAATGATATGCTCCGCGAAAAGCTCTATGAAGAAGTCATCCTCGCATTAGCCCAGCGCGGGTTTGATACGAAGTCCTTTGTGGACATGAATAGTTGCTTTGACATCATCGCGCGCAAGCAAGGGCTCGTGTTGATATTGAAAGTACTCACGAACATTGATGCCCTTCGTCCCGAACACGCGCAGGAATTACATAAGCTCGCGCACGCATTCAATGCATCTCCCCTCATCATTGGAGAAAGAAGCAAAGCCCAGGAATTGCAGGCATCGGTATTGTATGAGCGGTATGATTTGCCAGTGCTCTCACTGCAGGGATTTGCACTGTTATTGGATCAACACCTTCCCATGGAAAAATCATTCAAAGGAAAGAGCGTTGCGGTGTTGGATGCGCAGAAATTGCGCGAAGAAAGAGAATCATTGGAGATGACACTCAAAGAACTCTCCGAGAAAGCACACATCTCACTTGAAAGTTTGCACCGCTATGAGAAAGGCGCTCCTGCCAGTATGGAAGTCGCAGAAAAGCTCGAGAAAATACTCCATACGAAAATCATCCAAGGAATCAATGTGTTCGAGTTGCCGGAAGTGCCTCAAAAGCTCGAGGACAAGGTCGAAATCCCCTATAATTCGGCATTAGAACAGCTGCATGAACTGGGATTGAAACTCTCCGTTTTCGCACATGCCCCATTGACTGCCGCGGGAAAAGAAAAACCCCTATTGATTTCCCAGAGCGAAAATGATTCTACTCTCAAGCGCAAGGCCTTTTTACTATCGAAAACACAATCCATTGTGCATCAGCCCGGAATGATCATCACCAAAAAAAGCAAACATTTGCATGTGGAAAATATCCCAGTAATGCATGAGGAAGAACTCTCTACCTTTTCTTCGGTCGAAGACATCATGAAAGCACTACGAGAAAAAAAACATGCCACGAAAAAATAATCCCATGAATAATCGAGATATCAATCCCACCAGCGAAGAATATGTCCGCTTGCGCAATGGGCTGGTGGCTTACTTACAACAAACCCAAGCGCTGCGCTCTTCTCTTTTGGCGCGTGCTTTCTTGGAAGTGCCTAGGGAAATATTCATTTCAGAACACTACCACCTGCATGCGTACGAGGACACGGCACTTCCTACGATGGGAGGACAAACCATCTCCCAACCCACTACGATTGCGCATATGCTTGAGTTATTGCAAGTAGAAGAAGGCATGAAGGTATTGGAAGTTGGCAGCGGATGCGGGTATGTCCTTGCGCTATTATCGCATCGCGTCGGGGGAAAAGGAAAAGTGTTCGGAATCGAATTGGACACAAAACTCGTGGAATTCTCCAGGCAAAAAATAAAGGAATTGCGATTGAAGAACGTTAAAATCAGTGCAGGAGATGGAGCGCTCGGATTGGAGAAAGAAGCCCCATTTGACCGCATATTGGTTTCCGCCGCCACCCCATTTGTCCCTCCAAAATTATTCAAGCAACTCAAGGAAAAAGGACACATCATCGCTCCCGTGGGAGACAGTTTCTCACAAAAACTCGTGAAAATGGCCAAGTTCAGGGGAAAAATCATCAAACACGAGATTGAGGGCAGCCTCTATGAATTCGTTCCCCTGCGCAGCAAGACTCTGCAATTGAAAAAAATTGAGTAAATCCACCATCATCGTTTTTATTGCACGTGAACCCCTTTTCGTGTCATGAGCGAGACCATTCCACTCCATCACCGCACGCCATCCAGTCATGTCGCGCTGCGCTGGCTCTCGCTGCGCCATGGGCGTGCACCTGAAGCGCTCCGTCATGATCTGACCCTTTTCGTGACAGAAATGCTGCGGAGATTTGAACAAGTCGAGAGTCGGACCGAGCAAGCGCGGGAGCATCGAACACTGGATCAATCCGATCAATCCTGGCTCGGAATCGAAAAAGTCGAGTCCTTCTTGCGGGAATTACGGGATGAGTGGCGCATCACGCGCTATCTCGGAGACGGTCATCATTTTGTGCTTGCGGTTCTCCCTGCCCGGCGCGAAGGGGAAAAAGATCAAGTCGTTGGGGTCGCGCAATTCAAAGAAGAGGGAAAGAAAAAACTCGTGGGGCAGTTCACGTGCGTCAACCCCGAAATGCAACGTCAACGCATCGGAGAAAAACTCCATCGAGCGATCCAAGGATTTGGACGCAAGTATGGCTACGGGATATATGAGGCCAACCTCGCAGCGGCCGCATCCCAAAAAATGTATGAACGCATGCAATGTAATCCGCGTGTGCGCGTTGGAAAGATGCCCAAGCAAGGGATTACAGAAAAAGTTATCATCAAATACCCCAAGAAAAAAAATGGCATACCATCCGTTAAAGTAAGAATATTTTCTTTACTCCGAAGACGTAAAAGGTGAATGTTGTGAGTTCTGAACCCGTTACCTATCGCTGGCTCACGCGCGATACACTCCTCCACGAGGTGAAAGAAAATCCTCGCCTTATCAGACAGCTCGCACAATTTTCTCGATTACTGGTGGAATTAGCACCAGCAAGTCCTGAATTTGCATCTGTCGAGCCCTGTGCAAGGCAATTGATGTCTCCTGCAAAAATCATCGAGCAATTGCGTAGTGGAACACACCTATTGTTGGCCACTACTCCGCACGATGTCGTAGGGGTGGATCAGATTGATTTACGAAAAGGAAAATTATACAACCGCTTTATTGCCGTGCATCCGGACTATCAGCGTAAAAAAATAGGAAAGAAACTCATTTTACATCTCATTGGAATTGCGCGTAAGAATAACTTTACTGAATTGCATAGCGGATTGGACACTATTGCAAGTAATCGATTTTTCAGAAAACTTGGAACAGAATTTCCCCATCGAAATGATTTGCGATTTGAATTTGAACCTATGCCAGAAATAAGCCCCACTTACACGCGTTCCGTCATTCATTTCGCACGTAGGAAAGCAAATAAAACCATTCCAAGAAAGAGATAGTATGCAACTTAATCTCACGCACAAGACCCCTGGGGGAAAGCTCATCCGATTGCAGGTGGAATATGGAGAATATGCCGTGCAGCGTGTACGCATTACTGGAGATTTTTTCCTGCACCCGGAAGAAAGCGTGGGGGATTTGGAAGCGGCGCTGGTGAACTTTTCACGGGATATGGAAGTCGAAAAATTAAAAGAAAAAATGGATCGCGCTCTTGCGATGCGCTCGGCACAATTGATCGGAGTCGACACGCGCACGCTCGCGAACCTCATTCACGAAGCCGTTGTGCCAAAGGATGATGGGGATGACCTCGATTATTGATCGGCGCATCGCGAAGATGCCCATCCAATACAAAATGGTCAAAACGCAGCGCGAACAACGCGCAGTCATTGGATTTGCGCGGTTGATGCTCAAGAAAATGATTGAGGCTGCACGACTGCCTCGCACTCCTGAATCGTCTCGATGGCTTAATCTCGCTGCCATTGCTCCTAGGCTCAATCAAATCGCTACTCCTGAAAATTTTCAGGGAGAATGGGCTATTGGAAATAGGTTTATGATTGCAGTCCAAAATGGAAAGGTCGTGGGGTTGAATCAATTTATCCGCGCGGACGGCAATCAAATGCACAGTGTGATTACATGTGTTTCTCCCGATTATGGAGGAAAAGGATTGGGACCGCGCCTGCATCGTTACACATGGGCACATGCCATAAAACAAGACATGGAAGGGGTTCACTCCTTGCTTGTTACAAGAGAATCCAAGAAGATGTATGAACGCATGCAGGTCGCGCGCAAAAGAACAGAAAATCGTGGCGCTCATATCAAAATCCATGGTCATTTTGCGCCAGAGCATGATGTGGATGGGAATGTGACCTTTCGCCCGCGCTCATCGACGCGGCGCAGGGCCAAACCCCATTAGTGGATTATTCTCTTATAGAGGTGTTGCGCTATTGACATTATGACCATGCAAAAATGGCGCTTTATTCCTCCGCATGCGCAGAATGCTTACATGAATGTGGCATTAGAGGATGTGTGCATTGATGCCGTTGCCAGCGGAAAAAGCCCACCCATTATCCGCTTCTATAACTGGGAGCCATCCGCCGTTATCATTGGATATTTTCAATCTCTTGAGCAAGAAGTCAACCTGCAAGCATGTAGAAGTGCAGGAGTGGATGTCGTTCGGCGGAGAACAGGAGGAGGAGGCATCTACCAAGATGCGCATGGGGGCCTTACTTATTCCGTGGTGGCGCCGGAGTCATTTTTCCCACGAGAGATTATTCCTTCCTATCAGCATGTGGCCGAATGGATGATTGCAGGATTGAAACATCTAAACATCGACGCGCAATTTGCACCCATCAATGACATCCAAGTCAGCGGTAAAAAGATTTCAGGGAATGCTCAAACACGCAGAAAGGGAGTCACACTCATTCATGGTACGCTATTGTTCGATGTGGACCCCGAAAAGATGTTCACGTACTTGAAAGTACCCGATGAAAAAATAAAAGACAAAATGATTGCATCCGTGAAAGAACGCGTCATCGGAATCAAGAACTTCGGCGTTGCCACGCGTGAAGAAGGATATGCTGCGCTCAAGAAAGGATTTTTACACGGAAAAGAATTCATCGAATCCGAACTAACAAGCGATGAATTGAATGCCGCTGAAGAATTGGTGGAAGAAAAATATGCTCTTCCCCAATGGATTGCGCAGCGGTAATGCTAGTTAAATTAATCTTGCAGCGGGATCGGCGATATTTCCTCCTTGGGCAAGAAGGAATTGCACGAGTGAGTCTTGCACGTACTCGAAGTCATTTCCAATGAATAACTTTTCACCAATAAACTGATCCCCAATGCAATATTTTTCAGTTAATACTGCTTGGATGTCCTGTACATTTGGATCAACACCAGTTGATTCACTGGTAACATCGTCAGCGTCTGCTGCCCCAGTGGCAGAATCAATGCTGAGAGATAATTTTCCAGAAATTGCATTCCCAGTAACACCAGGGGGCTGGAACGTAATGGTGTGCTGGCTCGGCATCGAATCAACATCAAGATCAACTGAGACAGAAGTGATATATTGCACTAATTGGCTGTTGGGTAAACGCGTCTGAATGGGGCGATCCAGCTGGACGTGAATGACTGCACCCTCATCATATGGGAAAATACCATTATCCGAATCATAACAGAATTCTGAAATTGTGCGTGGAGGAGAGATGCCCGTTCCCACCACCAGAAAGGCATTATTTGCGAGGAATAATCCAATGACTGCAATCACGACTCCAATCAAAATCATCTGAGGAAAATCAATTCGACCAGCAGAATCTCGTTTGTGCATCAGTTCATCAGCTCCAGCAGAAAGTATTCCATTAATTGGTTGTTTTTAATGTTGCCCCACACGTCCATCCATCGGGTTGCGTCGCAGCAGAGACGCGCACGCTTACTGTTCCGCTGGTTTGAATGGTGGTGCAGCTTCCAACCCCAAGCTTAGTAGGAATACCATTGGCTCCTACGACGAAATCCGCCTGCGTGAGATTGAAAATACACTGTTTCTTCTGCGTGGAAGAAAGAGTAGTGATGGATTGGCAGTAGGTAGTGGTGCATGGAATATTATTTTGCACCTCACACGCGGAACGCGCTGCATTGCATTGATCCAATCCACTTTGTGCCGCGAGCGACATCGCAGCACCACTTCCCACATACGCGGGGACATTGCGCTGCGTCGAAGAAGGACACGCAGGCCCTGCAGGAGTTGAAGGAGAAGCAGTGGAATCAATCAATCCTTGACGCGAGTCAGTGGAAGGAGGAATTGTGGGAGGAGTCGTGGGAGGAATCAATGGAGGAATTTCCCCTGGAGGAATATTCGTTGGAGGCAGAGGGGGAGTGGGTTGGTTGAATAAATTCTGTGCGAGAAAAAAACCCAGTATGGCGCTTACGATAACTCCTCCAACTAATGGTAGTGCCGCTTGCTTTTCTTCCATGAAAGAGGCGCGGAATTGGGGTTATTAAATGTGCATTTTGGAGGGAGTGCGGACCATTAATAGTGCACGCCTTTCTTCAACGCATTCTCTGCCGCTTCCGCGATGGCCTCGGAGTAGGTGGGGTGAGGATGGATAGTTCCTGCAATATCTTCTAGGCGAGAAGCCGTTTCAATTGCTAGTGCCACTTCTGAAATGAGCTCGGAAACCCTACCACCCACAAGCAACCCCCCCAACACCACGTGCGAGAGCGGGTCCGCGATGAGTTTCACAAAACCAGTGGGGCGGTGACTCCCCAGCGCACGACCATTCGCTGAAAAGGGAAAGAAACCCGTGAGGATTTGTCTGCCTTGCTTCAGTGCATCTTGCTCTTGCAACCCCACATAGGCGATCTCGGGATCGGAGTAAACAACAGATGGAACAACTTGCGCATCGTAAGCCGAAGGCAAGCCCGCACACACTTCGGCGGCAATCTTTCCCATGTAAAATCCGCGGTGCGCCAGCATGGGATTTCCTGTCACGTCTCCAATGGCCAAAATTTTTGGATCGGATGTAAAACATTTTTCATTCACAGGAACAAAGCCCTGCTCGTCCAATTTTATTTTGGTATTCTCCAATCCCAAATTCTCCGTGTTGGGGATGCGACCGCTCGCGACGAGGACTTTTTCCACATCCAATTGGCTCAGCGAACCATCTTTGGATTTAGTAGAGAGCATTATCCCATTCTTTGATTGTGTGCCTGAAACGATTTCAGTATTGGTGAGGATTTTCACGCCGAATTGTTCCAATTGTTTTTTCATTAACTCCGAAACCACCGGGTCGGCCTGCGAGAGAATGGATGGAGAGCGCTGGAGCATGGTCACTTGCGCGCCGAATTTCTGATAGACATGCGCGAGTTCCACGGCAATATAACCTCCCCCCACAATGGCCATGCTGTTTGGGATTTTTTGCAGCGAAAGGGCTTCTTTTGATGAGATGACGGTGTTGCCATTGAATGGAAGTTGAACTAATTCTGTTGGGCGCGCGCCCGAGGCCAGAATGATATTGTCAGCGGTGAGTGTGAGCGTCTCATGGGCTTGCTCAATGTGGAGTTGATTGCTTTTCTCGAATGCAGCCGTTCCAAAAATAACATCTACTCCGGCTTTCTTTAGCAATAGTTCAATTCCTTTTGTGAGTTGGTCAATCACATCGGATTTGAATTTTTGTGTTTGAGTAAAATCCAAATTCGCAGTTGAAACATGAATCCCCATCTCTTGGGAGTGCGTGCACTCATAGAAAACATTCGCCGCATGAATGAGTGACTTCGAGGGAATGCATCCATGATGCAAACAAATCCCCCCAAGCCCTTTGGGGTCTTTCTCAATCAGCGTGACTTGCTTCCCAAGTTTTCCCGCACGCAGCGCGGCCACATACCCACCAGGACCGCTTCCCACGATGGCAATGTCCGTGTGCTCCGTGGTTTCGCCCATGACCATGCTTGCTCACACCGCTCGAATTCGTTTAGTCATATGGAATTACACCACATCCACCAAGAACAGCCCCGGATCCTCTAGGTGTTGCAGCACTTCATTGCAGAAGCGCACGGCTTGCGCGCCGTCGATGAGGCGATGATCGAATGTAAGAGAAACACTCATCATGTGGCGCGGCATTATTTTTCCATCCACTACTACTGCGCGCTGCGCAATCTTTCCTAATCCTAAAATTCCCACTTCAGGCCAGTTGATGACGGGAGTAGCATAGGTTCCTCCGAGGCTGCCGATATTGGTAATAGTGAACGTGCTGCCTTTGAGATTCTCAGGTGCAACGCTTCGCTCACGCGCCTGTTGGGCGAGCGTTTGCATGTCTTTGGCGATTTCCACAATGGATTTCTTGTCCGCGTCACGCACCACCACAACCATCAACCCATCCTCCGTGTCAACGGCAATGCCAATGTGATAATATTTTTTGTAGACCGCTTCTTGCGTGGAATCATCAATCGACGCATTCATCCAAGGATGATTCTTGAGCGCAGCAACGCATGCTTTCGCGACAAATGCGAGATACGTGAGTGAGATCCCTTTTTTCTTCAGCTCTTCTTTCTTTTTCTCACGCAATTTTACTAATTCCGTTACATCAACTTCATCCATGTGCGTGACTTGTACCGCAGTGAACATGCTTTTCACCATGCGATCTGAAATCGTTTTCCTAATCCCACGGATGGGAATTCTCTCCTCTGCCCCCTCGGGTTTCCACGCGGGCTTTCCGGGTTCGAGAGAAGGAATATTGAGGGAACGCGGACCCATTCCACTCGGAGAAGAAACACCCATATTTAATGTAGAAGTTGAGAGGGGTTTTGTGCTAGTGGAATTATTCCCCCCAAGAGATTGGGCGCGCTTCACGTCGTCGTCC
The DNA here is from genome assembly GCA_964480125.1 of uncultured archaeon. Taxonomy (GTDB): domain Archaea; phylum Iainarchaeota; class Iainarchaeia; order Iainarchaeales; family VGJJ01; genus VGJJ01. Next base: position 13,901 of record CAYZNV010000020.1, read on the forward strand.
GTAATGCTTCCACCAGGGCCCTTTCCTTTCACTGTGGCAATATCAAGCCCTAGCTGTCGTGCTAATTGACGCGGGGAAGGAGTGGCTAGAACACTCC
>CAYZNV010000021.1:0-13943 GCA_964480125.1 uncultured archaeon
GTGCTAGTGGAATTATTCCCCCCAAGAGATTGTGCGCGCTTCACGGCGTCGTCCGTAATTCTTCCACCAGGGCCCGTTCCTTTCACTGTGGCAATATCAATCCCTAGCTGTCGTGCTAATTGACGCGTGGAAGGAGTGGCTAAAACACTCCCAGGAACACTCGAAGAAATATTCGTAGCAGCAGGGAGTGGTTTTTGCACAGGAGCGGAAGCAGGTGCAGTGAGTGGGATGGGGATTCCTGCTGGCGAAGGAGTAGGAGTCACCCAAAGAGTTTGAGAATAACTCCCCCACGCGGAGCGGGCATTTCCACTACCGCCTTGTCAGTCTCAATCTCCCCAATGGATTGATCAGCCTTGATGGTGTCGCCTTCCTTCACGAGCCACTTCACGAGCGTTCCTTCCGTGGTGCCTTCTCCCACATCCGGAAACTTAAAATCAAAAGGCATATGTTTCCAAGAACGAATTGGGCAATTTAAAGGTGCATTGGCAAACATTCAAGACAGACGGCCCTTTCGTGGAGCGGCATTGCCACTATCTTCCACGTCCGCGATGCAGATATTATAGACACGCATGAAAAGTGGCATAAAGTCGCGATCGGCGTTCACGTGCACACGCGAAAGCGCATCCACCATTTTCTGCTCAAACGGCACACCCAAAGATTCTGCGCGTTTAGGAAATAATTCTAATTGCGTGCGCTGGGCCAACAACCAATCCACTACGCGCTTGCGCAGGGCCGCATCCTTTATTCCAAACGCATCCAGCGCCACTTTCGCCGCAATGCGAGTGGTGCTCGTGACAATCCGGCGTTGGAGGAAACGCTCATTTGCCAGTACGCTTTCCACTACATCGCGTGGATATTTTTTCCCAACTAATTCCTTGAGCTTGCGATCCCTTGCGCGTCGGGCTGCATCAACCACATACTTGCGCATGATGGGTCCCACGTGATGCTTTTCAGTTTTCTTCCCATGCACCAATGCGGGAGGAACAAACTCATGATGATAATTTTTGCGCAATAAACTCTTGCGCGAGGGAGAAGGAGAAAGATGGGAACTCATACCATACATCTGTCCATCAGAATTCCATCGCCTTCTTCACTCCCCACAATACGCGCTCGGGAGAAGGAATATAATAATTTTCGAGTTTGAAGTAGGGCATCATCGTATCGAATCCAGTCACGCGCACCACGGGAGATTTCAATGAAAGCAAATCTTCTTCCGCGAGACGCGCAGCGATTTCTGCTCCGAGGCCAAGCGTTTTGGGAGCTTCTTGCACAATCACACATCTCCCTGTTTTGCGCACGCTCTTATGAACGGCATCCCAATCCAGTGGAGAGAGAGTGCGCAAGTCGATGAGTTCGATGGAGTGCTTTTCATTCTGCGCATTCAATTGCAGCGCCTCTTGACATGTCTTGACCATCGACCCCCACGCAATCAGCGTGACATCGCTTCCTTCTTGGACTACTTTTGCTTTTCCCAGGGGAATGGAATACATCTCTTCCGGTACCTCTTCCTTGTAGGCGCGGTATAGCTTGAGCGGCTCAAAAAAAATAACCGGATCCGCATCACGAATGGCAGACGCAAGCAAGCCTTTTGCATCATAAGGAGAAGCCGGCATCACGACTTTCAATCCTGGTGTATGAATGAATAGGGCTTCCGTAGATTCAGAGTGATGCTCCAGCGCCTTTACTCCACCCGAGCAGGGGGTTCTCACTACTAATCCACTGGCATATTTTCCACGCGTGCGGTTCCGGATGCGTGCCGCGTGCGAAACGAGTTGATTGAATGCGGGATAGATGAAACCAGAGAATTGCACTTCCGCTACCGGTTTGAGACCATAAATGGCCATCCCAATGGACGCACCAATAATACCACTTTCTGCGAGCGGAGTATCAATTACGCGCTGCTTCCCGAATTTGGTTTGAAGTCCCTCGGTGACGCGAAAGACACCACCATCCACTCCCACGTCTTCGCCTAATACGACAACGTCTTTGTTGGATTCCATTTCTAGCGCGAGCGCAGAATTCAGAGCCTGCACCATATTCATTTTTGCCATTCACATTCCCCCATTTCCTTCGCGTCCACTGGGGAGGGGTTTAATCGTTTCCAAGAACGCATGCAATTCCTTTTTTTGCGCTTCCAAATCAGCGGGGATTTGTTTGTAGTGATAATCGAAGATGTCATCCACGCTCGGCGCGGGAAACGACTCGTATTGCACCACGGCCGCTTCTACTTTTGCAATCGCATCATTCTTGATCTGCTCATCTAAGGGAGGAGAAAGAATCCCTTGCGCGAACAAATATTTCTGCATGCGGAGAAGAGGATCTCTTTCGCGCCAATATTGCACTTCTTCCGCAGAACGATAGCGTGTGGCATCATCTGCGGTAGTGTGATCGCCCATGCGGTACGTCACACACTCAATCAGCGTGGGACCTTTTCCACTACGCGCGCGGTCGAGTGCTTCTTTTGTTGCAGCATAGACGGCGAGAATGTCATTTCCATCCACTTGAATTCCTTCAATCCCATACGCAATGGCTTTTTGCGCAATCGTTTCCGCATGCGTTTGACTCTTGCGGGGAACCGAAATGGCCCACTGATTATTTTGACAGATGAACACGCAGGGAAGGTTTAATGTACCGGCAAAATTCAGTGCCTCGTGGAAGTCACCCTCGGACGTGCCCCCATCGCCAAAGTAAGCCATCGCCACGGCGTCTTTTTGCTTGTACTGAATGCCCATTGCCAATCCCACCGCATGCAAGGTCTGCGATCCCACGGGAACAGAGTTGGGAAGGATATTATCAATAGGATATTTCGCATTCCTTTCATCTCCACCAAAATAGAGCATAATGTTGAGAAGAGGAACTCCGCGCACGATCATCATCCCATGCTCGCGAAACGATTGCACACTCCAATCTTGCTTTTGTGCCGCGTAAGCACTTCCAACAGGAATGGCTTCCTGCCCCAAACCCGGAGAATATGTCCCGATGCGTCCCTGGCGCTGGAGCTTGAGAATCTTATCGTCGAGCGTGCGCGCCAGCACCATGAAAGTGTACATTTCTTTCAGCTGAACAGGAGAAAGTTTTGGCAACAATTTCTCATCCGCTTTCCCATCCTTATCCAAGATAGAAAGTTTGCGGATGGAATAATTCGCGTAGACCTCTTGAGGCATGCACCTAAGGAGAAATTCGCCTATATAAAGATGAATTTTGAGTACGGGAAAAGAAATACCATTATGGGATTATTTCTCTGAACCGGAGCAGGGCTTGAACAACTCCATGAATGGTTCTTCATCGCGCGCGAAGTCCACGCACACGAGTGGACACAAATTCAGCATTCCTGGGGCGTCACAATCATAGTACCAGCTCACTCCCTCTCCGGGATCGGAAGCAGGAGCATTCAACGCAGAAGCAATCGCATGGCCGGTTGGTCGGAATGAGGCCAATAAAATGATGGCCAGGACAACGAGAAAAATCAGCACCAGTGCTACCCTGACATTCATGCGACGCGATGAGTAAGGAGGCATATGCAATGGCTTTTCCTGGAATTATTAACCATTTGTCTTTTTTTCCCACCAGCGCCCACTCGCATTTATTAACCAAATTTTGCTCTTTGGTGCATCTATTGGGAGAGGATTCACTGATGCATACCCTACGCCAACAAATCGAAAACCACCACACATGCGCATTCGGAGATGCGCCGGACGCACGCTATTTGAATCCCCAAACCAAAGCCCACTATGCCCCCGATCGCGGATTCATTCCCCTACACGTGAGACTGGACCTGCGCGTGGATTTGAAGAAAAAAACCGCAGAAGGAAGTTGCACCACCCATCTTGAATTAATCCACTCCCACGAAGAAACTATTGTGTTTGACGCAGTAGAAATGCAAATCCAAAAAGTATTGGTGAATGGAAAACCCGTCAAATTCGAGTATGACAAAAAGCAAATCAAAATTCCCTCCAAACACATCGCACAAAAAGGGAGTGTGGAAATTTTTTATCGCGTGAGCAATCCTTCACTTGGAATTTTCTTCATTCACCCTACAAAAGATCAACCCGATAAACCCTATCAGGCGTGGACGCACTCGGAATCCCAGGAAGCGCGGTATTGGTATCCCTGCCAGGATCAGCCCGAAACAAAATGCCCTATTGAAATGCACATTACGGCCGAAAAACCATTCAAGGTCATCGCGAATGGGGATTTGGTTGGAGTGAAAGCAAAAGGAAATTGGCAAACCTACTCATGGAAGTTTGATCACCCCAATCCATCCTATTTGAACGCATTCATGATCGGCGATTTTGCAGAAGTGAAAGAAAAATGGGGCAAAGTCGATGTCATGTATTATGGAGAAAAGGGAAAAGAAGAAGACCTCAAACGCTCCTTCGGAAAAACACCCAAAATGATGCAAGTATTCTCCGATTACACGGGATTCGCTTATCCCCACAAAAAATACGCCCAAGTCGCGGTAAAGGATTTCTTATTCGGGGGAATGGAACACACCACCTGCACCACGCAAACGGATGAAGCCCTCCAAGATGCGATCGCGGATGCGGAGAATAATGATTGGCCCGAGGTCCTGGCATCGCACGAATTGGCACACCAATGGTTCGGGGACTTAATCACATGCAAGGATTGGGCACACGCCTGGCTAAATGAAGGATTCGCGCGCTACTTCGAGGCCATCTGGCAAGAACACGCATACGGAAAGGATGCCTATGACTATGACATCTATGAGAATTACCTCACCTACATGGACGAAGACAAACAAAAATATCGCCGACCCATTGTGACAAATGTGTACATGGAGCCATCTGACATATTTGATCGCCACCTCTATGAGAAAGGCGCATTGATGATGCACATGCTCCGCGGAATCGTGGGAAAAGAATTATTCAAGAAAACAATCCAATACTATGTGCAAAAACACGCGCACAAAAATGTGATTACCGAAGACTTGATGGATGCATTCCGCGTGGTCACGGGAAAAAACCTAACACAGTTCATGGATCAATTCCTCTACCAGGGAGGACATCCCGATCTCAAGGCGAGCATTTTCTATCAGAAAAAAGAAAAAAAACTCGTGGTGCGACTCATCCAAACTACACAAGGAGAGGCATACGCCTTTCCCTTGCAAATTGCCATTACCCACGCGGGCGGAAAGAAAACTGCTATCGAAACAAAGCAAGTCAATGCCAAAGAACACCGATTCGAATTCAAGCTCGAACAAGAACCTCTCAACGTCGTCATCGATCCTGAGAATTTTGTACTGAAAAATCTCTCCACGCAAAAACCAAGGAAGATGTGGCAATACCAATTGCAGCACGATGCGATTATTACGCAACGTATTCTCGCAGCACAAGAGCTCGCAAAATTCGCTTCTCCAGAGGATCTGCGCTTGCTCAATGCCGCACTCCGATCGGATCCCAGTTGGAGAGTCAGAGGGAATGTGGCCATCGCATTCATGGGAGTACGCTTGCCACAGGCAGGGGAAATGCTCTTGCACGCGTATGCGCAAGAAAAAATGTATCGTATCAAGCGCACCATCATCATGGCGCTCTCGGAACACAAAACACCCGAAGTGCGCGAGTTCTTATTGCGAGAGACCCAGCGCAGGGACAGTTATCTCATTCCCGCAGAGGCATATCGCGCATTGGGAATGAGAAAAGACCCGAATGAAATGCAAATATTAGAGCAAGGAATGAAGCGCGACGCCTGGTATGATGCCATTCGCACCGCATGTGTAAGCGGATTTTCGCAGTTGCAGAGTGAAGAAGCATACTATCGTGTCCTCCAGGCATTGCACCCCAAGAACAGCAATTTTGTGCGATTGGCCGCATGCCGTGCATTGACGTTTGTTGGGAAAGGAAGAGACGGCGCGCAAGAAAAATTACTCGAAGCCGCGAACGACCCCTATGTGTTGTTGCAGATTTATGCCATTTCCTCGCTCGGAGAAGTAGGGGATGCACGCATCATTCCAGAATTAGAGAAGTTCAGCAAAGGACACCGCGATCCACGCGTGAAACGAGGAGCCGTTGAGGCCATCCGAAAAATCAACGGAGGAATAGACTTACCCAAGTGGAAAGACCCTGCAAAGAATGAAAAGAAAAAAGAAAATGAAGAGTAAGCAGAACGCAATGGGAGCAAATCAAACGAGACTTAACCCCAACTCCCAAGCGTTTTCTGCTTCTCATCCTGGGGTTTGTTCTCCATTTTATTGAGCGCATTCGTGACGCGCGTCAAATCAAAGCCGTGCGTTTCCACGTAGAATTTCAACGCTGCCTCGCGATCCATTTTCGCAATGGGAATTTTTTCTATTTCATGCGCGGCAGGGTGCAAGAACATTTCTTCCACGGCTTTCCAATCATATTCCACGTTGGCTTTCAATCCCTCTAATACGGCATCAAAGGATTTCTTTTCCTGCACGGCTTTCAGGGCTTTTTTGGGACCGATGTTGGGGATCTTTTCATTGAAGTCTGTCCCAATCAACATCCCAATCCAAATCAATTGCTCACGCGAGAGGTGCAAGCGATGGAGTTCTTTCTGTAATTCAATTAATTCCATGTGCACATCCACATAGGCATTTTTGTAAGGAAGTTTGCGCTTGCCGGTAACGCCAATATTACGAATAATTTTGGGACATCCAAACAACAGCGTATCATAATCCTGCGTCCCAGCGGCGTACGCAAGACTCGCGCGCACGAGCTGCGTTGCTTGTGCTTCTCCTTCTTGCTTGCCCTCAATCACGGGAAAACCCAACACGTGCATGGCTTGTTTTGCTTCTGCAATCATTTCCTTATCCAATGAAACCGCGCGCGAACCCATCAATCGTGCTTTTTCTAAGTCCCCACTCTCAATGGCTTTGTCCATTTCTTCTTTTGCCTGCGTGCGGATTTCATGCCGCTTCTGGAGCGTGAGCTGCTTCAACGGATGGGGTTTTCCATCAAAAACAAAAATGGGTTTTATTCCTGCTTCCAACCAATTGGAGGTACGATAAAGTAATCCAGCCAAGTGAGAGGTGACAATGCCATTCGCATCCATTAATGGCTTGCCATCCGGACCACGAATCGTCGTAAGGAACTGATAGAGGATGTTGTGTGCATCCACGGCAATCACTTTATTCTGCAAGTCCTCCAAGTCGATATTCTCTCTCTCAATGAGGTCGCCGATTGCTGTGCCCATGTGGTTTCATCTCATAAGTGGTTGAACAAGCGTATTACGTATTGGTCTTTCATCCCTTATTTAACGGGATGCACTGCCAGCCAATCCGCGACGGCATTTTCCCAAGGAGTGGATTGCGAAAAGAGTTTCTCGAAGAGCTTTTGGTATTCATGAATGGTTTGCGGCGAATCCACTTTGAGGGCGATGATTTGGTTATTGAGAAAAGTGGAAAGCACAACAGTCTTGCTCGTAATCACCACACGCGAAGCAATGAGGGCTGGGCGCGAGCGGATCTCAAATCCATGGATGTCCATCAAGCGCTTGGTCTCACGGATGCGCTCGAGCAAATAATTTCTACCAAAAGCCTCGTCGACACACTCTAGGTAGTGATGAAGCGTTGATGTGTCGATGAGGTGTTTTTCATTCTTGAAAGAACGCATGTGCTCCCATAAACGCTGGCGTGATTCTCGCTTTTCGGGCATGGGAATGTAATCCGGATTCAGCGCCTTGAACATTTTCATGGCTTCCGTTTCCGAACGCGGAAAAAATTGGAGGGGCAACGCGTATCCCACTTGCACGAAATAAATAAAGTCCCCGCCGGAAATCCAATCAAAATAAGCATTCTTGTATTCGGCCATGTCCGTGACAATCTGCATCTGCGGAAGAGAGGATTTCAAATCCATCAACAGCGCATCTTTTTTCCGTTGGAAGTGTTCCGCTTCGCGGTTGATGAATTCCACGACACGCTCCTCGAGCGGATGACATGTGTATTTGGCCGGGTGCCCATGCTTGACAATGAGCCCCTTGCGCTCCAATCCTTGCAACACCGCATAGATGCGCCCCATCGGAACGAGGGACTTTTGGCTTAGGGATTTCACATCGAATGAGCTATCCCGCAAAATCTGCAGCAATTTGAGCTCGTTCTCGTTAAAATCAAATTCCTGGCGTAATCGCTCAATAATATCCATATCACAATATTATCGCCAATATGAGTTAATAAAGAAAATGCTTAAATACTAGCTAAATTACATATTGACTCACGTCTCGTCGATTTGCGTTAACACGGATTGTGAGCCTATCCCAAGAATAACATCCGTGTTCGCACACAGGTCGGAGGAGGAGGGAAAAACCCTTCTCACTCCCCTCAGTTTTTCACTCTCTTCTACGCAATGCGCAATCACTTCAATCATGAGAGGAAAGAGAAAAGATGCACGTGCTAATTGTACATCTTATCTTTCGCCATCTGCTCTTCTTTACTGGCCTGCTCACGTTTCATTAGTATTTTTTGCAGCGCCGATTCGAAATGAGCATGCGCAATCTTATCCACGTCGCTGCGCAGCGCATGCATCCCTGCTTCAGTGCAGAGAGACTTGAGATCAGCTCCGGAAAATCCTTCGGTGCGCTTTGAGATAGTGGTGAAGTCCACGTCCTTGTGCAAGTGCATCTTCTTGGAATGGATTCCCAAAATCATCTTGCGGGATTTTTCATCGGGCAAGGGCACTTCCACAATTCGATCGAATCTTCCTGGGCGCAACAACGCGGGATCGATTACATCAATGCGATTCGTTGCGGCGATAATTTTGATGTTCTTGCGATCCTTGAAACCATCAATCTCCGCGAGCAACTGAATCAAGGTGCGCTGGACTTCGCGATCGCCGCCAGAAGTATCATCCGTGCGGAATGTCCCAATGGAATCCAGCTCATCGATGAAGATAATGGCATTCTTTTTCTCGCGCGCAAGGGCAAAGACATCTCTCACTAAGCGTGCTCCCTCACCGATGTATTTATGGATTAACTCTGATCCCACAAGACCAATGAACGTGGCATCCGTTTCATTTGCAATGGCTTTCGCAAGAAGGGTTTTACCCGTTCCCGGAGCACCATGCAGGAGAACCCCTGAAGGGCTTTGGATTCCGAGCTTCTCAAACTTTTGGGGATGCGTCATCGGCAATATGACGCTCTCGCGGAGGAGTTGGATTTCATTTCCTAGACCGCCTACCATGTCAAAGCTCTCCGTGGGCTTTTCTACTAATTCCATTGCGCGAGCGCGCGTATCCTTAATGTCAGGGAGTACTTCGAGAATCGCGAGATTCTTCTGCGACATCGCCACGCGTTTTCCAACATCCGGCGTCTCGAGGGGAACCATAGTCTCATTGGTAACCAAAAATTCCACTCCATTCGAGTTACGCACGATGGCACGACCATTACTCAGAATATCCTGCACGGACCCCACCATCAGTGGAGGGATTTTGAAGCGATTCAATTCTTCGCGCAAGCGCTTGAGCTCGGCATCCATCTGCTGTGTCTTTTCTTCCATCGCCACGCGTTGGTTCTGCATCACGCGGAGTTGCTCTTCGAGGTTGAAGACGTAATCGTAAAAATTCGTATTTGCTTTTTTCCCGTTGAGCGTAGATTCTATGCTAATCGGGGGAACATTTACTGGAGAAGAGGCAACCTCTTCCTTCGGTTGATTCTGCGTTTCGCTGTCCGTTTCTGACATATGAGCCTTCCCAAAAAAATAATACTTATCACTTACTAATCCAAACGGGTTTATATAGATTCTTGCTCTGCCTCTGAATGTAGTCGTGCACCCATTGAACGATGAATCTCCGCCCAAAACGCGAGAAAAAAAGAATGAAATCCACAGGTTGAAGAAGATGATATCCAAAGCGCACGGGCATGAAACACCATGGATTATTCTTGCCGTCCTAATCGTGGGACTATTTTTCATCAATCCCATTTACTCAATTGTGTTGTTGGCACTGGTGGGAACTACTTTCCTGATCAAGAAATTTGTCCCGCAGGCACAGACATGGTATGTCATGTCCATGGTCCGTTTTACGAAACAACAAAAAATATTCGATCTGTTTGTCAATCATGGAAAACTATTGAATTGGCTTACCGACATCGGACTCGTAATCGGATTCGGAGCCATTGCCGTTGATTACTTATGGTTGCAGAAAAAGAAAATGTGGCAGCGCGTGATTGGATTCGTTGCTGCTGCAATTATTTTGGGAATGGGAGTCGGATTCATTTTTCCCATCGAAAACCCAATCATCCCTGTTTCTGACATCGTGGTACGCGTAGCATTTGGATTGTTCGGCACCGCGGGATTTGTATTGGTGAGTTTGTTCTATTCCGGATTAGACATCATCAACAAAATCACCCAAGGAAAGAATGCCTGCGCCGGCGTTGCGCCGGTGATTCCGGGAGTTTCATTGCCTAATTCCCCCATTACCGTTCCCTTGCACGCATGGCTTTCATTTGTGATTATTTTGATTTGGCACGAGGCCTCGCATGGATTTGTGGTACGCAAACTCGGGATGAAATTGAAGAGTTATGGATTACTCCTACTGGGATTCTTGCCCATTGGCGCATTCGTCGAGCCCGATGAGAAGCAACTCAAAGCATTGGAGAAAAAATCCCCACTCGATGCGCTGCGATTGTATGCAGCGGGACCGGCGAGCAACTTTTACTTCTTCATCGGGGGGACGGCGTTGCTTGCGGTACTGGGAATGGCCATTTTTACTCCCTTCGTTGCCCCTGCACTCACCGAGATCCATTCCAACTCTGTGAGCGGACTGGAGATCGTGAAAGTAGAGGAAAATATTGTGATTTGTGGAACGGAGTTCCCAGCGCCCGCGCATAATGTATTGCAGAAAGGAGATGAAATCCTCGCAGTGAATGGAGTCAACGTGCACACGACGCAGGAATACTTCAAAGAAATCGTGGGCAAAGAGCAATTTGAAATGGAAATCAAGCGTGGAGAAGAAAACATGACCTTTTCATTCGAACCCAATGAATTGGGGCGATTGGGAATCAATGTCAAGGAATTGCCCAATGAAAATTATACACCCCCTGGATGGTATGAACCCTTCATTTCAGTGTTTGGATTCCTAGCTGGGTTCGTGGGATGGCTGCTCATCTTGAATTTCTTAGTCGCAGTAGCCAATTTCATCCCCGTTGATCCATTTGACGGAGGAAAAATGGTCAAGTTGTTGTTGTTCCCCTACTTTGGGTTCTTGAAGATGGGAGAAGAAGACACCAAAAAGTTCATCGCGCGCATATTCATTGCCGTGCTATTGGTGTTGATACTTATCAATGCGCTTCCGCTTGTCATTGTGCATCCGTAATGGATATTAATCCTAAAAACATGAACCCACAATGGGTCAGCAGATTCTACCACGCAATCGCAAGGGATCAAAATTATCCCCGCGCAATCGTTTGTTCCAAAAAGAAGCGGTACATGAGCGCAGTGATTCAGGAGATCGGAGGCATGTTACTCTCTCACGTTTCACTTTTAGTGGAAAAAATAATCGCACGTGGATGGGTGTCATCACAAGCTTTCGCAACAGGAGCGACCGCCCAAGGCTGAGAGAACGGGCAGCACAAATCGTGGAGTTGTACGATCAAATCAAGATGATTAATCGTTCCGATCACCTGGGGTTGCGCATACCACGCACCATGCGCGTGTTGACGGTTGATGGAGCCAAACCTCAAGTTGTTCAAAGTCATTATCCCAATGAATTATCTCTTGAAGAGCTTCCAAAAAGAGGAGATAGCCCATTCTATCGCGATGTCGTGCGACAAATGGAAGTCCTTTCACGCATTGGTTTTGACGCCGACTTGCCTGCATTTATTCCCGTGCGCACTCCGAGAGGAGAAGTCCAAGCCATACTCTATCATTTTGCACTCGTGCAACCCAAGCGAGAAAGAGCGCCCATGCAAGATATTCATCGCAGGGAATGGCAGAAAAAGAAATAAAAAAAAGAGGGGAATTACCCCCTCAAATTGTAATTGAATTATTTTATTGGCTGCGCTTACAAGTAATTAATTCCGTAATCTCCGCTGGAACTGCTTCCTCCACGAGAAGGAATGCTCGTGCGGGATTTTTCTTGGCTGGACTTGATGAAGGGACTCTTCACTCCAGTAAAGATGGAAATAACTTCCACTTTGTTCTCGAAGGTCGGGTCAACACGTGCTCCCCAAATCACAACCGCGCGCTGATCGAGTTCGGTTGTCAAGAGTTTACCAATCTCATTAGCCTCTCCAAGCGTGAGTTCGGGTCCTCCGGTAATGTGAATCAAGCAACCTTTTGCTCCGGCAATGTCAACGTCCAACAAGGAGTTCTTGAGCGTGTCTTCCACGACTTCATTCACTTTGTCGACGGACTTGCTTTCTCCAACCGCAATCATAGATAAACCGGTTCCGACCATCACAGAGCGGACATCGGCGTAATCCAGGTTGATCAAGGAAGGCTGGGTAATGGTTTCGGTGATTCCGCGAACCGTACGAGCAATCAATTCATCTGCCACTTTGAAGGCGTCCTGAATGGGCAGGTTAGGGACTAATTCCACCAAGCGGTTGTTATCGATGACAACGACGGTGTCCGCGATTCTGCGGAGGGTCTCAATTCCTTCTTCTGCCTTAATGGTACGAGCTCTTTCAAGCGTAAAGGGGTACGTGACCATGGCAATAACAATGGCTCCCTGGGCTTTTGCAATCTCTGCAACAATTGGAGCAGAACCTGTACCGGTTCCTCCACCCATTCCGGCGGAAATGAACAACATATCCACCCCAGCGAGGACTTCTTCCAATGCCTGGCGGGAAACTTCGGCAGCTTTTGCTCCGATCTCAGGATATCCACCTGCACCCAATCCGCGAGTGACAGACTTTCCGATTAAGACTTTTGTGACTTCGTCGGAGATAATGGACAAGTGCTGCTTATCGGTGTTGATAGCGACAAGCTGTGCGCCCGAAATTCCCATCGTGGCTAAGCGGTTGATGGCGTTACATCCGGCACCCCCGGCTCCAATCACCATAATCTTTGGCTGGCCGAACTCTTCATATTTTTCTTCGACCTTGGGCGCGCCATGAGTCGCATTTTTGATAATGGATTCCATGCAAATAACCCCCTGTTATTTGATAAGTTTGAAAACTCAATTTTTTGAGTTGCTTATGAGAGTAATTCGGACTTAATATACGTTTTGTTTTCTGAACGGAGCTTAGTTAACGCTTTGTTCTTTTTTTGTGAAACTGATAATGAAAAATTCCCCAATAATGAGGTGAATTACGCCCGGCGACGAAGAAAAAAAGGATTTATGTTGAAGAAAAGGGTTAATTGAGGAGGAAATGCAGATTCAATTGAAATGAAACGTTAAGTGAGCAAGGATTATGTGGAAGATGGTGTTCTTTTTGCAGAATATTCATTGCATTAATAACCAAATACCCCCCAATATTATTCGGGCTAGTTCCGAGGGTTAGTCGTCCTCGTCCACGTGAAACCGACTTCATGCACGGAGCGAATGCCGGGACCGAATCGTTTGTGATGTATGCGATCGCCGCATGCGTTTGCTGACCTTCTGTCCCGAAAGATTTCGTAGGCAATTGAACCCCGCCAGGACCGGAAGGTAGCAACGGTGGATTACTTAGGGGATGCTTTCGGGGAAACGGAAGCGAGAACGCACGCAGCACTCAATCGTATACGTTGCGAACGAGGGAACCGGATGCCCATGTCCAATTTCGATTGGACCAACCGAGAACAGGTATTGCAAGCAATACCTGATTGGATGAACTTTGCAAGTAGCATTATTTCAGCGGCAACGAGAACGAGGAATTGCAAGCAATTCCTCCTTGGATGAACCCTTCTCAAGGTTCGAGAACAGGTATTTCTATCGAAATACCTGATGAGTAACTTCTCTTTTGTGTCAAAAATTGTTTGATATCCCTAATTTTTTACACTAATCCCAAGAAATACGCAATCAGCGTAAACGCAAGGACGAGAACAATTC
>CAYZNV010000022.1:0-4726 GCA_964480125.1 uncultured archaeon
CCATACTGCATTGGGGTTGTTTTTGACTATTAAGGTTTTGGGTATTGTCGTCTTTTCACGAGACAATAATTAATTTCCCGTGCGTTCTTTCCAGAAGCGCTTGACATTGTCAATAGGGGTTGAGGTGACGGTGAACTCTTGCGTGGGGGGAAGGCAGTTCTTGTAGTTGTCCCACGCATAGCGTTTGTCCAAAAAAACAATAATCCCTTGATCCTCGGGCGTACGGATTACGCGGCCGCTGGCTTGGATGGCTTTTCCCATGGCGGGAAAAATATACCCGTAATGCCATCCCTGCTTGAATTTCAAATCATAATATTGCACGAGCGCTTGGGTTTCCAAATTCATTTCCGCCAAGGGAATTCCCACGATTACGGCTGCCAATAATTGGTTTCCCGGAAAATCCAATCCTTCTGCCATGCTCCCTGAAGCGCAGGCCAACAAAACGCATCCGAATGCGTTTGCATGTCCCCTAAATTCTTGCAGTAATTGTTGTGTTTCAGAAATGCTCATTCCTTCGCGCTGCCGTAACACATGGCGTGGGATTTTTTCGACCATGCGATTGCCAATAATGTCTAGCATAGCAAAGCTGGGAAAGAACACAATAGAATTTCCCGGTATGGCATTCACGATCTCGCATGCGTGCGCGGCAATCTTATCATATTCATTTTCATTGCGCGACGTGTATTGGGTTGTGACCGTGGGGACGATGAGGTTGAGCCTGTTTTTTTGGTCGAAGGGAGAGGCGTACTGGTGTAATTGCACGCGGTCTTTGGGTATTCCAAGGATGTCCGCGTACATTTCAAGCGGATGCAGCGTCCCGGACATTAATAGCGCCGCGTGGATTTGGGAGAGTATTTTGTGCGTAATGGGAGAGGGGTCTAATCCCTTTAGCGAAAGAGAATAATCATTGTTGTTATTTCCCCATTTCTTGAGCACGCGGACTTGCCCTTCAATTTCTTGAGCCCACGCGTCGAGGAATTCTCCCACGGAGATGAGCGTGGCGGAGTCGCGTTGGCTTTTTTCTAAGTAATCCACTCCGAATCGCTCGCAGTCAAGGGCCATTTCTTCTAAGTGGGGAATGCTTTCCTTTACCGCGCTCGTGAGATCTTGCATTTTCAGCGTGGCTTCTCTTTCTTTGGCATTCATGAGTTTGCTTTCTCCAAATTGCTGGATGGCCTTCTCCAATTCAGAGAGTTGTTCCGCGAGGACTTTTTGTTCCAAAAAAAGGGCTTCTTCTTTGGCTTTGCGCAGGTTGAACGTTGAAAGCGAAGTGGAAAGCAGTCCGCGCACGCGTTCGGGGAGATTATGGGCTTCATCCACGATGAGAATGATGTCCTCGGGTTTCTTTCCCAGTTTGGGGAGGATTTGTTCCGCTACGCCGGGGGAAAAAATGTGGAAGTAGTCCGCAATGATGACGTTGGCTTTTTTTGCGAGCTCTAATGCTGCTTCATACGGGCATAGTCCAAATGGCGTTAGTCCTAATTGGAATGTCTCGGCTTCTTCTTTGATTTCTTCCGAGGAAAAAATCCCATTCATGTATTTGACAAATTCGGTCTTTCCTAGTTTTGCTTTTTCTCTTCCCGTGAGATCATATCCCTTGCTGTTTCCATAGAATGTGCATGCCTCAAAGCGTTTCTTTTTGCTGCACATCTCATAGAATCCTCTTCCCTCTTTTTGTGAGACGCTTTCATCTGCGCACATGTGTTTTTTTCCCACTAAGTCGACGACGCGCAGCTTGAGATCGAATTTGGTATTGAGCCCGCGCAACACTTCCAATGCGATTTGGTGTTGGGCATTTTTAGGGGTCAAAAAAAGGATGGTCTTTTGGGGTTGGAGTTTGAGCATCGCCCCTATTGCCGCGGAAAGCGATGCGTCTGTTTTTCCTAGGCCTGTTTCCGCATGCGCGAGGAGTATTTTCTTTTCCATGAACGCATGGTGCGCATCGATGATGAGTTTTTCCTGTATCGCACGCGGGGAATCGAATCGAAATGGAATCCCTTCGGGCAGCATGCATGAAACACGGAGAGAATGGTTTTAAGCGCCCGTGTCGCGTCTCGCCGTGATAGGGAGTGGTTTTCTTTCTGGCCTTGCTGGAATGGCCTTTAATAAGACCTATTCATTTTCTCCTGGCATGCCTGACTCGGTTGAAGTGCCTGCGTCAATCCCCAACATCAGATCCCCCATTCGTCGCATTCCCACGGGAATCCCGGGGTTTGATGGATTGATTGAGGGAGGGTTGGAGGAGAAAACCAACACCCTGGTGCAGGGCTATGCGGGCACAGGTAAGACGACTTTCTCGTTGCAATTCCTCTATCAAGGAGCAGTGCAATTCAATGAGCCCGGCGTGTATTTGAGTTTTGCGGAATCCAAGGATAGTATTTTCCGTCATGCCCTTAATTTTGGGTGGGACTTTTATGCGTTGGAGCAGCAAGGCCTGATGCGACATCTCTTTTACAAGGCCCACCAAGTCAATAAATTATTAGAAGAAGGCGGCGGCGCGGTGCGTGATGCCATTCAGGAGATTGGCGCCAAACGCTTAGTGATTGATTCCATTACTGCGTATGGGTTGTTGTTCCGCGATGAATACAAGCAGCGCGAAGCATTATTGGTGTTTTTTGATTTTTTGGTGAAGTGGGGATGTACTTCTCTCATTATTGCCGAAGAAATTTCCACGGAAAAAGAAGGCACAGCGGGGGAGATTGGCTTTCTCACGGATGGGATTGTGTTGTTTTATTATAGTAAAGTCGAAGATGAAAATGGCAACATCCATCGCAAGCACAAGATTGAGGTGCTCAAGATGCGTGGGACCAACCACTATAATGGGGTCATGGACATGCGCTTCTCCAAGAATGGAGTGACGATTGAGCCTCCTAAGGATTTGTTGGGCGGCTAGTTTGTTTTTATTTCGGCGATTTATTCACCGTAGCTTTAAAGCTAGGTCGGGGGAGAGTTGAGTATTCCTATGCCTCACGCTCGTATTCCCGTGCGCAAACTGCGCGAGTCCATTTCCCCCCAAGAAGCGCAGGGATTGCATTTGCCCATGGAAGGGGAATTAGAACTTTCTCTTGCGAAGGATGGGATTTGGGTTCTCACTTTGGCTCATTCTTCGAGTGCGCTCGCACCTCCAATTGCTCCTGCGCCGATGACTCCTCACGGATTCGCGCTGCAGCCTATTCACCTCAAGGTGTTGCGCCTCATGAAGACGCACGGGCCTGGGGATTTAGTGGAAGGAAAGTTTGAGCAATTCCTTTCTGCGGAAGAACGCAAGGCGTTTGAGGAATTGTTGCACCACAAAAAAGTGGAGGCATTCAAGTCTTCTCCCAAATATAATTTGGGAATTTATCGCGAGGTCCGTATGAGCAGTAGCGCAGCCCCTGCGCAACCCGCTTCTCCTGCTTTCACTGCTTCCACGATTATTTCAGAGAAGCCCGTGGAGGAGTATCGCTTGGACGTGGATGGATTTGAGATTCTCCGCAATGAGGGTGCGGCCAAGCAGCGCTCGTATGAGTTGGCGGATCGCATGAAATCGAATGAGGTGAAGGGTCTCAAAACATTTGATGGATTCTATTACCTCATCGTCGTTTCCCAACTCGAAGCCCAAATGCCGCTCGTGATGAAGGCATTGAAGGAAATGAAGAAAGCCGAGTTGAAGGAAATCGCGACCGCAAGCAAGCTTCCCCCAGTGCTTGTAAAGATTATCTTGGAGTTCGCCAAGGAAGAAGGGACGATTATTGAGAAAAGAAAAGATGCGTTTGCATATGTGGGTTAATTCACAATAATACATAATATTCTTCCTTGCAACTTAAAAATCCGCGATTCGTGAGTGAGAGCATGCGCATACTGATTCCCGTTCTTTCTCCCAAAGACTGCGCAGACGCATTTGTTTCCCAAGCCGTGAAAGGGGCTTCGGTGGTGCATGTGTTGTTGGTGCTGGACTCCAATTCGCTCGCGGACATGGGATTCAAGGCCAGCGAGATATTGAATGGCAGAAAAACAACCGATGCGCTGAAGCAATC
Source organism: uncultured archaeon (assembly GCA_964480125.1). Lineage (GTDB taxonomy): Archaea > Iainarchaeota > Iainarchaeia > Iainarchaeales > VGJJ01 > VGJJ01. Next base: position 4,017 of record CAYZNV010000022.1, read on the forward strand.
CATTCGTGCGCACAAGAAATTATGCAATGACATTATTGAATGGGGAAATACCATTGAAAAAATTGCTCAGATTGCGGAGATGAAGCAAGTGAAAAAGATCGTATTGCATATTGCGGAAAAAAATCCTCATTTCGATCAGATGCAATTGCAATTGCAGCATCACACGCAGATTCCAGTGGAAATTATCTGAATGAGAAATTGTTTGGGCTAAACTGATTGTGATTATTTTTTTCTTTTCTTCATTGGGATAATTTTCTTGGGCAGCCATCCGTTGAAGATGAATTCGAATGCGATGGTGAAAATGACAAAGAGAAGTATTCCTGCTCCCAGGAATGCGAATAATTCGATTACCATCAAATCCTGCACGTCGGGTTGCGGTATCATTCCGCGCAAAAATGCATCGGCGGGAATAAATCCATACACGCGGTTGCGCGCGAATGCCATCAATAGCAGCGTGATGACAAGGCTCCAGTGCGTGGAGCTTTTGTCTTGCAGGTCTTTGATGAAAGCGGAAACAATCCAGGTCATTCAAATCCAAGAAATTGGACATCCTTAATATGCTTTTGGTAATAGACCATATCGGCGTCGAACTTCTCCAAAAACGTGGTCATTTTTTCGATGGCGAGTTGTTTGATTTCTCCGGAGAGCATTTTCCCGCTGGCATATTCGACGCGGATCTTTTCCAATTCTTTATCGCTTTCCACGAGTTG
>CAYZNV010000022.1:4736-13835 GCA_964480125.1 uncultured archaeon
ATGTCTTTGTCCACTTCCGCTCCCAAGCGGCGTTGCTCTTCCATGGTGGCGCGTCCTCCGGTGAATGCGCGCTTGATGGCTTTTGTGGTGACCTCAATCTTTTCTGGGAGGAAAATGGCGCTTTCGGGTTTTGATTTTGACATTTTCGTTCCTCCGTCGAGGGAGGGCATGAATTGGTTGTAGATGGAAGAGATGGCAGTGAATCTTTTTTGGGATTCTATTTTGTGCAAGTAGTCTCGGCAAAGACGGATGTGTGGCTCTTGATCGATTCCCACGGGGATGATTCCGGGAATGGGTTTTTTCTCCAACTCTTGGGGGAGAATCATATCCGCGAATTGCGCGAGTGCGGCGAGTATTTTTCCGGGCTCGGGATTCCCATACGCTCCCTTGAATTCATTCAGCGTAATCTTTTGTGCGGCCTCGAATGCCAATCTGAAAGTAGTGGGGTTTTCGCTCTGGAAATAGAATTGGGTTTTCTCAATGTCCAATCCCAATGCTAAATACGCGGGGATGTGGAATTCCATGGCGCGTTTCTTTCCTTCTTCCACGCTGATTCCTCGCGTTGCGGCTGACTCCAAATCTGCGACTAGCACATAGGTTTTGGCCCCATGCTCTTGGAAATATTTCACGTTCTCGATGACGCTGCGCGTGCCTAAGTGGATTTTGTCCGCGCTGGGCTGTATTCCCGTTAGTGCATAAAATGGTTTTTTCTTTGAAATGCACTCGCTGATGCGCTTGAGATCGCGTCCTGCGAAAGTAATGCCTCGTCGCATGAGTCGATTGGGTTCGGGGAATTGTTTGGAATCAAATGCTTCTAATCCAAAGTGCGTGACGACTTTCTTGTAGTCCTGAATCAAGTTGTCTCCCCATGGGTCGATGGTTCGTTCAGTGGAATGGGATGCGTGTTCGGGCATACGATGCATGAATGCATGCGTGTTTGTGTTTAAAAGAAAGGGTGGGATTTTGCAAAAGGATATCGGTTCGTGTTTTTCGCAAAAGTGCTTGGACTTGCCATTACTCATTACATCCCGCGCGTTTAAAAGCTCCCGTTGCCAGCAAATGCGTATGCCTGCAGTAAAGATATCCGATCACGTCAAACTCATTGGGGAAAAAGGTCTCGTAGTGGATTCCCGTAAGGCCGATCAATTGCGTAATTTAGGATTTGGAGAATTACAAGAGAAGCAGTTCGTCCTGGATGCGTTTGAGTTGGTTTTTCTCTCGGAGAAAGAAAAAATTACCGTGAAGGATTCCAAGAACAAGAAAATCCCTGCGCAAAAGCTCTTGCAACGATTTCAATTAAAAGAAAAAAATTTCTTCAATCAATTCCAGGTGTTTCATGACTTGCGCATGAAGGGGCATTCCGTGAAGACGGGTTTCAAATTCGGCGCAGACTTTCGGGTGTATCCCAAAGGAAAGAAAGTAGGAGAAGCCCACACGGAGATGATCGTGAATGTCCACTCTCCACAAGAAAAACTTTCACTCACGCAGCTCGCTCGATTTACTCGTTTGGCGCAAACCCTGCACACGCAAGCCATTCTTGCAGTAGTGGATGGGGAGAATGAAGTGAGTTATTATTCGATTGGCAGATTATAGTGATTAGCGCTTAACATATTTCTTCATCTTTTCCGCGGTTGCGGTGAGTCCCGTGCTGGCTTGGGTGTAATTCCCGTCATCAATCTCGCGCGCAGCGGTAGTGATTTGATCTTGGATGGTTCTTTTCTCGCTGGGCGGGGTGGATTTATTCCCTATGACATAGCGCAGAGTGGCAATGGTGTCGGTTAGAACTGCGTTAGCCCTTACTTTCTTGCGGAGGCTGCGATAGACCAATGTTAATGCGTCTCCAGTCGTTTTTCTCTTCGCGCGTGCTTCTAGTGAGAATGGAGATTTTGCTCGTTTCCATATTTTTTTGGTTGCTTCTTTGATGCGCTTCCATCGTGCTGTTTGTTTTTTCTTGTGCATGGTAGGTGTTGCTTTTTCTTTTCTGGGTTGGTTTTTCCTTAGATGCATTGAGATTGCATCGCTTGTCTGCTGGAATAACTGCACTGCTTCAGGCATCTTGTCCGCATTCATGAGTTGATTGATTCGCTTCAATCGGGTGTGCAGGCTTGCCGCTGCGCTGGGGCTGATTTCTTGGCCAATGTAACGTAACAGCGGTCCTGCAATCAGGCTGCCTCCTTCTGATGTCTGGCGCAACTCATTGAACTGTGCCTTGATCATGGATTCTAGGCGCTCCCGACCAGGGTTGATTGGTTTAGCCACACGCACTCCTTTTGATGGAGCTTGCTTCGATTGTGGTTTTGCTCTTTCTGCTGGCGGGATGTGTTCAATCGCTTTTGGTTGATCGTTCGTCCCCATTTGCCTTTCAAAATTGATGTATCTTCGTGTGGCTTTTTTCAACTCTTTCTTGTTCACGAAAATGGGCTTAGCCCCCGGTTCTCTGATATAGTTCCCATATGCGACTGCGGCTTGTTGGATCCGATCACGCACTCGGTTGGATTCGATGAATGCCTGTTTTTTGGCTTTGAAGATTGCCTGGACTGCCGTGTCTTCCGGGTGGTGTTTGAGATAATCCTGGATTCGCCCCAATTCTTCATAGCTCCGCGTCATATTACGGAATGACCTAGCGGATTTCTCCAAAAAGCGTAGGGCTCGTGCTTTATATCTTTCTCGCGGTGGCGGGCGGGCAGGCATGATTGAACTATTTCTCTGGCCTATAAATGCTTTTTCTCGGCGTGGTGGCAGGGAAATGCTCATAATGGGTTTTGCTTCCAATGGATGCATGAAGCAGCGCGTGTATAAGGCTAAAACCGATTCGGCGTTATTGGATCAGATTTCTTTTATCGTATTCGTGATTCGCTTCAATTATCGTCTGGTGGAGAAGAAGTGGCCCCAAATCCAGAAGGCTTTCTTTCATTTCGATATTGCGAAGCTCGCGAAGTTGGATGAAAATGACATTGAAAAGTTCATGCAGGCAGAGGGAATGATCAAGAACAAATTCAAGATGCGGGCGGTCATTCAAAACGCCAAAATCATCCAACAAAAACAAAAGCAATTTGGTTCTGCACTAAAATGGATTGAGCACTGCAAGAAAGAAAGTGCTTCTTCTCCCATTCTGGCAAAACAATTGAATGAGTGCTTTCAAGAATTCCAGGGGATTGGGAAGATGACCTCGGGCTGGCTAGAATCTCTTTACTCTCAAAAGAAAGATTTTGTGGAATACGAAATGCCGGATTAGTGACGTGGTTTTTTTCGGTTTGCTGCGCGTAATGCATTCACTGCGCGCTGTCGGGATAACATCTTTCGGATATTTTTCAGTCTCTTTGCAATGTATTCTCTTTCCTCCAAATTTGTTGGTTTGTGAGAAATAAGATTTGGTTCAATCCAAACAATTTCCCGTAAGGGAATCTTTTTTGCAAGTGCAAGTGAAACGATGTGGGCTCCTCCAGCAAAAATAACTTCTGGTTTCTGGTGCTGGGTTACTATTCTCATTTTGCGATCGCGCAACCCATGCATGACATATCCAAGCGGGTATTCTGATGCATATTGTTGGCGTGCCTTACTCATAATCTTGTGCACATCCTCGATGGTAATATGGGCCGGAACTTCTTCTTTTTCTACGACGTTACGGACCGCCAAGAATAGTGCGCGGTGTGAAAGGGTAGTAATATTTTTTCCTTGCATATGAATTACGCTTATTCCCCGCTCTTGAGCTCCACGAGCTAAATGGGCAAAAAATGTAAGTCCAGGTTCTTGAGAAACAAGGGCGTGGTGAAGTCGCAACAATTTTGCACGGGTTTCCATGGTGCTCTTTTCAGCTATTTTTTTTAGCTCATCAAAAGCTTCCTGGTCGTAATTGTTAGGTGTCTCAATGCCAATGCTGCGAACTCCTTCTTCCACAAGCCTATCCAAGTAGTGTGCTGTTGCATCCCACGCTTGTGGGTGGTGAAAAACTGCTACCAATCGTGGGCTTGGCATGCTAAATAAATGCGAGTGCCCTATTTAATTGGGTTTTTTTTTGCACGAATGATGCTTATCGCCCAAACGCCATGTATCCTTGGCGTGCGAGCGTGAGTGCATTTTCTAATGCATCTTCCGAATCAATGTCCACTTCCACCCATCCCGCGCGGAATTGCATGGGTTCGCGGTGGGCTTTGGCCATGTTGTTGTTGAGCGCGCGCTGTTGATGCGTGCTCGGCAAGCGGATGGCGACTTTGATGGTGCGCAGCGTGGTCTGCATCTCGATGAACATCTCCCCATTCACGAAAAATCCATCTCCTAATCCTACGCGGCGTTGCTCTACGTTTTTCCAGCGCTGGATTCCTTGCAAGAATCCTTGCTTTCGCATTTCGACGTCGCTCGGAGAATCATCAAACATTCCAACCATCTTCTATTCCTCCACTACCCCTGGCAAGCATCATGGGATGCCTGTGATAAGGACTATTGCCTCAGAGGATGGTTATTAATCTTGCGGCAAACCCTTGGGTGTTAATTTCTTGCTCTTGAGGGGTTTCACTACAACAGGATGGAGACGATCACAAAGTAGATGATGATCGAGGACAAGTCGGACACAATCGTCCCAAATGGCCCGCTTCCGAGCGCGGGATCCTGCTTGAAGTGCTTGAAGATGAGCGTGGTCAGGAGGGAAGTGAAGCAGGACACCATCAGCGTGGCGAACATCGCAATGGAGATGACTAATGCTATTTTAGTCGTGTGCCAGATGGCAGTGGTCAACGCAAACACAATCGCTCCTATCACCAAACTCATGCTGAAACTGATGGTAACCGTGCGGAAGAAGTATTTGTGGATGTTGAGCTCTTTCCCCATGACGGCCATATCCCGGATGAATAGGGTTTGGTTTTGTGCTCCGAGTGCGCCGCTCATGTACACAATCGCAGGGATGAAGAACGCTAGGATGAGGTGGGAATCTAATACCGCGGAAAAGCGGTCAATGGCTGCAGCGGCAACGATGACGCCCATCAGTCCAATCAATAACCATGGCAGTCGATGCGTAATGCTGGAAAAGAGCGAGGCTTTGGTGATGTCGTCGTAGTCCAAGTGGGCTTTGTGTACTCCCCCAAAAGTAAGGAGGTGTTCGCGTAGCGCGCGGTTGAGGATGGAGAGAATCTTCTGGGTCTCGATAACCCCCAAGAGCATTCCTCGCTTTGTGATGGGAATCGCACGCAAGTTGTGTTCTAACGCCAGCTTGGCCACGCGTTCGATGTGGGTATCGGGAGAGACGGTGATGATTTCTTTGTGCATCAGCCGTCGAATAGAAAGATCGGGGTGCGCGAATACTTTGTGGAGGGAAATGACTCCTACGAGTTTCTCCTGCGCATCCACTACATAAACATAATTTGTTGATTCGAATTGTTTGTGCTCGCGCAAATAATGTTGGATTTGAGAAATATTCCACGTGTCGCGCACAATAGGAAAATGCTGCACCATGTAGTGCGCGGCTAATTCTTTGTCCGCGTGCGCGTGTTGGGTGGATTCACTCCACTTGGCGGCGGACGTACTGAACTTATTTCCCATGCTATGCTGCAAAAGAATGGAGGGAATAAAAGGGCGCGGGTGCGCCCCAGAAATAGGATTTTTTTATTGAAAGAAAATGGTCGCGCCCTGGGCGATGTCTTCTTTGCTGATTCCGTGGGCGGAAATGCCAATAGTCATTCCTTGCTTTCCAACGGCGCAATTAGGATATTTGCTCTCAATCTCAGAAATGGTGAATGCTTTGCCGCTCGAAGAGAATCCTTTCATGTTGGGGGCTACTACTCCAGAGGTTACTTTTCCGATAATGTAAACGCCATCAAATCCTAAGAAGGTAGAGACTTTTTGGACTTCGAGTTTGGGCTCGGAGCCAGGGGCTACTTTGATGTGATCGGAGGGGCGCGAGAGCACCTGGAGTTCCGACTGGACACTCATTTTATTTCGACCATCGCCGAATGTTAAGCTTACTAAACTCATATTGGGAGTCACCTCAACGCACGTGGGGGGCGTTTGTTTGTCGTATTGGAGATTCTTTAAGGTTCTGGTGCGGGAATCCGAACCATTTCCTTGCAGATAGCTTTGTTTTCTGTACTTTCTCCTTTATATACGTAATGGTTCGTCATTGGGGTCTTTTTGCCCAAATGGGGTTCAGAATACGCTCTATTTTCGAAAAAAAGCAATAATTTCATAGATTCACGAGAGTAAGTGAATGATTGGTTCGTCGATTGTCATTGACTGCTACATAGCACAGGTTTCATTTGATAAACCCTCGATGAGTGGATTGAGTATGCTTTCTCGCTTCCGTGGATTCCTCAAGCCTTTCTTTGGGTTGCTCGCGCGTCCGTTCATCGCACTCAACATTCATCCAAAATGGGTTACGCTGCTGGGGGTGCCTTTTGCGGCGTGGGCGGCGTATGCCTATCTCTCGCACGACTGGCTGGCCGCACTCATTTTGGTGCCCCTTGCTGGTTTGTGGGATGCCCTTGATGGAACCGTTGCGCGTGCACAGAAATTGCAATCGTTGTGGGGAAATTATTTTGAGACGATGATCGACAAAGTCGTTGAGATTCTCATTTTCATCGGACTCGCATTCGTTGCGCCCATTGCGGCGATTACTGCGCTTGGGTTTGGTTTGTTGAGCAGCTATGCTAAGCCGCGCGCGGGTCTCGTCATCATAATGGACAACCACGACTGGCCCGCGATTGGAGAGCACGCGGATAAGTTCGCGGTTTTGTGGTTGGGCACATTATGGGCGGCGCTGAATCCATTGCAAGGAGTAGAGATTCTCACCTCCACGCTCTGGCTCATTTCTCTCATCGTCATCATCGGCACCGCGCAGCGCATGCAGTATGCAAAGAAACTCATTGCGAGCGCGGAAAAGAAAGGAGATATTTTGCCGTACTTGAAAGCGGGGAAGGAACGGTAATTGGGTATTGTTACAATACCCATCCGTCGGAACCTTTTACAAAAAGGTTCATCAAAAGTGGACAGGTGCAATTCGATTGCACCTGGATTCCGCACCACACCGACGGAACGGTGTGTGGCCAGCCGAAACTGGCCGTTAGATTTCCCCGCTAAGCATAAAAGAGATTCCTCTCCCTTTGCGTGTATGAACGACCAACTTGACTCTGCCGAAGCGAAACGTGTGCATGCACCTATTACGATTGACACCTTCATGAATACGCTGGAACTCCGCACCGCCAAAGTGATTTCTGCAGTAGCGGTTCCGAACAAGGACAAATTATATGAGTTGAAAGTGGAAATGGGAAATGAAACTCGCACGATTGTTTCTGGCATTCGTCAGTGGTATGCGCCGGAAGAACTCGTGGGGAAAACCATTTGCATCGTGGCGAATCTTGAGCCCAAGAAATTGGGTGGAGTGATGAGCCAAGGGATGATCCTGGCTGCGTTGGACGACGAAGGAAATTTTTCTCTATTGGTAGCAGAGCGCGACGTGAAGAGTGGAGCCGAAGTGCGTTGAGTGCTTTGGTTTCTGAGTTTATGATTGGTTCACAGCTTGAAACCAAAAAGATACGGGATAATAATGAATCCCGCGAGCATGCTTCCGATGTTCGTGAGCACGGTGATGAGCAATATTTGCGTGACGCGATTTCTTCGGAAGTCCCCAATGGTTTTCAACTCGCTTAACCCCGTAAAATCTTTCATGGAAGGAGATTGGGCTTTCAACTCTGCCGCGGCCGCAATCCATCCGGATGCGATTAATGGATGTAATGCCGCGAACCATGCCGTGAGTGAGATCCATCCCACGGTGCGTAGTCTCGCGCCTCCGAGTAGTGCTCCGAGTGCGGCTAGAATTCCATGTGCTACAATCCATGCGATCACAAACTCAATGGATAATTCTGCCCCCTTGGTGAGGAAGAAATATACCAGCGCCCCAAGAAAGAGGAGTGGAATTCCCCATTCAATAATTTTTCCCCAAGGTTTTGGTTTTGGGAGTTGTTCGAGTTCCGCAATCGAAGGAAGGATGGGCGCGGGCTGCATTGCATTGTGATGTTCTTCTTGTTCCGCGTTTGGAATGGAAGAATTTTTTTTCTTGGTTTTCTTTTTTTCCGCTTTGATGGGTTGCAGTTTTTGTTCGTGTGCTCGGATGTGGGCCTCAATTCCCTGCAGGTGTCCGGCTCCCACGACGGCAACGGTTTTCTTTCCGGGAGAAAGCATGATCTTGTGCGCCAAATAGGCATCGCGTTCATCCACGAGCGTGTGCTTGAGCTTGGGGTATTGCTTGCTGAGCTCCTCCAACAAGTGCGAAATCAAATCCTGGTCTTTCATTTTTTCTATTTGTGCGGCATCGAAGGGTTTTTGTTCCTCAAAAAAGCCCGCAAAAATACTTCCTCCGAGTTTTAATTTTTCAAAAAGAGAAATAGATGCGAGCGCGCGCTGGAATGTGATTTTGAGATCGCGATCCGCGAGAAGAATGGGGGTTTTGCTGAGTTGGGCGGCTTTTACTGCGATGAGCATTTCCTCTCCAGGCTTTACTCCTACATTTTCTCCTAGTCTTTTTTGCATGTTCGCGAGAAACAAATTGAGCAACAATAATCCGGCTTGTCCTTTTTGGATTAATTCTCCCATGTTCATTTTTTCGTATTGCTGTCCCTCGATAAGTTGACGTAACCGGGATTCGTCTAATTCCACTGCGATGATGTTGGGTTTCTCTTCCGCAATGGTCTTTTCGACTAATTCCACGGACGCGCGGGAGATATGAGCTGTCCCCACAAGGATGATTTCTTTCCCCTGGAATGGGATGCGTTTGATGGCCATAGGATAATCATCCCTCACTCATTCCTTTTATAAAACCGTAAAGACCAAAATGCACCTATGAGCCATTATTTGACGCCCGAATTGCTTTCCGTATTGGTATGTCCCAAGGACCAGGGGACACTACACTATGAGAAAGAGAAGCACCAATTAGTGTGCGACACGTGCAAGCACACCTACCCCATTAAGAATGGCGTTCCGAACATGTTGGGTTAGTATTTGTGTGAAATTTTGGATTCTGGGAATTGGGTTGATGTGGGATGATTGTGATTGATTTAGAATTTACGGGCTTGGATCCCGAAACGCATTCGATTATCAGTTTGGCCGCAATCGATT
>CAYZNV010000023.1:0-9124 GCA_964480125.1 uncultured archaeon
CCGGTTTTGATGAACCTTTTTTCAAAAGGTTCGGCGCCGAGAACAGATATTGTATAGCAATACCTAATGTTTCCTTGTTTTTCATCCATTTTTTTCCTGAATCCTTTTAACCCATCGAGGCAGCAAGCTAATTGTGTCCCTCGAAAAGATCAATGAAAACTGCGGCGTGTGCGCGGTCTATCTCAAGAAGCCCCTGGAAAATTACCCCCCAGGCGGAGTTGTTTATTTTTTGCACCAAATGATGCTGCAACTCCAGCATCGTGGGCAACTATCCGCGGGCTTTACTACTTACGATTCCCAGCGCAATGAGTTGCTGAAAACCCACAAGGGAAATGGACTGGTGAATGAAGTATTCGGAAGCAATGACTCTACTTTTGCACAGAAACTCGTGAACGAATTTGGAGGAGTCGCAGGAATTGGGCACACGCGCTATGCGACTGCGGGAACAGTGGGATGCGATGAAGCCCAGCCCTATGAGCGCGTGCACAATCGCACGTGGAAATGGTTCGCCATGGCATTCAATGGAAACATTGCCAACGCGCGCGAAATGCAAGACGAGCTGAAACGCAATCATTATTTTTTGAAAACTACTTCCGATACGGAAGTGTTGATGCACAAGATCGCACAAGGATTGGGTCCTGATGCCCCATTGCCCCTGCAATCGGCATTCGAGCACATGCAAAAAGATTTGGATGGAAGTTACAACATCGTTTTCCTCAACGCGCAAGGACAACTCGTCATCGCACGCGACGCGCGCGGATTCAAACCCTTATGTTACGTGGACACGCCTGATTTTTTTCTCGCCGCAAGCGAGAATGTCGCGTTATTCCCATTCGTGCGCGAGGGAATCCAATATGTGCAACCCGGAGAAATGATTACCATTCATCCAAGTGGCGTTACTGAAAAAAATCGCTTCGCTCCCGAAGAAAAAAGCGCCCACTGCATGTTTGAATGGGTGTACTTCGCTTCTCCTGGAAGTAATCTCGAAGGGAAAAATGTATATGAGACACGCTGGCGCTTGGGAGAAGAATTGGCGCGCGTGGAAAATCTTCCAGTGAATGGATTGGAATACGTCGTTGTGTCCGTTCCCGAGACAAGCAAGCCCGCGGCGGATGGATATGCGTATGCGCTGGGCCTGCCATCCAAAGAAGGACTGTTGCGCAACCGCTATGTGGGAAGGACATTCATCCAAGCCGGTGCGTGGGGAGACCGCGTGCACGAAAAATTTTCGATCAATCGCTCGGCGATGGAAGGGAAAAAAGTTATTCTCGTGGAAGATAGCATCGTGCGCGGAAACACCATGAAAGAACTCGTGCAGCGCATCCGAGAAGAAGGGGGTGCGCGTGAAGTGCATGCGCGTATTTCATGCCCGCCCATTCTGAATCCCTGCTTTTATGGGATTGACATGAGTACGTTTTCGGAGCTCATTGCAGTCAAGCATTTTCTCTCAGATCCCTTCTCGGAACATCGCCCCATGAGCGGGGGAGAAATCAACCAAATCAAGCGCGAGCTGGGAGTGGATTCCCTTATCTATTCCGACTGGGAAGGACTCCAACGAGCCCTGCAAATCGAGCAGAATAAGCTATGCATGGGCTGTTTAACGGGCAGTTATCCCACCCTCCATGGACAAAAAATGGCCCTAGAAGCATGGAAAAAGCATGCCGTGACGGCTGTTCCTGCCCCCAAACCCCTTTCTATCTAGTAGTAGCTGCTGCTCCTTCCTTGCCCGCCAACGCCCTTAAATAGGCAAATTTCTAGTTTTCCCATACTTATGATCCTCCTCGATTTGGCCGAAAACATCCATATTGCCATCTCCATCTTCCTATTCATCTGGCTCTACAACTGGGCCAAAGGCAGTGTGGGAAGCGCCAAGCTCGCGCTCGTTCTCGCGGTTATTATCATGTTCCTCACTTTCTATTCCTATCCCGAGCTGGTGTGGTTGCTCGTGGCGCTGTGGGCATTCACCACCTTCGGAAAAGACCTCCTTTCAAAAGTCGGGGTGTTCGAGAAATGAATTATTGCGATTGCAATCCAATGAGAGGATGGAGCTGAGCGCATGGACTCATTCACTTATCTCATCGCCATTTTTGTCATGGCATTTTCTTTCCAGCTGAGCATGCTGTGGATATCCATTGCAGTGTTGATTTTTTTGCTCATTAGTCTGCGTTCCATTTCAGGGATATTGCTCACGCTCGTTACGGGAGTGGTATTTTTTGTTATGGGCAATTCGCTGCGCGATGATATTCTTTACATTGCCGTTGGGCTCGTGGCATTCGCCTACTTCATCGGCGTGAAGCCTGCCGAAGAACAAGCAGGGGGAATGAGCCCCGAGATGCTGGCTGCACTTGGAGGAATGGGCGGCGGGGGAGAAGGAGGAATGGGTGGAATGGAAGGAATGGGAGGATTCGGCGGATTCGGAGGAGGAGGGCATTGAACGCGCGCACCTTCCTCATTCTTGCAGGAATTGTTTTCATTGGATTAGTCACTAAAAATATTTTCTGGTCCATCGTTGCCGCGCTCGTTTTCTTTTTTTACGCACTCTCGCTCGGAGGAAAAGCAGTTCGTCGGGGCGTGAGCAAAACCAACGCGCGCATCAAGGGAAGAATCAACTCCGATCTCGCAGACATGGAAAAGACAACAGGAAAATATCCCGCCGGATTTTTCGATAGCGCCGGAAAAGCAATCGCAGAAAAAATGGGAGAAAGCATGGTCCCTCCAGGCGCAAAGTCCTATCGCGATGCCAATCACAATTATCGCTGGGCCATGAAAGACCCGCTGGGAAAAGCTGGAGCGGCTGCACAAAAATTCTTGGATGGACTAGGAAAATTATTCGGGAAATAAATGTGAAAATCACTTCTTCTTCAGCTCAAACACCAACTGCTGATTCGTCTCCAAAATCTTCTGCATCAAGTTCTGCAACGCCGACGCGAGCGCGCGCAATTCTTGTGTGTCTTTGGCCATTCCTTCCATGCGGGCTTGCATGGTGTTGATTTTGGAAATGAGTGCTTGCATGTTCGCCGAGTCAAATTTGTCGTGCAACTCCATCACGCTTTGATGGGTATCCATCAATTGCTGGCCGTGCTGTTCTAATGCGAGATGGGTGATATTGTCCTTCAACGCATTCTCATCCAAGCGCTGGGACTGATTCTGCATCAACTCCACTTGGATCTTGTCGCGTGTCAGCGAGGCAATGGCTTCGTGGTCTGCTGCACTCATATTGGTGGAGGGCGTGTTTGAAGAAGGAAATGCAGAAGGAGTGGCTGCTGCACTGTTCATCGAAAAAGAACGCTGGGATGCGGGGATTGTTGCCGCGGAAGGAGTGGGAGAAGCACCTTGGACTAAGTAGGATTGCACCTGCGCAGGGGTCAATCCCAAATCCGCAAGAGTGGATTGGATAATACCCTCACTCAGGCCGGCGTCACGCATTTTCTGGATGGTGTTGCGCACCAATTCTTCATTCACCATACGACAAACCCACACGTATGCGCTTGCACGAGGCATGGCGCGATTTAAATAGGAAAAACCCCTGCTATAAAAATCCGCGTTTTGGATTCTCAGGATTGCACATGCCCCTATTCAAGATTGCCCAAGGACCATGGTCATTGCTCATGCAGGGGAGTATCCAAAACCATTCGCTTGAGGTGTATGTGAATCCAAAGAAATGGATTTACGTGCAGATACTCCAATCCGAAGAAGGAAAGTTCCGCAACGTCGTGTGTGAATTCTACAAACCCTACTTGGCTATGGGAGATGCCAGCGGATTCGTACAAACACTGCCGCGTGAATTATTAGTATTGAGCAAGCACACGAAAGATGATACGCAAAACTATTTGATACTCGGCTCCGGCGCCGTGTCCGCGCCCTATGAAGAAGAGCTCGTGCTGGAGCAGACCGACATCCTATTCAAACAACTTGAGGTCAGCACTTCTCTCCTGCGCGAAGTAGGAAAAGCCTATGACGTGCAATTGAAAGACTTGACCGAATGTGATGAAAAAACCGCAAATGGTTTCTTTTCCATCCCGCTGTTGATTCCATCACTCGCAACCAACGCGCACTTTACTACTTCGGGAGAAATGACGCAACGTATTGCCGTGCCAGGAATGAGCAATGTCACTTCACTGGCAGGAGAAATGGTGCTAGGGAATTTGCCCAATGGAATCCAGGCCAAGGAACCCATTTCTTTCTTCAAGAAAACGCTCATCGTCAATGGAAGACCGGAACACCGCTTGCGCGTGGCGCAAATCATCATGGAAGGAGTGCTGCTCTCGGATGTCCCTGTGGTGGTGTTGGATTGGAACGACCAATTCAGCGTGATGCGCAACGCCAATCCAAGCAATGAAAATCTCCACAAACAAAAAGTGGAACTCGATACGATGGGATTTCCGCTCAAGGAATTTTCTACTCCGGAAAACGTCAAGTCCGATTTTCGTTATACGGCTCCTGAGGCGATTGCGGAAGTGTTGGGAATTCAGAATCATGAACTGGGACAAGCACTTATCTCTTTCTTCAAAGACAACGCGCTCGCTTCGATGGAGGAAGCACAGCGCGCGCTCAAGCAACTCACTCCCAGCGAACGCATGAGCGCATTCCAAATCGCTTCGCTCTCGCGCTTGCTGCGATTGATCGAGCACATGGCGCCGCACTTTTGGGATGGAAACAATCCCATTGAGGAAATATCCAAGAACTGGTTCCACAGCATTGGGAGAATTGGAGTGGTGAAACTGCGTAGTGCCAACCCCACTTTCTCTCCGCTGCTCGTGCAATCCCTGCTCAAAAACATTTTCGAGTATTATCGCCAGAAAGGCACCTCGGGAAGGATGGCCTCACTCATTGTGCTGCCAGAGGCACAGGATCTTTTTTCCTCGGACAAGAAACAATTGATCAACTTCATTTCCCAAACACTCCAGGAAAGCGTTTCATTGGATGTGGGGTTCTTGATCACGGCGCCGCATGATATTGATATTCCCGCTTTGCTCGGAAAAACATGCGAGGCCAAAATCAGCATCATCAATGGATCGGAAGCTGCCGTGGACTTGGAAGGAAGAAAGAGTTATCGCCTTGCCATTCGTGATACCGTTTCACAGCCCGTAGCGAAATAATACGCGTCGCATTTTTGTAGCAAGGGACATGACTATTTTTTCATGTGTTCTTGGATCAATTGCTTGACTTGATCCAACGTGACAAACTTCATGGGATTGAGATTATCAATCATGTATTTCATCTCTTTCAATTCTTCCTGCTTTGCACTTAACTGTTGGACTTCTTCTAATTTCGTCTGCGTTTCAAGAAGAGAAGAGTTCAGCGCGGTGACTTGCTTGGTGAGCTCCTGAATCAATTGCATGGTTTCTTGAGAGACTCCTTGCGATTGCGCGGACGCCACTTGTGTCTGCATGTCGCGGAGGCGTTTATTCAAGACGATGAGATTGCGCCCCAGGATCTTTTCGTTGCGCACGAGGTATTTGATTTTTTGCGTGATCACGAGGAGCGAGGCATTGAGCGCGCGCACGTCTCTGCCAAGAGAACCCATATCGCTTCCGACTCCTGCGCGCACCTGCTGAGGCGAAGGAGGCATATTGGATTGTGGCATGGGGGAAGTGGGCATGCATTAAAAGAAAGGACGGGGCTTAAAAAATACAAATGGCAAGTAAGACCCACACACACGTCAAGGGAATGCTCTTGGATGTGCAGATGCATGAGCACGAGGGCAAGAGCGTCGTCGATGTGTATGTGCGCACGGAAAATGGGGTGGAATGCTATACGGATTCCAACTTTCCCCCTTATTTCTACATAACATTAGTTTCGAATGCACGCCCCAACGAAATAGTAAAGCAATTGCGCGAGGAAACATTTCCCGGGGGCATCTCTCTCGTGGATGCTTCGCTTTCCAAGCGTGAGGGAATTGAATTTGTCAAGCTCGAATTCAAGCGCATCCTGGATTTGCTCTCGGTGCGTGAAAAAATCAAATCCTATCCATTCGTGGAGGAATTGTATGAGTATAACATTCCCTACACGAAGCGCTACCTCATTGACAAGCAACTCACGCCCTACGAACCTACTGCGATCGAACTCAATTCCGCGCGCGAGATCGTTTCAATTTCTACTGCGGAAAAAATCTCTCCTCCTATTCTCCGCACGGGGGCATTTGATTTAGAGGCATATGCTCCAAAGAAACTCCCCATTCCCGAAAAAAATCCCGTCATCAGCATCTCCATCGCTTCTCCTTCCGGCAACAAAGTATTCCTCCCCCTCACTTTTTCGCACGCGCACGCGGTATCGGGAAAAGATGAAGGGGAGATGTTCCATCACTTCTCTGATTTCTGCAAGCTCGCGGACTTGGATGTCATATTTACTTACAACGGCGATCGATTTGATTTTCCCTATTTGCATGCGCGTGCCAACACCATTCATGCGCCCCTGGATTTTGGAAACGGAAATGTGCAGCTCATCGGAAAAGGAAACGAAGCCACAGCACGCTTGCATGGCATTCAGCACGTGGATGTCTATCAGCTGATGCGTTTGCTCTCGCGCTTTGCTATCTTCAAAAGCCCAAAAATGGATTTAGGCAGTGTGATGCAAGCCGTTTTCGGAGAAGGAGAAAAAATCATTTCTTACAAAAAGATAAATGAAATATGGGAGACGAAAAAAGATTTGCAGTTGTTGGTGGAATACAACCTCAACGATTCCATTTTTACTTTGCGCCTGGGAAACGAATTCCTTCCCCTGCTGATGGAACTATCCAAGCTGGTGCGGCAGTCCCTGTATGACGTCAACCGCTCGACTTCCTCCCAGCTCGTTGAGACGATGCTCATCCACGAATCCTTTGCGCAGCAGCGCGTGATTCCCAATCCCCCCACGGATGAGCAGGTCATGCATCGCACGCAGAATCCCATCGAAGGAGGTTTCGTGAAAGAACCTGTTGCGGGATTGCGCGAGGACATTGCAGTATTGGATTTCCGTTCGATGTATCCGAGCATCATGATCTCGCACAACATCTCTCCTGACACCCTGGATTGCGAGCACGAGGTATGCAAGAAAGGAAAGAACCTTGCTCCAACTGGACATTGGTTCTGCACCAAACGCAAGGGGCTATTCACCACGGTGCTTGAACGCATACTGGACGCGCGCATTGCGGTGCAGGCCGAAATGGATTCTCTCCCTAAGAAGGATCCCAAATTGATTGCCCTAAAAGCCCGCAAGCAAGCGCTCAAAATTGTTTTGAATTCTTTTTTCGGGACACTTGCTTATCCGCGCTTTCGCTGGTACACGCGCGAGGGCGCACGCGCCATTACTGCATTCGCGCGCCACTATATCCGCGAGACACTGGATGTGGCTGAGAAAGCGGGGTTCGAACCCATTTATGGAGACACGGATTCCGCTTTCGTGCACGTCCCCAAAGGGCGCAGCGAGAAAGACGTAGTTGCATTCGTAGAAAAAGTCAACAAATCTCTCCCAGGAAGAATGGAAGTGGAATTTGAGGGATTCTATGTGCGTGGTCTTTTCGTCACAAAAAAAGACAAGAAAGCCGCGCATGCCGCGAAGAAACGCTATGCGCTCGCGGATAAGCAAGGGGAATTGACGATTGTGGGATTCGAGTATGTGCGGAGAGACTGGAGCCAAATCGCGCGGCAGACACAAAAGAAAATATTGGAAGAGGTGCTCGCGAAAGGAAATCCCTCTGCTGCGCTGCGCATCGTGCAAGAAACCATTACACGCCTGCGCGCGGGAAAAATCCCAAAGAAAGAATTGATTGTGATGACCCAGCTGCAGCGGCGCCCCGATAAGTATGCTTCCATTGGCCCTCATGTTGCGGCCGCGATGAAAGCCCAGAAGCGTGGGAAAGAAATCGAGGTAGGACAACTCCTATCATACATCATCACGCAGAAAGGAAAGAGCATTTCCGAGAAGGCGGAGTTGGAAGAGTTTGTGGAAGAAGGAGACTATGACGCGGAATACTACATTCACCATCAATTGATTCCTGCCGTGATTACGATTCTTTCCGAGCTCGGATATACGGAAGACGATCTCAAGCAAGGCGGAAAACAGACGGGGTTAGGGGCATTTGGCTAGCGCTGCATCTGTGCTCCTTTTAACCTTTTTTTTGGGCATTCTGACTATGAAAGATTCCGTTTTCGAATCCTATCAAGCAGCTGCAAAAGTCCACGCGCTCTGTCGCGAACGTGCACGCGAGTTTATTCAACCCGGTGTCAAGCTCGTGGATATCGCAGAAGAAATCGAAGCTCTCACTAAAAAGCACGGGTGCGGAATCGCATTTCCTCTCAATCTTTCATTGAATCATATTGCGGCGCACTACACTCCTTCTGCGGACGATGAAACGCGAGTGGAAAAAGGGGATGTGTTGAAAGTGGACATTGGGGTGCACAAGAATGGATACATTGTGGATGCCGCCATCACACTGGATTTTGCCCAAACCCCCGAAACAAAAAATCTCATCGCCACAACGCAACGCGCATTGGATGAAGCCTTTGCCCTGGTGCAAGTCGGAACAGAAGTCGGAGATATTGGCGCGCGCGTTGAAGAGGTCATGCGTGCGGCGGGTGTGCTTCCAATCAACAATCTTTCCGGGCATGGGGTGGATCAATATATTGCACACTGCGATCCCACGATTCCAAATATTGGAAATGGAGATGCTTCCGAATTCGAGGAAGGGTGCGCGTATGCAATCGAACCGTTCGGCGTAATCAATGGAAATGGTGCCATTACGGATGATGCGCGCGTGGAAATATTCGAAGTTGCTGAAAAAGTCAGTGTAAGAAACACGAACGCACGCAAGCTATTGGATTTCTGCATGGAACAATATGAGGGATTGCCCTTCGCTGAGCGATGGTTGGAACGCGATTTGGAAATGTCTGCATTCCAGCGCAAAATTGCGCTGCGCGAATTATTGCAAGTCGGCGCGCTGATGGATCACTCGGTGTTGAAAGAAAAGAAAGGCGCCATCGTCGCACAATTCGAAACCACCCTGGTCATTAATAAAGGTAAAGTGCATCGCTTGGTCTGATATGGCCACGAACATCGCGATTTCACGCAAAGCCCTCGTCGTGGGGATACTGATTTTCGTTTTCACCATGGCATGGGGATTCTTCTTCTCCACGCTGCAGCTGAC
>CAYZNV010000024.1:0-7176 GCA_964480125.1 uncultured archaeon
TCAGCATCGGACAGATTGGCCACGTCATCGGACCCCTTATCGGAGGTGTGCTCGCGGACACATTCTTCATCGAACTCCCATTCCTTTCCACGATTTTCATGCTCGTGATATTGTTTTGGATCTATTCTGCAATACCCAAAACAGCACCCGCACAACCTCCTCTAATGCGATTGACCCTCAACCCCTTGCCCGCGCTACGGCAATTCATCTCAGAGAGAATGTTTAGAGGACTTGCCGCGCTCGGGATGGCCCATCAAAGCGTGGTGCCGGCATTTCTCATTTTCAGTCCCATTCACCTCATTCAAAACATGCACCTCACCTTCACGCATGTGGGGATTGCGTTATTCGTGCAAGCGCTGCCGATGCTATTCCAATTCTATGGGGGAAAGCTCTCCGACAAGCTGGGCAGCCGAAAAGTCACATTCATCGGGAGCGGATTCACATGCCTCGCGCTATTCGCCATTGCATTCTCTCCCTCATTCGAATGGATGCTACTCGCGCTCCTCGTGCATGGAATTGGAACCAGCATCTGGAACGTGAGCGCGCTATCGTATCTCTCGCAATTCGGAGAAAAAACAAAACAAGAGGCCACTTATTTGGGAAGCTTCATTTCTCTCTCTAAAGTCGGAGCATTCATCGCATTCCTCGTGAGCGGATTCATCGTGCATGCGTATGGATTTTCTGCCCTATTCCAAGCTATTGGACTTGCACTCGGATTCGGAATCACCTATGCCTTGGGCGCCGACGAGGTACGCCATCGGTTTGTGGAACCCCCTATTAATGTGATGCGCACCATCATCCATTGGCGCTAGCCCATTCCAACGCGTGGGCATAAAATCGACTTCCTCTTTTAAACTTGGCTCAGCTTCTCATACGTAGTATGTCTCCCTCGCCTGGAAACAATGCATTTCCCGTTACTTGCGGCCTTGAAGTCCACCAACAACTGGACACGGGAAAATTATTCTGCCGCTGCCCCACCAAACTCAGCGATGCCCCTGCACAATCCACTTTCCACCGACGCCTGCACGCAGTCGCATCGGAGTTCGGGGAATTTGATGTGGCGGCATTAGAAGCGATCGGAAAAGAGCAGACCTACCACTATCAAGGACTGCACGAGAGCGCGTGCCTCGTGGAGGCGGATGATGAACCCCCTCATACGATGGACGCGAATGCGCTGCGCACCGCCATGGAGGTCTCGCTTCTATGCAAGAGCACGCTCGTGGACAAAATCATCACCATGCGCAAGACCGTCTTGGATGGAAGCAACACCTCGGGATTCCAGCGCACCGCACTCATCAGCATGGGAGGACAACTCGAATTGCAAGATGGAAAAATCATCCGCATCCAAAACCTCATGCTCGAAGAAGATTCGTGTCGTCCTGTTGAGAGAAAAGACCACGAAGTCATTTATCGACTCGACCGATTGGGTTTTCCGCTCATTGAATTGTCCACGATGCCCGATATCCACTCCCCACAACAAGCCAAAGAGACCGCACTCAAGATGGGAGAAATACTCCGTATTACGGGAAGAGTCAAACGCGGACTCGGAACCATCCGCCAAGACATCAATATTTCCGTCCCCGGAGGAGCACGCGTCGAATTGAAGGGAGTGCAGGACGTGGAGCTGATCGATGAATATGTCAAGCGCGAAATGCAGCGACAAAATACCCTATTGCAAGTCCAGCAAGAACTCCACCAAAAAGGACTCACCCGCGCGCTTGTGCACCAGCAATTCCCCTTGGATGCAACTCCAGCCCTCAAGAACAGCACAAGCAAAATCATCCAAAATGGAATACAGCACCAGCACGCAATTATCGCCCTGCGCCTCCCCTTGATGCATGGGTACATGGGAAGAGAAATCCAACCCGATCGACGCGTCGGAACCGAAGTATCTAATTATGTGAAGGCACGCGCGCATGGAATGGGAATATTACACGGAGATGAACTCCCAAAATTCGGAATTACTGCCGAAGAAGTCGCTGCAGTAAGAAAACTTGTCATGGCAAGCGAAAAAGACAACTTTGCATTAATGGTCGGCACCCGAGAAAATTGCATGAGGGCAGTAGAGGTAGTGAAGGAACGCATCTCCATGCTATTGGAAGGAATCCCCATGGAAGTACGCGGTGCCCTCGAAGGAGGAAACTCAGAATACTTACGCCCCATGCCCGGGGCCGCGCGCATGTACCCGGAAACGGACGAACCGCATAGCATTATTTCCACGACCCAACTCCAATTCCTCCAACAGCACCTTCCTCGTTTTGCCGCGGAAAGAAAGAAGATGTATGTACAGAAAGGACT
Organism: uncultured archaeon; assembly: GCA_964480125.1. Taxonomy (GTDB): domain Archaea; phylum Iainarchaeota; class Iainarchaeia; order Iainarchaeales; family VGJJ01; genus VGJJ01. Next base: position 2,299 of record CAYZNV010000024.1, read on the forward strand.
CAGCGAAAAGCTTGCCGAAGAAATGAAACTCGACAATCGTGCGCGCTTTTTTGAGCGACTACTCGAAAAAGGATACAACCCCACCATCGCCGCCACGCTCCTGCTGGACACCCTCAATATTGTACGCAGGGAAAATCCACGCGTGGATGAATTGAATGAACTACAATTGGAGAGCCTATTGGACGCCCAAAAAAGCGGAACCGTACTACGAGACCAATTCGTGGAAATCACAAAAGCATGGGCGGTGCACCCCCACTACACGCTTACGGAATTATTGCACCAATTGAATTTCCAGAATGCCTCCTCCGAGGAAGTCAATCAGATTATTGAACAGATTGTGGAAAAGAACATGGCACTCGTGATTGTAAAGAAAATGGACGCCCAAACCCCACTCATGGGACACGCGATGAAAGCGCTACGCGGAAAAGCCAGCGGACAAACCATTGCAGCGGCGTTGCAAGCGGCGATAAAGAAACGGCTCTAATCGTATTCAACGCGTGCTTCTAACATACACAATTATTTCAATTTCTTCACTTGCGCATGGCGAAAACAATCCAAGGAATGATCGTTTACCATCCCCGCTGCCTGCATGAATGCATAACAAATCGTGCTGCCGACGAACTTGAACCCGCGTTTCAATAAATCCTTACTCATGGCATCGCTTTCTTTTGTTTTGGATTGATAGTCTTTCAGCGAACGAATGCGATTCTGAATAGGTTTATGCTGCACGAATTGCCAAATATACTTATCGAATGAACCAAATTCTTTCTGCACCAACAAAAAACATTTCGCATTCTGAATCGCGGCGCGAATCTTAAGGCGATTGCGAATAATCCCCGCATCCTGCATCAGGCGATCAAAATCTTTTTCAGTATAGCGCGCGATTTTCTTTGCATTGAATCCATCAAACGCCTTCTCAAAATTTTTGCGCTTGTTGATGATGGTGCTCCAACTCAGCCCCGCTTGGAAGGCATCCAATATCATGAACTCGAACAACTTATTATCGTCATGCAGGGGAACGCCCCACTCTTCATCGTGGTAGCGCTGCATCAAGGGATTGCTCCCCACCCAAGGACAACGCGTTGATTCTTTTTTTGCGATTGGAATTACTTTTTTTGATGCACTCATCCTCCTCCTCCCCTCACGCGCTCAAACTCATTTTCAAAATGTGCATTCAACTGCGGAGAATGAATTACGAGCACGTTCTCATTATTCTCTCTCACGCCATTCGCGCTCCAATTCATGCTTCCCGTAATAATGAAACGCTCATCGATGACTGCGAATTTATGATGCATCAACTGGGGATTAGAATCCACGCGCACCAGAATCCCTGCTGCTGCCAATTTTGAGTGCTCGGAAAAAGAAGTAGTATTCTGTTGCTTTTCCAGGAGCACCCGCACTTTTACCCCACGCTCATGCGCGCGGACTAATGCATCTCCCAGCGCGTCATTCGTGAACGAATACATCGCCACATCAATCCTTTCCTGCGCCGCATCCAACGCACTAATGGACAAGGACTCGCATTGTGGAGAAGGACAAAAGGCCGCCTGGGCGCTATCCAGCGGAATCGAATAAGCGAGAGACGTAGAAGAAGGGGCAAAAATAGCCATCCCCGTGCCACCCCAGAATGGAGCCGAAAGAAGCACGCCTGCCATAAATGCAGCCAGGAGGGCAGGAAACAATAGGTTGAGAGGAAGGCGCATAGGCTCCCAAGCATGCATAATGGGGGGGTTAAAAGCCTTGCTGAGGCATCTTTCCATATACGCCAGTGAAATGGCCTATAAACATCTGGAAAGCCCCGTCGTCTAGTGGACAAGGATATCGGGCTTTGAACCCGAGGACTGGAGTTCGAATCTCCACGGGGCTAAAGCCGTGCCATTCCATACCCGCACGAGGCCAGGAAAAAACCCATTCAAGTCACGACGCACCGCGTCGCATGGAAGGCTTAAAATCGAGCCTGCTTTGATTTGCTCGGGACAGCATTGATCCCATGGTGCGCAGCAATCACATTTGCTAAAATGTCATTACTGCTTTTTAGGCGAGCAACAACTCGCATGGAGCGCCACACGGGTCCAATCACATAACCATACAAACCCAAGAGAGAACGATACACTATGACGCCTGTCAAGAAAGAAACCCACACGCATACGCATGCAGAAAAAAAACACCCCAGTCACGGGACGCACGCGCACGCAGCTGAACACAAAAAAGAAACAACCATTATTCCAGCGGAAAGCAATAATCCCGCCGCGACATTCGCACAAAGCGAAATCTCATTCCCCGGGGAGTTAATGGATGCCGTAGAGGAACTCGGATTCCAGTCCTGGACCGAAATCCAAGCCAAATCCATCCCCCTCATCCAAACCGGAAAAGACGTGATTGGACAATCCCACACGGGAAGCGGAAAAACCGCTGCATTCGGATTGCCTATTCTGGAACGCATCCACTCCGGAAAAGGAATCCAAGCACTCATCCTTGTCCCCACGCGCGAGCTTGCGGAACAAGTCATGCAAGAAATGCGCAAATTCGCCAAATACAAAAAACTGCGCATCGAGCCAGTGTATGGGGGCGTTTCAATCAACCCCCAAATCAATTACCTGCGCACCGCCGACGTAGTAGTAGGGACGCCCGGACGCGTGTTGGATCACTTAGATCGCGGCACCCTGCGCGTGGAAAAAGTCCACACCCTGGTGTTAGATGAAGCCGACAAAATGTTCGAAATGGGATTCATCGACGACATGAAAAAAATCATCTCACAGATTCCAACGGAAAGACAAACGCTTCTTTTTTCCGCCACCATGCCAACGGAAATCCAAATGCTCGTGAAGCGATACATGAAAGAGCCCGAAGTCGTGAAAGTCCAATCCTATGTGGATCAGGGAAAGCTATTGCAGCAATTCTATGATATTGCACACGATCACAAAAAGAAATTCCCGCTTTTGATGCACCTCATCAATACCGAAAAATTAGGCCTAACGATGATCTTCTGCTCCACGCGCAGAATGGTGGACTGGTTAGTGTACAACCTCAAGCAGCAAGGAGTGAAATGCGAAGCCATCCATGGTGGTCTTTCTCAGAACCAGCGCAAGCACGCCATGGAATTATTCCACCAGCAGCACGTGAACTTCTTGGTGGCAAGCGATGTCGCGGCACGCGGGCTAGACATCAAAAATGTCTCGCACGTCATCAATTACGACCTGCCACGCACCTCACAAGAATACATCCACCGCATTGGAAGAACCGCACGCGCAGGAAGCGAAGGAAAAGTCATTTCGATTCTTTCCCAGCCGGATTATGGAAACTTCAAGGATATTCAGCGCGACAAATCCCTCGTGATGAAGGAAATGCCTCTGCCAGAATTCCAATTCATGCCATTCGAACGACCCCCACGCGGATTCCGCCCCGAGAGACCCGGTGGAGGCGTTCCATTCGGTCAACGCGGACGCGGAGGAAGAGGCGGATTTGGTGGAGGCAGTCGCGGAGGAGGATTCTCTCGCGGACCACGCCAAGGTGGATTCGCCCCACGCGGAGAAGGAAGAGGATTCGGTCGCCGAGATGAGGATGGAAATCCAGAGTTCAGCGAAGGAGCTCCTCGTGGACCTCGTCGCTTTGGTGGAGGAGGATTCGGAGGAAACCGCGGACCCCGCGAAGGAAACTTTCCCCCACGCGGAAGAGAAGGCGCACGCAGCGGTTCATTCCGCCCACGCCCCGCGCGCAATCCCAATGACATCACGGATCACCCCATCCGCAAGAAATTCGGGGACAAAAAAGCATGATTGGCGCGCAAGCGCTAATCGTCTAATTATTTTCTATTCTTCTTTTTTTAATTTCTAATCATTTCTTGCGCAGCAAATAATTCAAATACACCGTTCCGGTCTCGGTCGGCTCGCTGGAGAAAAAAACAATCTCAAAATAAGGCTTTACCAATCCCCGTACTTCTTCATCCGAATAATAGGCAAACCACCGCGCGGCATTCGGCAAATCCTTGGTGTATTCAAATCCTTCTCTTTCTCCTTCTTTTACTGCCATGAACACCATTCCTTCTGCCCGGAGCATGCGGTGCCATTTCTTGATGACGGAGACAAAATTCTGCTTGCGAATATGGATGATTGACGAAACGGCCCAAATCCCATCAATCGTGCGGTCAGGAAAATGCATTTCTTGCAAATCAACTAACAACGTCTTGAGCCCCTTGGATTCACACTTCTTGAGCATGGTGTCAGAGACATCAATGCACGTGACATCCAACCCTACTTGATTGAAATACGCCGCATGCGTTCCGGGACCGCACCCCACATCCAGGATGGTCTTCCCATGCAGGGAATGAATGAAACGATTAGCGTGCTCTTTTACACGCAGAGGAAAATTATTCGAGTACTTGCGCGTGAGCTCTTCCCCATATTGGTCATACACTTGTTTGTTTTTGGCGGCGATTTCCTCCATTATATACGTGCACGCAGGGAAGTATAAAAGTCATTTGCACCCGATATTGGGTGGTTTTCATGTCTCCTCCGGAAATCAAGCACATCCTCCATGCCATGCTCCAATTGCAAGGGATTACGCGCTACTACTTACTGAACAAAGAAGAAACACGCGCCATCGAAGAAATGGAAGATAAAATCAATTGGGGAGTACTAGAAGCAGTAAAACACCAATACTGCGTGTGCTTGGTGCACGATTCTTCATGGAGAATCCCCACGCAAAGCATCGTGAAAAAAGTCAATGGAGAAATTATTTTTCCCCCAGTAGCGTTCCCAGAAGTCCCTGCCAAGAATGTAGTTTCATCCTCTCCTGGAATCAAAGTGCACGAGTTTTTGTGCAAACGCGTGCGCGTAGAAGGAGACGAAGCCACGCTATTGATTGGATTTGATTTGTGAA
>CAYZNV010000025.1:0-7075 GCA_964480125.1 uncultured archaeon
ATAATCCCAATCAGTTCCAGCACCATATTTCATTCCTCCAATACCCCTTCCCCACTAAAATGAGCTTTTAACACATTATGTAGAGTTAGCAGGAGTGTTTAACCAAAAACACATCAGGTATCGCTTGCGATACCTGTTCTCGTGGCAGCCGCGCGAAAGCGGCTTAGCAGAAGTTCTGCGTGATGAGTATTTTTCCATCCGGCTCGATCGCCACCCCAATCCCTTCTGCTTTCCAGTAGGGGCGCAGGATGTTGCTGCGGTGCGAGGAGGAGTTCATCCACACCCCAATGATTTGGCTCACGATTTCATCGGCGGATTTGTAATCGGAAATGAGTCCATTGGAGTACTTGCTGTTGTACGTGATGCTCTCCGCGAGATTCTCTCCTCCGCGGAGGGTTTCATCCCCTGCAATGATCTCACATGCGTAACCGGATCGCTCATAGCGGGAAATGAATGTATTCCCTTCTGGCGAGACGTGGTCGAAATAATTGCGCGCCAGCATATCGGCTGAATGCGCTTGGGCGATGGATTCTAGTCGTGCATCGTATTCGAGGGGATTCAGCCCCAGTTTTCTCCGCTCGAAATTGATGGAATCATGGAGTTTGATGCTGATTTGTTGCGCGGTGAGCTTGTATTTGTCCGAAACACCTTCAGTGTTGGGAGAAGAACCAAGCGTGTCCGTGGTGATTTGGATTTGATACCCATAGATGTAGCGCACCGGCTCGAGTTTGTCGATTTGGTTCTGCACCGATGGAGAATAATACACGGAAACGAATGGCTGGGGGAAAAAGAATATCCCCACTGCCACGAAAATGAATAACAAAAAAATTCCCCATTTCAATACTTTTCGCACGCCCGCATAGTGTTCGAATAGTTGTGCGATGGTCCTCCAGAGCATTCCAATAATGCATAGCACAAAAAATGTCAGCAAGATTCCCCCGGGACGAAAGATTCCGATTGGGGACGCATTGAGGCGTGCGGCTTGTGCGTCAATAATCCAATAGATGAAGATGATAGAAGTCAGAACGAGCATGTTCTGTAGGAACAACATCACATCGAGCTTGGGCTTCCCATCCAGGCCTGGGACGAACATAGAATTCTGGGCCGTGTATGTGGAGTAATCCATACACCCTCAAAAGGGGTTGGACTATATACAGCTTTTCGGAATACAAAGGAGAGAATGCCTGAAATGAGGAGGAAAACGCCTTCCACACGATTAAATGTCAATTGGAGTTTTAAAAAAAAAAACTAGGGATTCATGGCCTCATACTCCGTCATTTGTTCGCGCACACACCCAGGGGCAGGCCATTCTTCTTCCGCATAAACATTCTTTCCCAAGTAGATTTCCCAATCCTTTGCTAGTTGGATAATTTGTGATTCCAATTCATCCCTCACCGAAGAATCGAGTAATGGAACAGGGCATAATTTGATGATGTCGTTTTCGGTGGCGCCGCCTTTCCACACGACGAGTTCCGTGAATGCCATTCCATCGACTCCTCCAAACGTCGAAGCTTCCCCAATGATCATTCCCACCTCAACGGACTGTCCCTCGGCAATGGAAATATTTTCTAAATGCTCGAATGTCACGAGCCAGTTGGAAGAAGGGATGGTCTGAATATTTACTGCATAATCATTCGAGTATAGTTTTTGAATCGAGGTAACGATTCCATTTACTGGAGAAAATATTTTTGTCTTTTCTGGCAAATGAAATGTCAATTCGGGAATGCGCTTGGGACCATTACTTCCAACCACGTATGCACCGGATTCCAGGAATATTTTTTCATCGAATAATCCTTTTCGAAAACGAAAGTCCCCTGCACTATTGGTTTGCTTATTCCATGGGCCAAAATGCACACCCAGATTATACAAAACAGGTTTTGCGTTAGGATCAACGGGGAGCGTAGACGGAACAACTGGAATAACGCTGGGGGTTGTTACTGTTTCTTGTGGCGTTTCACTTTCATCCTCTTGGACGAATTCGTCTTCTGGAGTAGCGGACGTGCTAACTATTGTATTTTTTTGCTCGATTGGAATGAAAGCCGTTTCCGTTTGGGGAGTGGAGACGCATCCCGCGAATGCGAGGAGTATGCCCAGGACAATAACAATCCATTTCATGCAGGCTAATCGGTTTCGCCCATTAAAAATGGGATTGAAAAAACAACAGAAGTGCCTCGAGCGGGCATCGCATTAGGGTCCTCGTAGCTCGAGCTTGACTCCTCCCACGAGCTTGGCGGACAGGTTGTAGACGAATGCCATGACCGCTCCTACAATGAATCCCGTGATAACCCCTCCAATCAAGAATAGAATAACCCCCCAAAATCCTAGTTGTTGTAATTGCAATACAAGTTGGGGTCCTTGGGTGATAACATCCTGCGTCGACAGCGCTGCATCAACAGAAGGAGAACGCACGATGTCGGAGAGGATGCTCGTAAAGATGAGCGTGAGAATTCCCATGACCAATCCCATGACCAATCCAAAAATGGCATTGAGTTTGGCGAAACTCATAACGTCGATTCGTTCAAGCACCAGCTCAGGCATACTGTACCACCCCTCTCACGGATTCCAATGGACAATATAAACCAAATGACAAAAAAAGCTCACCAGGAGCAGGCGTTGACCCATCCCAAGAAAGTATGGAATGCCTCATTGGCCGTCTTCTCATCGGGAACGTTTTGGGTGAGGATTTTTCCCGTGGAATAGAAGCTGACCTTGATGCCATTCGCTTTTGCCACGAGAATAAAGGGTGTCTTGATTTGTAATTGTTTTCCGCTTTTTTCAAGTGCCGATCCAATTTTGAGGAGATCCAAGTGCAGGTCTTCGCGCGGGATGAACTCATAGGATAAATGCGAGTCGCACAGCTGGCTGCGATAATGTTCAAGCTTGAGCGAGGGCATGCAAAGAAAGAAGTGGTTACTCTTCAAGAATGTTTCCCGTGAAACCATCCAATAGGACTTTGCGGAACTCATTCGTTTTGGCATTCATGAGAGTCGCTTCAATCACGGGCTGGTAGATCTCAGAGACATGCATGATATTGGTATTCGGCCACAGCGTGGAAAGAAGCGAATTCAACTCATCCGCAGAAATGCGCGCGCGAATGGGTTTTATTTTTGGAACGTGCACGAGTTTCAGTGGAGCGAGCGAAGAGAGTGCTTTTTCATTGCCTGAAAAAGGCAAATCAAGGGATTTGGATAATCCCACGATGGGTTTTTCCTTGCTCCCGCTCACATCAATGAGTTTTTGGTCATAGAGTTTAGTGAGTGAACGCTTGATGTCCTTCTCACTCATATCGAGGTGCGCCGCTAGCTGAGGAATAGTTGCAGATTTTCTCGCGAGCGCATGCAATAATTGTCCTTCTTGCTTGCTCAGGGAACCAATTTCATTGAGCCCATTGGATAGCACAAATTGATTGTTGAGATAGTGCACGAATTCCCCTTTCTCTGCATCCACATAGCACGTGCGCTGCACGAAAGTGGTTTTTCCAGTGAATTGACGGTATTCCACTTGGTAGATGGGTTTGTAGTGCAGTGAAACCTCTTGTAGTTTTTCCTGCATGCCCCCAAAACCAAACATACTCTTCTTGGCGGTCTTTTCCAGTTTTTGGATGATTTGTGCATTGGAGAACGAAACGGGCAACGCGCGCAAGCTGGTGTCTTCTTCTTCAGCTTGGGGTTCTTCCATGAGCTTCTGCAATTCATGTGCTTTTTGCTGGGGAGTCTTAGCGGCACTGGCTTCTTTTTCCGCGGGAGTGGGGATTTTGACCTCGATGTACGTAGGAGAAATAATATCCATGGTTTTGGCATCGATGCGTGCTCCTTTTTCTTCGAGTCCATCCAGGATGTCCGACAACAGAATCTTGGTTCGGTACTTGGCGTTGAGCGTGTGCACGAGTTGTTCGACTTCTTCTTTTTCGAGTTTTCCTTCTTTCTCGAGCTTGGAGAAAATCACTTCGAGCGCGAGTTTCATGGCGTCTTTTTCGGAAAGCTGTTGCTTATGCTCTCCTGTTTCCGCATCTCTTCCTTCGTGTTGGGACATGCGCGGGCGCACTTTCAGCACGAATGCGCGTGAGGTCTCTTCGCGTCGATCGCCAGTAAGGCCTATTCCCACGGGGAGTGTCTTCAAGAAATTGGGGTGCTTGTATTTCATGGGAATAATAGTGGGAGTGCGCTTCATGATGGCCTTGATGTCATCATCAAAAATGAGTTTGTGCGCCACAATCACATCCAATTGCGATAGCACGCGCGTGTCGATGGCAGAGGGTTGCTGTGTCGCAAACACGAGCGAGCAACCGGGTCTTCTTCCCTGCTTTACATATTCAACAATCGCATTCGTTGCAGGGGTCTTTACATTTCCGCTTGGAATAAGCGTGTGTGCTTCATCGATGAACAGCCACGTTGGAGGGATTTCTGTTTCAAGGAGGTCGTCTGCCTCATCGGATTTGAATTTCTGTGCAGCCTCGCGGCGAGTTTGTACTTTGCGCGCGGCCAAGAGGCGGCGGGCGAGAATTCCAATCACCAGTGCCGTCACGGAATCATCCAAGAATGAGGTGTCAATAACCGTCATCTGTCCCTCGCGCGAGATCTCGCTGAGCGGGGTTCCTTTTTCAGAGAAAATACCCCATGCTTTTGCCGCTTCAAAACGAGAAACCAGCGCACGCACAGAGTCGGGTTTGTATCCGCGTTCGCGTGAGTTGAGTTCCGAGTCTTTTTCTAGGCACAAGATGAGATCATCCAAGCTAAACTTACTTTTCTTCCCAGGAATCTTTTCTCCTTCTGCGGTCTTGAATCCAGTCTCGACTTTCTTCAGTGCTTTCTCGAGCAACAGTCCCGTGGGAGAGAATCGTTCCATTCCGAATGTGAGTGCCCAGTCTTCGCTGGTAAGCATGGCGGGAGGAATGGAGAATAACCCATCATAGGTATTTTTGGGCGTCTCGCTCTTGCTTCCTTCTGGAATGAATACGCGCAGATTTTCGAGTCCTTGTGGGAGGAGATTGAACTCATTGAGTGTCTTGACTTCGCGTTCTTCTTTGTTGGGGAAGCGCATGCTCCAAAATACTCCAACGGGGTCTACTACCACCACACCCACATCTTTGTTGTGCAAAGCCAATTCTTCGGCAATGACTCCTAACAAATATGACTTTCCACTTCCGCGTGAACCGCAGATGAATACGACGTGGGGATTTAGGGAATCAAGATAGAGTGAATAATCCCCATACTTTTCATCATCCTGCACCTTCCCGATGTAGAGCGCGCCATCCATTCCCGATTTTTGGAGCACGCCCTTTTTTCTTCCAATGAATGCCTGTTTTTTTTCCGCTATTTCGAGTAATTCCAGTTTCACTGAAGGAGAGGTAATGGGCATCTCATGCGCGCGGGCTTTGAGCAATAATTGTTCTTTGAGTTTCTCATGCAATGGAGAAAGTGTTTTTGCTTGGAGGATGGATTTCTTTCGCGGGCTCGCGTCGTCGGAGGATAGTTCTTCGGATGCATTTTCAGGAGACATGTTTTCGTCTTCTTCGGGATGAGGCGCGCCATCGATGGAGTCAATCCCTTCTTCTGTCACTCCTTCTTCGTGCAATAAATCCTGCAAGTCGTGTTCTTCATTCCACTCGGATTCGGGTTCAACCACTTCTTCTTCATCCAGCGCAACCGCGGAGGATTTTATTTTCTTCGTGCGCGCCGCGCGTGGGTTCACACTGGGAGTGACTTCGTCGGGATTTTCTCCGTCTTCGATGTCTTCCAATCCATCCTCGGGGTCGCCTTCATTTTCTTCATCGGGATTATCGTCATCCGGGAGAGGGGGTTCTTCTTCGTCTTCTTCCCCGCCCTCACCATCATCATCCCCATCCTCATCTCCTTCGCCTTCTTCCGCGGCACGCTGCTTGCGCTGACGCGCAGCCATACGGGCTTCGGTGATGGTTTCTTCTTCGGGAGGGGTTTCCCCTAAATCCAACACCGTTGGAGCAGAAGCGTTGGTCGGCTCGAGCGCGGCCTCGAATGGATCCTTGTGCCCTTTATACCGACGCACGCGTCCAGCATTAGGGGTGGGATTTTCTTCGGACATATGCTCTATCCACCATTTGCGGGCATTTAAGTATTACGCCCATTTCGTAGGGCGGATCCGAGAACAGGTGTTGCAACGCAACACCTGATGGTAAACCTTCACCAAAAGGTTCGAGTTAAATAGCACATTTTCATTCGTCCAGCATGGCAGCTAGTATGTCCCCACAAATGAGCACAACGAGACGGTTCAAGACAGCTCATTCCTCCACCGCAGCCTCCTCGCGCCATGCTCCTTCACCTCATGCTCCCGGGTCTCATGCTCCCGCGCACCATGGGCATTCTCCTTTCTTTATTCTCTGGGAGTTAGTGGGATTGGCATGCGTGATGTTCTTGGCCATGACCTTCACGTATGAGATTTTCTTCCATCCCGAAAAGGAAACGCTGGCATTGATTCATTTGGCTGATATCGCGGCCGAAATCATCCTCATCACAGAAGTCCTACTCATTTTCCTTGTGGCGCGCAACAAAATCCATTTCATCAAAACCAAGTGGATGACCATTCTTTCGGTAGTGCCATTCGGGAATGCCTTTCGTGCCGTAAGATTAGTCAAACTCGGATGGCATGCTTTCGAGAAAACACGCGTGGGACAATTTATTGAACACCCCATTCGCAGCACGAAGAAATGGTTGCGGAAGAGATTGAAAATAAAATAATCCCGCTCAACGTTCCATCAGCTTTGAAATCAATCGAGCGATAATCCTCACCACAAACCCAACAATAACAAGGAAAATAAACAATGGAACAATGCCCACAACCGTTCCACCCAATAGATCGGCGCCAAAAATATTCCCTAAGAGGATGATGAGCACAAAAAGAACTAGCGCAGCGATAATATAGGAGTAAAGACTAGTTCCATTTTTTATCTTTTTTACACGTGCAACCATACCAAGATGGGAATAATTTAGCCGTTTTAATACTTATTCCTCGGCAACCGTCCAACTGAAAGAGAAAAAAAATGCAATATCGCCCGAGAAGGGATTTGAACCCTCGACCACCTGCTTAGAAGGCAGGTGCT
>CAYZNV010000026.1:0-1980 GCA_964480125.1 uncultured archaeon
AATCACTCGTTCTCGTTGCCGCGGGACGAAAACCGCGATGGACTCAACGGGATTCGAACCCGTGACCTCCTCGTTGCAAACGAGGCGCTCTACCAGACTGAGCTATAAGCCCTGAACCTTTTGAGAAGAGGTTCATCAAAACCCGTTTGGGCTGATTATACAAATTAGCAATCGGAATAGCATTTTAAGGGTACTATTGATTGCCCCCAATAATGCCATTTTTCAATTATCGACGGCGCAGTTTTCCTGCGCTGGATAGCCTTTCTTTTGCCATATGCACGCGCTTATAGTTTTTGATGCGCAAGCGGCGCTGGACTTCCTTCAATGCTCCTTTGGGCAAATCCCCATGCTCGCGAAAATAGCGCAATAGTTCCGCTTGAATGCGGCGGATTTGCTGCTCGGAGCGTTCGGGTAAGCTTTGGCGAGGAGCAGCCGCTGGTGTGCGATACACGCGCCCGTGTACTTGCAACTGAGCAAAATACACATGCACGATCTGCTTGGAAGCACCCAATTCTTTTGCAATCGTGGTTAATTCCCCATACTCCGGAAGGCGAGAATGGAATGTCTTAACGAGACGCGCAATTATGCGCTCGCGCTTTCCATCTTGCGAGTTGCGATTGGTCATACATTTTCACTGAAAACTATTTTTCTTTCGCCGCGGCTTCCAATTTTGCAATGTCTAATTTCTGCATTTGGAGCATGGCTTCCATCACACGCTTGGATTTTTTTGGATCGCTATCCGCGAGAAGCTTTTGTAATTTTGATGGGACCACTTGCCATGTCACGCCGAACTGATCAATGACCCAGCCGCAGGGCTGTTGTTGACCGCCTTTTGATAATGCATTCCAATAATGATCCACTTCTTTTTGGGACTTACAATCAATCATAAACGAAGTGGCTTGCGAGAATTTGAATAGTGGTCCGCCGTTCATCGCGAGAAAGTTCATTCCCATAATGGTAAAATCAATCGTCAATACGCTTCCTTTTTTCTGACCCGAAACTTTAGCACTAGCGGCATCATAGCGCAGCACTTTTCCTTTCTTTGCGTTTGGAAAAACGGACAAATAATACTTTACTGCGGCTTCCGCATTGGTATTGAACCACAAACAAGGGGCAATTTTTTGCATCAGTGGAGTGCGATTTTGGCGTTTATTAAACTGCCATGGTGAAGTGCCCGCTGCGCGCACAATTTAATTTGGCACTTCAAAAGAACCAATCTTTACTGTTCCATCACGCACATAAGAGGCAATGATCACTCCGCTAGGAGAAGATTTGCATTCTTTCAATTTGAATCCAGCAGGAATCGCACCCTCTCCAAATAATCGTTTTCCTTTTCCGAGTGTAACGGGATAAATCTTCAACCAAAACTCATCCACCAAATCATGCGCAATGAGGGTTTGGATCAAATTACTGCTCCCATGCACCTGGAGCTCGGGACCATTCTCTTGTTTCAACTGCTTAATTTTTTCCGCAACGTCCCCATCAATGCGAATGGAATTCTTCCATATTTCCGTTGCAGCAGGAATGGGATGGTGCGTGACGACGTATTTTTTGGAAGAATTAATGGGATTGCTGGGATCAATTTGGGGCCAAGCGCTCTCAAACACATCATAGGTTTTCCTTCCCAATAACAACTCAAAAGGATGACCCATTTGCTCTCCCATTGTTTGTGCGAGCGTATCATCCCAATACCCCACGCTCCAACCCCCCTGCGTGAAATCCCCACTCGTGTCTTCTTGGGGCCCGCCCGGGGCCTGCATGACCCCATCAAGGGAAACGAACGTGAGAACAATGAGTTTGCGCATGGGGAAAAGACCTCAATGATATACTCGCTTTGACGTTTTTAAGCTATTTTAGAAATTTAGAATATGATAACGCAAATGCTATTTGGGAACGAAGCGCCATTGCTTATTGAAAATTTTCTCTAACTTTTTAATGGGATTGATTGGCATCCCTCTCCATGTATCGGGCTACCTATCA
>CAYZNV010000026.1:1990-5322 GCA_964480125.1 uncultured archaeon
AACTCCGTTGTTCAGAAAATCAACTGCTAGGTTAGGATCTTTGCCTTCCCAGTCAAAACCGCCGTTCGTGTTCCATACGTCCGTGATCGGACTTCCGGATTCAGCCATGTCAACAATAGCGTTCGATGATTTTAATTCATTGGAGGAATCATTCAAAATTCGAGTAACAAAGAAAATAGACAAAATAATGCAATACCCAGAAAAACGACATTTACATAAGACCAATTATTTTGTAGATGAAGTGGGCCAGTTCAGGATATTATATCGTATATTCCATGAACAACTTGAAATCAGATTCTATCATGTATTTGATCACAAAAACTATGAAAAATGGTACCAACAAAATACTATTTGGGTTCTTTTCGACTTGCATCATGCTTCAAATGGGTAGCATATTTTCCTAGTGCTTCATCAGAATTCAATACCTTTTTCTTGCCTAATCGGACTTGCTCATCCATCCAGTCTAATTTCATTTGAACCAATTGATCTTCACTCATTTGGGTTTTTGCAAAAGTCACTAATGCCATTCGAATGGCTTCTGATTGCGTATTCACATATCCAAACTTCACCATATACTCTGCTACGGCTTTAACGTAGCCATTCAAAATCACATTCATACTCACTTATGCTCTATTTATGCTTTAAATATGTATGGAATATGATTCATTTATCCCTGAAAAGGCTTAATTAGGTCCAATTCATCACTTTGGATATGAAAGGATGGGTTTGAGTATGCGCAAATGGACGCATGTACAGAAATTACGCAAGAAAATGAAAGGACCCATCCCAGATGTGGCAAGTTATATCTCTCCAGATGGAAAAGGATGGGGACGCAAGCGCCTCAAAAATAAAACCCGCATTCCACCCAACTATCGTTTTCTCTTACGCTATGCTTCAGGATATCCTGCTGAAATCGAATGGCATTTGAAGGCCGTCGTTCCACGGATTTGGTCGTCGGTACAGCATTCCATGAAAAGTAACCGTGTTAATGTGCCTCCAGAGAAAGTGTTTCGATTGGTTTTAGCAGAACACTTGCGCATCATGAAAGTCATGAAAAAATGGGCACATATTGATGATGCGCGCGTTGATCCACGCACCTATCGTGGCATGACAGAAAAACAACGCGAGAAAAAATATAACGAATTATATCACCAGCGAGGAGTATTACGGTACAAAGTTTACCGCGCATTCTATGAGTCGCCCGCTTCATTAGTCAAACTAATGGGACCAACGAAAGCACTCGAGTTTTGGAAGAGTGTGGGACATACAATCTTCGTTCCGGATTGGGACTCGGTATACAGATGGATGGATAGTTATAGACGGGAATGATCATTTTAGCGATGCAGACAGCCCGCCCAACAACACGGGCGACGCATTCCACTCTTCATTTTTGATAATGCTTTTTTGATTCGAATTCTATAAAATGGAAGTTGAAAGAGAGTTACGGATTGACGCTTTAGCATGAGCTTTTGTTTGAGCAATCCTGTAACAGGATTTGTTCGTGTAGACGTATTATTTTCTTTTGTTTGGCCGTACTTTTTTTGCCCGTGTTCTTTGGCGAAATTGGCGTGGAGTGCTTGTTCTACCAATAGCATATCCTTGTTCTTTGTTTTGATAAAGATAGCCATCCATGCTTCGATACGTGCGGTCAGTTATGGGGCGCGGCTTAGTCCTGTCGATGACAACACCTTGGTGAAAACGCTGTTGAGGAGTAATAAGCTGGCGACCTTCGATTCCAAGTCGAGCATGCTCACGATATAACTTTCGTTGATCCGCTGAAATGGTCCGAACTGATTTACTGGTTCGTTTTTTGACTGGCATAGCCTGAAGGAGAATTAGAAACTATAAAAAGATAGAAGATTCGGGAAAGAATAGGTGAAAGAGAGCTTTGGGTTTGCTAAATCCAATGGATTACTTATGCATACGTTTTAGTTTCTGTTTCTTACTCCTTCTGCGGTGCAATTCCCTGGCAGCGAGCTGTTCTCCTGTTGGCTTTAACCCTGGTGGTGACCAAACTAATCCCGTTCCAACTCCCCACCCTTTTTTTGCCGCTACTTGTTTTACCTGTTTACGATGGGCAATATATTGAATAAGATCAGCGGATTTGATTGCTCGACGTTTTGGAATAGGAGCAACCCCGGCCAATTCTCTTTGACTTGAAATTGTTTCATGTAGTAAACGATACCCTCGTTTTGGAATTCCATTTTTTCTAGCATTAGCCATAGGCTAACCAGAGAATTGGAACTATAAAAAGATAGGCACACGGAAAAAGTAAATTTTAGGAAAGGTTATATTCGGTCCCTAGATTTTGAGGTTATGACGCACATTTTGGTATTTGGAGATTCAACGACGTATGGGGCTAATGACACCCAGGGCGGATGGGTCCAACGGATTCGCAAGCGATTAGATGTGCACAATATTCCGCGCGGAAAATACTTTCTCACCTATAACATGGGAATTTCAGGTGGAAATACTACTCAGATGGTTAAGCGCTTCAAGAATGAAGCATCCATTCGTTTAGATGATGATCCAAAGGAATCCAATATATTCATTTTTTCTGGCGGCGCAAACGATGCGATGTGGTTGCACGCCAAGAAAAAGAACTGGGTTCCATTAGCCACATTTAAGCGCAACATCCATACGCTGATTCGCTATACCCGTGCTTATTCTCCGCACATGCTCTTTGTGGGATTAAAACCCTGTGATGAATCAAAAGTGAATCCCATTCCATGGCATCCCATTGGAAGCTATCGCATGAAACAATTCGAACGCTATAACGATGCACTCAAAGCCATTTGCGCAGAAGAAAAAGTAGCATTTGTGAATGTATTCCCAAAATTCAACAATAAGAAATTCATTTCCACTCTGGAAGATGGAATCCATCCCAATGATAGAGGGCATCAAATGATGGAAAAGATAGTGTGGGAAGCGCTGAAGAAGAAAGGATGGGTTTGATGAAACACGGACTCATGTAATTGCTCCTATTATTTCATAATCATCATCGCATAATCTTACTCCAACCCCACAGTGCCATTGCATCCAAAAAAGAAATGGATTGGCGCTGCCGCGGGGGTGCTTACGCTTCTTTTTGTGTGGGTTAACTAAGTCTCCTTGAGGGGGGATTGGAATTGGTACTGCGCTTAGCCTGCAAAGACGTGAAAGACTTTGAAATGCAATTAGCACGATTCATTTCAACCGAAACGCGATTTCATTCACGCACCATTGCGTATGTGGATTGTCGCAATGCCATTTCGCCTTATTTATTTGCACGCGGAGATTTAGATTTTGTTTTATCTCGGCTGAATGTGGTGCGCATTGACCGTGCGTATGAT
>CAYZNV010000027.1:0-5045 GCA_964480125.1 uncultured archaeon
GGGATTGTTTGCCGTGGCAGTAGTTGCGGGGATTGCGCCTGCGTCTTCCTCTTCTTCTCCATTATCCGTGAGCGCGGTGATGAGGGCAGCTCCTCCTCCCACGAGCAGTCCTGTCTTTAGTGAATCCCAGAAGCTCTTTGGAACTACTACAATGACGGGCACTTGCTGCTGCACGCATAAGTTCTCCAATCTCGCAACATCTACTCCATCGAATAAATTTTCTTCGGAATCATAGACGTCGAACTCATAGCGGTTCAATTGCAGACACGCCGCGGGATCGCGGATGCGGGCTTTGATTATTTTTTGTTGGGACTTGAGCTTTTCCTGATTTCCTTCGGTCTTGATGGTAATGGGGTATTGTCCCAAGTCCAGGTTTGTTGCGCGCACGACAATTTCTTTCTTGTCGTCTCCTTGCAGAGTAAATGTCTTGGAGGATAATTCCAAATCCGATTCCAGAACGAACTCAATGGCGTTGCCGCATGCTTTGGTTTGGATGACAAACTTGTCTTCTTTTTCGGGCGTCAAGTCCAGCATTTCCTTGTCGAAGATGATGCATTCCGCGAGGTTGCTGATGGTGAGATCGCTGAGGATAGTGGAACTCACTAGCTGTGGCCTTCCCTCCAATGGATTAGTGGCTTGCAGGATGAAATCGACTTTCCCGACTCCCTTGATTCCTCCATATGGAGTGAAGTCGAGTCGTGCCGTAAGTGTATCTTGAGCCGCAATCGAAGGAAGGAATTTGCTGAAGTATCCTCCGCGTACTTTGGCGGCGCCAATGGCATTTGGTTTGTCGTTGCGGAAAACCGTGAGTAGTGTTTCTCCGAGCTCATTTCCATTCCAATTTGCTTTTGCTTCGAGGTTCTGTAGCGCAGTGGGGTTTCCCTTGATGGAACAATTATTCTGGATTTGGAATTCATAGCTGATTGTAGTTCCATCCGTGCTGCTCTTCCAAGAATTAGGAACGGCTTTGAAGCAAGTAGGATCGTCGACTTCCGAGGAGACGCCTAATGAATAGCGCAGGGGCAACTCAAATAGCCAGGGCCACCCATAATTTTCCGCAGTAACGGCAAGAATGGCTTCAATGTCTTGATGTTCTAGAATGGAAATCCCTTCTTGCGTGAGAGGAGAGCGCAGCTGCACGGATAGCGTGGAGTTTGAAGGAATGGTTCTTCCCACATAGGCTTGCAAGCTGGAGTTGATTTTTCCTCGATCGAGCAATCCCAATAAGTTTCCTTGAATTTCTAGGTTCTGCAGGATGAGGGGCAGGTTTGTCTCATTCTTGAATTCGATTGTAGTGACTTTCTCTGCTTCCGTCTTGACATTGATGCTGATCCCCACCGGATTGGGATTGAACGTAAGTATCTTGTCCGAGATGATGAGTTCTTTCACAAAGGTATTGTACTCGGCTTTCTCCACGCTGAGCTTGATCTTCTTCCCGGGGAATTGTCCTGGGAGGGTGATGTTGGCATGCCCCGCTGCATCCGTGAGTGCAGTGGCAAGGGTAATGTTGGTATTCGTCGTGAGTCGCACCACGGCATCTTTGATTTCTTCATCCGTTGCCTCGTCTTTCACGTCCACGCGCAGTTCTAATGGAATCTGCGAGGGATAGAATTCGGGTTGCACCGTGACAATGAGGTTCTTGCTCGCCGTAGAGGTGATGGTAAATGTCTTGGAGAAGACGGACTTGAAGTCCGAGACGAGTTCCAGCGTAACCGTAGTCGTTCCTGAATTCTGAGTGCGGAAGAAAACGCTTCCCACTACTTTCTTTCCAGGGGTGAAATTGCCTACTTGCAATGGGGAGGCAAACTCCTTATCATTGACGTTCCCGGATAGTTTGAGATTGTCTGCCGTAAAAATTTCATAATTCTGGAATACAATCCCATCATTGCTGGCTTTGATGCGCAGATTAGAGTTCGTATGGAATGCTTCTCCGTTATTCTGCAGCGTGAATTGGAGTTTGTAGTCCTTGAACACATCGGCAGCGAATGAGTCCACGACATCCTCGATGCGCTTTTCTTTGATGTCGAGAATGCTGGCGTCGAAGCAGAATTGAGTATCACATAGCGTCGTTGCTCCAACTGTGACGGTTTCGAGTTTGGTATTGGCATACAATTCTTCTGCAGGATTGGCATCCGCTGGATCGCGGAGCGTTTCTCCATTTTCTCCGCGTGCCTTATAGAATAGTTTGAGCACATCCTGCGCGGAAGCAGTATCGCGCACGTGCAGCACGGCCTCTAACTCATACACGCCTGGGTTTGGATTCCCCAATTCGGCGTTGATCCATTTGGCGGGGCCGAAGGTAATGGAGTCATTGTCCAAATCCACTCCATTCGCTGGATCCCATGCGCTTCCTTTGACGACGTGCGCGCGTGGGAAGTTGACTTTTCCAATATACCAATCGTCTTTCTCCACAATGTCTTTTTCTCCCGTGCGCAGATGGACTTCAAGTGTTTCCAAATCATCGTGCTCCTCGGGCACATAGACGCGGAATTTCGCCGTGTAGGCTTTGTTTCTTCCCACCCCGGATGCGAGCTTATCTCCCAAGTATAATCCCTGTAATTGGATTTCAATATTTCCAGCAGGTCTCACGGGGGGAAGAACCACGTGGAATGATTGCTCTCCATCGGGAATGATGGGCTTTGCGGCAGTAGTGAGCGTAGAGAATCCTTGCTTTTCGACGCGCAGATATACATCCTTGTCTGCTTTGATTTTTTGTTGGTTCTGCGGCAAGACGAATGTGCCATTATTATCGGTCAGTTCCGCTCCCACGTTTTTTTGCGTGATGGCATTGATGACCGTAACGCGCGCGAATGGGATTGGATTTCCATCATCATCCACCACGTGCACGCGCACATCCCCGGACGGAATGGTCATTCGGATGCGCAGCGTTTGCGTGTCCGGATCTGCAATGTCGAAGAAC
This sequence comes from uncultured archaeon, assembly GCA_964480125.1. Classification (GTDB taxonomy): domain Archaea; phylum Iainarchaeota; class Iainarchaeia; order Iainarchaeales; family VGJJ01; genus VGJJ01. The sequence goes on from CAYZNV010000027.1 coordinate 2,921, forward strand.
TGTGGTTGGAGGGTGCGTCCCGAAAGAGTGGCTTTGGATGCGAATGCTTCATAGTTTCCGCTGACCACATTGGAGAAAGTAGCGATTCCATTCACATCCGAAACGCGTGGCTCGTAGGCGGAAAGGAATCCTGTCTCCCCATCATACAACGCAACGGTTGCATCGGGCACGGGATCGTCATCTTGATCCGTAATCATGACTTTGAGCTTGGCGCCATTGCGTCCATTGAATTTTTCGAGTGCGAGTAGTGCTGGAGCAGTGGCATTTCCCGCGATCGCGACTTGCTTGGGAACGTATCCGTCTTTGGATGCGGAGACCACATATTGTTGGGTACGATCGGGAATGGGAATGGAAATGATTCCATCCGTGCTTGTGTCGGGAACGACGCGCGTGGTGAGAATATTATTGCCCTGTTTGAGTTTGACAATGGCCCCCTTCAATGCGTTGCCAGTTGTCTTGTCCGTTACTTTCACGGAGATATTTCCTGCAGCATCTTTGCTCATGGTGAGCGTGACATTGGAGGTGCTCTGGCTCGTGACCGTGACGATGTCGGATTCGAACACGTAGATTCCATTGGGATCAGAAGCATTGACGGTGTATTCTCCCGCACTCACATCGAATCGTGCGCCTCCTCCGGCGTCACTGCGTTTATCGTCCGTGATTCCGTTGCGTTGCACGGACACATCCATTCCGGCGAGCGCATTTCCTTGTTCGTCTTGCACGAGGACTTGGATAACGGAGTCAATGGTTTGCTTTTCTTGCAAGACAATAGGTTGCACGTCGCGCACGACGCGGAAGGATTGGACTTCTTCATATCCATCCACTTGCACCGAGACGATGAGGGGATCGCAGTCCGTGTTGGGAGTTACCGCATATGTTCCCCCGCTTCCGCTGATGGCTTCTGGGGCAATTCCATATGCGGTGCCGCAGGCAAATGTGAGGAATGCTTCGCTGACAATGGGTTGGTTGAGCGAGTTGACGAGCTTAATCGTTTTTGTCTTCACATCATTTCCTGCGAGTCGCAGTTCGATGGTGCGTGATACTTTTTCGGTTGGCGTGAGGGAGCTCTTGACCACATCATACTTGGGATCTTTCAGCTCGTAATTGATTTTGGTTCCGCTCGGAACGGAGAATGAAATGATTCCCTGCGCATTGCTCGTGAGCAGTTGCGTCTTTCCCGCATACGTGAATGACATCGCGACATTGGGGATGGCTTCTCCATCTTCTCCGACTAATTGCAATGCCACCGGGACATCCCCTCCAATTCCGCCGAAGCCCAGCAATGAAGTGGCTCCGAGCAACAGCAATAGCAATACGATGATTCCGAAGAGCGCAAAACTGGGGATTATTTTGTCGATGGGGTCGATGACTTTGTACACGGGCAAGCCATGCGTGTCCAACCAGTCCATGGCTGAGTAATAGCGGTCTTCCAACGCGAAATAACTGTCTTTGATGATGTCGCCCATACCGATGCGTTCCCCAACACGATTGAATCGGGTCTCGATTGAAAAATCAAATTCCGCGTATTTAAAGGTATAGCCGTTTCCCCGTTTTCTTTGCACTAAACCCCAAATCCGCGGATGGGAATGAGTTGGATGAGCTGGGGAAGCGTAGGAAGAATAGGCCACACGAATGCAACGAGTGCAGCGAAAAAGAGAATGAGAAGCAGGTTCAGCAGCGCGGCCAGTGCCATCGCGGGCAAGCGTGTTTGTCCTTGCTGAAAAATGTCTTCAAGTCCAAACCCTCCCAATGCTTTTCCATACATGGCGCTGGCAATCGTGCATAGTCCCCACAGCAATCCTGGTAGTGGAGATGCGATTACGAATGGAGCTTGCAGCGCCGCAATCATTCCCACAAAAACCCATGCGAGTTTTCCGAAATAGAAAGTAGAGAATATTCCCGCGGCCAATACGAATCCAATGACGGCGAGCAGCGTGGGGACTTGCAATTCAGGCAGAAAAAATATTACTCCCACAATGGCGCCCAATGCCCATGCGATCGTCAACTCAAAAAGTGGATTGATGGACAGCATAAACGTGAATCCTTTTTCCCACTTTACTTACTGCATTACCTTTGTCGCAGCGGGGCGCGTGAGCGTGAAGCGTTATGATCCGCCGGACGCCGG
>CAYZNV010000028.1:0-3086 GCA_964480125.1 uncultured archaeon
ATTTTTTCAACAAACTCATGCAGCACGGGCTTATCCCACCCCATGCGCAATTTACACGTAACGGGTTTGGAAGAAACCGAAACGGCTGCACGAATGAGCGAAAGCATTTTTTGGGGTTCTCTCAATAGAAAGGCACCGCAGCCTCCTCCTGTTATTTTGGGAGAAGGACAACCAAAGTTGATATCCACAATATCAAATTGCTTTTCCACATACTCAATGGCTGTCATCAAATCCTTTTCTTGTGGCGCAAAGAGCTGCACCACGCAAGGGTGCTCTTCTTTCACCGTAAGGACGCGCTTGAACACTTTGTTATTGCTGGCCCTATTCTCAAGATTACGCGCAATAGCAATGGCAGAGGCGAACTCGGTATAGGTAAGGGCTGCCCCTAACTCTTTGCAGAGCAAGCGAAAAGGCAGGGTGGAGACCCCACTCATGGGCGCTAGTACTGCCGGGCTTTCCAGGCGCAAACCCGCATAGGAATAAGTCATCCACTATTGCTGCATCCAACGCATTATAGCCCTTTCCCGGGCGTTGCAGTAATGGGCTTTAAAAGCATTCTTTTGCCGTTTTCTTCCATAGGAAAAGGAATTAACTGCCCCATTTATGGGGTGTTTTGATGAACCTTTTTCTAAAAGGATCCGCACCGGTAGCTCAGTCTGGTTAGAGCACTCGACTGATAATCGAGAGGTCGGAGGTTCAAATCCTCCCCGGTGCATCCATTTCTTTATTCTCGGTCACTCCACCGATCATCTTCACGATTGTACGGCTTTAATTTTCCTTTCAACGCGCCAAACATATCTTTTCGAATCGGTTTTGATTTTACCACAAAAATAGTATCAGGAGAGAGACTCCGTTTCTTTTGTGAAGAAATAATACTCATAATAAGATTCTATGAGTGTAACCAAATTTATGCCTATGCCAGCCACATCAATCAGCGGGGTCGCCTAAATGGTGCTCAACGGCCTGACGATACATGTGCCCGCCCTCATAAAGTAATGAAAAATAATGTATTAGATCCCGACGCTTGCGAACTCCAATTAGTATGTCAAGTTGTGATTCCATCTGATGAACGGCTGCGTCAATTTTAGCTTGTGCATATGCCTGTTGTTTTTTTTCTTTCTTGCTAAACTCATCCATGCGGCGCAATTCGCGCATTGAATGAGGCACGACGAATGAGAGAAAAGCAGCATACCTTTCAAAGAAGCCATTCAAATCCCTTCTACGAGCAAGCGGAATATCGGCTGCACGCAACGCATTCTTCCATGACCAAAAAATAACCTTTCCACGATAATCTCGAAGACTTTTCTCAATTCCATGCGCGATTTTTTCTCGATTCGCATGATGTGCACGCAACAAAACTGATTTTCGCCTTGCAATGGAGAGCGCATCCTTATTGAGCTTACGCGCATACCACTTATTCTCAACCTGCAATGGAGCAGTCATGTCAGCAGCAAATTCTCTCACTGCAACTGCGCCAAATTTTTTCATCCATGCTCTTTTCGGAAGTGACATTTTTCTCCCTCACTTCAAGTCTTTCAAGAAAAGCCACACTTCTTTTGCTTCTCGCAATTTAATAGAGTTCCATCCCAGCAGCATCCCTGTGAAGATATTCTCCCAGTGGTCGTCGATGAAGAGAATATTATTCCCGCGCGCACGCAATTTATGCTGCAACGAAGAAAAGAAAGAAGGGAAGGGCTTCATGTTATGATGCTCCCATGAAAAAAACACCTCATCGAATCCCTTGAACGTTTGTGCTTCGCGATGATAGTGGGCTTGCGCGTCGTTCATGTTGGAAAGCAACGCAATCTTCCAGCCCGCTTTTTTCAACCGCTGTAATTCTTTTTGGATGGGTTTTGGGATTGAAGCGCGCTGCTTGTAGAGGCGCATCACTTGCATCTCAAATTGGGATTTAGAGAAATCCTTCCCAACAATCTCCGAATACATCACGCGCGCTGGCACGGCACCGGTCTGAGAAGGAATGTGATGGAAGAGCCAATTAATTTTCAGCTTCCACAATGAAAGCTTGTGCCACTTCGCCAAGTGCTTGAGAATCCAGTGCTCAGAAGAAGGCAGCAGCACCCCATGCGCATCCAACACCAACCATTTCTGCGCATGCGTGTTGGAATGGGAATTCTTGGATGGGATCATAGGATAAAGAAATTTTCAGGGTTTATAATTGCGCATTCGAAGAGAGCAAAAAAACAACAACAAACTACTCTTCATCCCCACTACTCTCTTGCCAGCGCGGGAGATTGGGGATGAGTTGCTGTGCAGAGATTCTTCCACTGCCAATGACTTTACCATTGTAAGAGACTGCAACCCATCCATCTGAAAGCACTTTGCGCGCATCCACTGCCTCTCTTGGAATGCGCTTAGCGGCAAAGAATGCCTCCACTTGCTCGCGAGAGATGAAAACCACATTCTGTGTAATATGTTCTCCCAGCAAGGTGATTGCATTCGCCGTGGGAAAGAAATCCTTCCCGCCCGCAAAGAGTTGCAATCCCATCGCATAGACGTTCAAGCCTTTCTGGTCCAACTCCACACTCTCGCGGCTCATTACCGAAACGCTTTCTTGGTATTGCGAGAAACGCCAGTCTTTCATCACCGAAAGCGGAATCCCATAGCGTGAATGCAGGTGATGCACGTATTTTTTTGCATCTTGGGAATTGAGGATGGGGACTTTCATGCGCTTCCCTCCTTCTTGGAAGAATGGGATTTCACTAATTTGGCTACAAAAAAAGACTGCGAATTATTATCCTGCGGATACAAGCGATGCGTGAGTTCCATTCCCTTTTCGAATTGGCGATTGCGGAATTGCGAGAGGCCGGGGCGCGTTTTCAATCCAAACAAATCACACTTTTCAATTTTCATCTCGGGATGGGCTTTCAATACCGTGGTCAAAACGCCCTCGCATTCTTCCGGGGACAAAGTACACACACTATACACAATTTCTCCGCCCGGTCGAATCAACTGAACGGCCTTCTCCAACAATTGCACTTGCAATTCCGCGCGCTGATACACGAGCTTTTCGGTCCAACCTTTTAGTGCTTGGGCTTTTTTGCGAAGCAATCCCTCGCCGCTGCAGG